>JARRNM010000038.1:0-57190 GCA_037384945.1 Deltaproteobacteria bacterium
CCACCCAATTACCTCCTTGTGGGGCTAAAGGTGCTACCTGAAATAAACACCCCTGAGATTATAAGGGAAGTAGTTGGTCCGGACACAGCTATCGTCCTCTTACAAAATGGTGTGGAAATAGAAGAATCTGTATCTCAAGCATTTCCGAATAACGAGATCATCAGTGGTCTTGCTTTTATATGCGTCACCCGTAACGATCCGGGTCACATTGTCCACGTAGACTTTGGGCGTCTGGTAATCGGCCGATTTCCTGCGGGTAGGTCAGACAAGACGGACCACCTTGCCAGGCTTTTCAATGAATCCGGTGTGCCATGCACAGTAAGCGAAGACGTGGTTACTGACAGATGGCGAAAGCTCGTGTGGAACGCACCCTTCAATCCCATCTCTGTTTTAGGAGGTGGTGCGGACACCAAAACCATGGTGGACAATCCTGAGTCCTTAGAACTCGCCCGCCAAGTAATGGAAGAGGTGTGTCGGATTGCCGAGGCTGAGGGTCACCCGCTCCCAACTGGAGTTGTAGAGGAAAACATCGAAGGGACCCGTAGGATGTCCCCTTACAAGAGCAGCATGTTGGTTGATTTCGAGGCTGGGAGACCCATGGAAGTTGAGGCCATACTCGGAAACGGAATCCGGGCAGCCAAACGACATAAGATTGCTGTGCCCCACATGGAAAGTCTTTATGGCCTTTTAAAACTGGTGGACAAGAAGATTCGCAGCCGGAGGAATTCGTAAGACCCTCCCCCTATCAGCCTGTACTAAATATCTGTGTGGAAACTCGGCCAAGGCTTCATCTTATACCATTCAGATCCGGAACGATACTCCTAACTATTTGTCTCGCTGAATTTTAAGCTCCTTGAAGTAGTCTGCCACTTTTATAAAGAGTTTCTTCCAAGTGACCCAATCATGCCCGCCGGACACAGTGAAAACTTGTTCAGGCGGCAAGACCTCAGCCAAAATCCGGCACTGTTCGACAAATATATCCTCGGTTCCAAACCCTAAGACTATCTTTTTTCGATTCTCTGGATTTGAAACATAAACCTTCAAAGACTTCCACAGATTGCATGCATGGGTCCAGGCGAGAAAAGGACAATCTTCCCAGTCAGCGAGACCGCCTGCATCATCAATTGCCTCACTTGCCGTGTCCCCACTTATAAAAGGCGCAAGAACAATTACACCATCGACATCTTCCGGATACTCGGTTGCGTAAAGCAGAACACCATGTCCGCCGAGAGATATGCCAACAATATAGATTTCCTCAAATCCCTCAGCTTTTGCAGGCTGGATCACCTCGGTTTTCAGGAGCTCGACAATCCTGTTCCCCAGATAAAGAGATGGCCTAACGTCGACAACCTCCAGGCTGGCCTCAAATCCTCTCTCCCACACTTCGTCGAGAAACCCCTCGGTCTCATAATGAGATCCTTCACCGCCTATGGTGGGTAAAAGCACAACGAGCGAGCGCTTTCCGGTCATGCCTGCATAGCGTACGGAGGGCAGTGCTTTCTTGTTCGGGGATCCGGCGCATCCCAGTAATAAAACGAACATGCTTGCTATGGCACAGTGCCAGATTATCCTCTTCATGGTTGTGTCCTTCTGCCTGGTTGAAGTCGGTCGTCGAATCGTCTGGATTGTAATTTGACAGAGCATCTGGCTGTCTGTCAAGCACTGATGGCTTAGACACGAATTGAACTAGACTCTGTCCTCGCCAGGTCAAAGTAAGCCTCGGAGGCCACTTACCTGTTGCCCTACCGAACTGCTTGTCCTATACTATCTCCTCGAAACCGTAGCTACGACTCTGACTGCGTAAGGCATTTCAGACTTTTCAGAAAACAATATGACACATTAAGCCTGCTTGCCTCGTCTTCGGGATTGTCGTTGACACATCCGCGAGGGCTCACACCTATGCCTAAAAAAGCCATCAGGTGAATTATTGAAACTAAAGGAGTAGGTTTATGAATAGCAAGATGAACAGCAGGTTCTTTTTTCTAATAGCCACCATGGTGTGTGTGGTAGCACTAAGGATTCCTGATGCCAGGTCCGCTGCCAAACTGCCTGTTGTTCGCATCGGTATTGTCAGGGACGGCCCGCCGGAACGTTTATCAGACATCACCCCCCTGGTCAAAGAGGAAATCCTCAAACTAACCTCGGGGGAATTCGATGTCCGGTTTCCGCAAGCGAAATTCATTCAGGGTAACTGGGAACTAGGGGAAATAGAGAGCTCTGTGGACAAGCTGCTTGCCGATCCCGAGGTTGATCTGGTAATCACCCTCGGTTACCTATCGACGAATTACGTTTGCCATAAAGAAAAACTACCGAAGCCGGTGGTTGCCTCCATTGTAGCTGATGCCAAGCTGCAGAATCTGCCTCTCAAAGACGGTGCCAGCGGAGTCAAGAACCTCTGCTACATTGATTCCTTCCTCAGTTTTGAAAGGGATATCAAGGTGTTCCACGAAATGGTTCCTTTCCGCAAACTGGTGGTTCTTGCTACCAGGAACTCCATTGATGCTATCCCGTGGCTCGAGAAGAAATTACGCCAGACTGCCTACGAGTATACCATCGACATACAAGTCGTTCCCGTCGACCCCTCCGCTGAGCAAACCCTGGATGCTTTTCCTTCTGAAACCGACGCCGTTTACCTCCTGCCTCTTGCACAGATCACACCTGGTGAGTTCCGCAAACTCGTATACGGCTTGATCTTAAGAAGACTTCCAAGTTTCTCCATGCTGGGAAGAGACGATGTTGAGGCGGGGGTGCTTGCCAGTCTTGCACCTAAAGATCTATTCTTGCGTCTCACCAGGAGGATTGCCCTTAACGTGCAGCGAATCCTTCTGGGAGAAGAGGCCTCCACTCTCAAGGTGGCTTTCCCCCTGGGTGAGAAGCTCACCATAAACATGGCCACAGGAAGGGCCATTGGTTTTTATCCCACCTGGAGTACACTCACCGAAGCAGATTTGCTCAATGAACAAGTTGAGCGAGTAGAGCGGAGACTTTCTCTGCAAAGTGCCGTGCGCGAGTCCATTGCAGCGAACCTTGACCTGGCGGCCCAGAACAGAAATGTTGCCGCAGGCGAACAGACCGTAAAACAGGCGCGTTCTGCCTTGCTGCCTCAGGTAGGCCTTGATGCCAGAGGTGAAATAATTGACAAGGACAGGGCAAAAATAAGTAGCGGTGTCACCCCTCAGCGCTCTGTTACAGGTTCAGTAACCGCCACCCAGCTTCTTTACGATGAGGACTCCTGGTCGAACTTCACGGTTGAAAAAAATTTGCAGACCTCTCGCCAAGAGCAACGCAACACGGTGGAAATCGACATCATCCGCAATGCGGCTGTGGCCTACCTCAATGTGCTGCGGGCCAAGACCCTAGAGCGTGTGCAGAAAAACAATTTGAAGTTAACCCGAGCCAACCTCGAGCGTGCTCGGGTACGGGTCTCCATCGGCATCGCCAATCGCTCTGAGGAGTTTCGCTGGGAGAGTAAGATCGCCACAGACCGGGCTAATGTCCTCTTCGCTCAAGCCACAACCCGGCAAACTGAGATAGCACTCAACCGCTTGCTCAACCGGCCCCTGGGTGAAAAATTCGTCACTACGGAGACGGACCTCAGTGATCCCCTCCTCATTGTCAGTAACCGGCGTCTTTTCCCCTATGTGGACAACCCACGAAACTTTCAGACTTTCAGTGATTTCATGGTCGCACAAGGGTTGGAAATTGCACCAGAACTTCTGGGTTTCGATGCCTTCATCTCTGCCCAAGAAAGAGTTCTGCTAAGGGCAAAGAGAGCCTTCTGGCTACCATCCTTTGGCGCCCAGGGGAGTGTATCCGAGTTGCTGGCTGAGAGTGGGGAAGGGCAACGAAGCGACACCCCTCTGGATGACACTGATTGGCGGGTAGGAGTTTTTGCCACTTTCCCTCTGGCAGAAGGAGGGTATAAATTTGCCACTATTAAGCGGGCCAGAGAAGAATTGTCGCGCCTCCAACTGGAGAAACAGTCAACATCAGAGCGAATAGAACAAAACATCCGCTCAGCCCTCCACCAGGCAAGCGCATCCTATCCCAACATCCTCCTTTCTCGTTCTGCCGCAGAAGCAGCCAGGAAAAACCTCGATCTGGTGACGGATCAGTATACACGCGGCCTGGTCACTATAGTTGATTTGCTGGATGCTCAGAATTCATCTCTCACAGCAGATCAGGATGCTGAAAATGCGGTCTATAACTTCCTCATTGACTGGATGGATGTGCAGCGTGCTGCCGGCAGGTTCGATTTTCTTATGACCCCGGGCCAAAGGGAGGAATACTTCCAGCGACTCCAGGTATTTTTCAAAGAGGCTGGGGTCAAGCCAATCAAGAGATGATTGGAGATTTCGGATTTGAGAAGGCATAGAGCATAGGGCAGAGAGCATAGAGTAAAACGAGAATGACGTTTATGGAAATTACAAATCACAAAACTCAATTACTTAGGTGTCAGGTGTCAGGTTTCGGGTGTCAGGAAAAAAATAAAAGGAAAAACCTGAAACCTGAACACTGAAACCTGAAACCCTGAGATGTCTTGCTTGGAGTTTGGGATTTTATAAGTTAGCCATTACTCCAACACTCCATTACTCCAAAGTGACTTCGATCTTTAGAACAAACTTTGACCCTGCCCTGTACATCTCCGCTAGACTAAAGCGTCGCGTCGCCTCTCTCTGCTTTCACCTTGAAAAATAAGCTGTATAGCACCGGCACCACCACCAGGGTAAGAAGGGTGCCGGCGGCAAGGCCGAAACTGATCACCACTGCCATGGCAAAAAACATGGGGTCGGGCGGGATCATCAGAGAAACCAACCCGAGAATGGTCGTGAGGGTGGTCATCAGCACCGGTTTGAACCTGGTCAGGCAGGCGGTCAAGACCGCATGGTAAGGTTTTGCCCCTCCATCAATCTCGTTTTGCATCGAGTCCAGCAAGACAATGGCATTGTTGATAATAATGCCCGCCAGACTAAGAAAACCTAGAATCGCCATGAAGCCAAAAAAGGCACCGGTAATCAGCAATCCCGGAGCGGCCCCGATCAGAACCAGGGGGATGGTAATAAAGATTATCGCCGGCTTGGCATAAGAGTTGAACTGCCAGACCATGAGCAAGATCATGGCTCCCAGGGCATAGGGGATGAATGCTGCCAGAGCCTTTTGTGCCTTGGCAGAGTTCTCAGACTCTCCTCCCCACTCCCAGAAGCTCCCGGGCGGCAAGTCCTTCATTATCTTATTCAGTGCGGGGGTGAGAGCCTCCTCCAACTCTGCCGCCTGCAACCACAAGTGTTTGGCATCCACGGTCACAGTGGGGAGAAGATTCCGCCGATAGATCTGGTTGAACATGGTCTCGGTCCTGAGATCTGCCACCTGGGTCAACGGTACGTTCTCATTCATCGCCGAGGAATACACCCCAACAGTCCGAAGGCGATCCAAGGTCTTGCGCTCCGCCCCTATAGCCCGGAGCACCACTGGTATGGCCTTGTCCTCCTCCCGATAGTTCGTGATCGTGCTGCCGCTGAAAAAGGCGTTCAGGCTATTGGCGATCTCCTCTGAAGTGACCCCAGCCCTGCGAGCCCGGGGCTGATCCACGTCGACAATTATTTTGACCACCCGGTTTTCCCAGTCATTATAGATACCCACCGTCCCGGGGATATCGCGAAGAGCCTTCTCCACCTGCTGACTCAACTCGTAAATCTTGTCGTGGTCCGGCCCGGAAATCCTTACCTGCACCAGACCTGTCTCATTTGCTCCCAGCCAGAACTTCTTAATACGGGGATAGACTTCGGGGAAATTCTGAGCAAGATAATCGCGGGTTCTGTCCATAGACGGGTAGATGGAATCGAAGTCTTTGGTTGTTACCAGGATAAAGGAAATATTAGCTGCGGCGGCCCTGGGGCCAAATGTTTGGAAAAACCGTGGCCCCCCGTAACCTACATAGGCCATGGTGCTGGTTACCTCAGGATTGGCCTTTTTGTCTTCGAGCCACTTGAGAAAACGGACCGCTGTATGGTCCATGGCATTGGTACCGTAACCGGCTGGAACATCTAAATAGATCATGTACTGATTCCGCTCCGAGTCGGGCATGAACTGCTTCCTAACCAAACCCATCAGGGCTACAGCTCCCACCATTAGACCTGCCACCACCCCGAGGACAACTAGCCGGTTGTTCAGAGCGAAGGTCAAAAGCCCCTTGTATCTCTGCATCATGGGTTTCTGGTGCTGTGCTTGTATTTCCTCTTCAGTGAGAGCTTTGGGCCTCAGGAACCAGTAACAACCTAGTGGAGTTACCATTGTAGCAAGCACCCACGAGGTGAGAAGGGTGATGGCAATCACCGTGGCCATGGAGCTCAAATACTCTCCGGTCACATTTGGGGCCATGGCCAGAGGCACAAATGCCAGGATAGTGGTCAACGATGAGGTAAGTAACGGCAGTGCCAGGGTTTTGCCCGCATTTATGGCTGCATCCTTTCGCTCCTCCCCTTCCAGCATGCGCCGGCCGATTTCCTCGGCCATAACGATGCCGTTGTCCACCAGAAGCCCGAGGGATATTATCAGGGTGGCCAGGGTAATCCGGTGCAGCTCTAGTCCGAACAGTCGCATCCAGACGAGAGTAATAACCATGGTAAGGGGAACAATAGTCCCGACAATGAGTCCGGTCCGCAACCCCAGAAAAAGTATTACCACAGCGAGCACGGTGACCAGGGTCTGGATCAGATTCATGAATACCCCGTGCACCGATTCTTGCACGTACTTGGCCTGGTAAAAAGCAACGTCTACCTTGTAACCGATGGGAAGCCGTTTCTGCCATTCCTCAACTCTCTTCTGCACTTTGGGTGTGAAATCCAGAACGTTCACCCCTTTTTCCATTTGCTCCACCGCCAGAATAATGGCGGGCTCTCCATTGTAGTAAGCTTTTTGCTTTGGCGGGTCGATATAGGCTCGCTTCACCTCGGCAAGATCCTTGAGGTAGGCAACCTGGTTGGAGGCGGGGAGTTTTATGACAACATTCTCGATGTCCTTGACGCTCTCGAAATTTCCCGAAGGCTCAACCACCATTTCCACCAAGCCGGTCTCAACGGATCCGCCTGGAAGTATGATGTTCTGCTTCCTCAGGGTCTGGGCAAGCTCGGCGGGACTGAGCCCATACTGGGCCAGGCGGGCGTTGGATATCTCCAAAAATACTCGCTCCTCCTGCACCCCGTGAAGGGATACCTTGCGGATGCCCGGGATGGTATAAAAATCGTCCTGCATGTCCCGGGCCACATCACGCATCTCCGCCATGGAAAAGCCCTTGGCTGTCAGGGCCACCAAGACCACAGACACGTCGCCGAACTCGTCGTTCACCAGAGGGCCGATAGTTCCCTCTGGCAGCTCTGCCTTGACATCATCCATTTTATTACGCAGGTCATTCCATATTTGATCCATGTCAAAGAACTTGTCCCATACCTTGACGTAGACGATGGACACCCCGGTGGCGGACTTGACATTGTAGATGTTTTCCACCTCAGGAATCCGGCGGATGTATTCCTCCACCTTACGGGTGATGAGGTCTTCCACCCTTCGAGGTGACATTCCCGGATAGTAGGTGGTTACTACCGCATCCCGGATGGTGACGACGGCGTCCTCTTTACTGGGGTAGTTCGTCAGCATGACAAGGCCGGTGACGGTTAGCATTGCCACCACAAGCATCACCAGGCGTGAGTTATTGAGTGAGAAACCGGTAAGGTTCATCAAGAATCCCCTTGTTTGATTCCAACCTGTCAAACCAAGACATCTGGCTACTGAACTAGTTCTTTATCGACTATGGTTGTCCCTTGGAGTATTGGAGTAGTGGAGTATGGCGAACTTGTAAAATCCCAAACTACAAGCACCAAACTAAAAACAAATCCCAAATTCCAATATCTTAATGACCAAAACAGTTTGGAACTTTGAATTTCGGTCATTGTGATTTATTTGGTATTTGATATTTGTGATTTGGAATTTCTATACCTCCAGTACTCCATCACTCCACTATTCTCAGAGGACTATTCCTTTTCCTTCATGAGATTAACTTTCTGCCCGTCGGTCAGGAACTGGACACCGGCAGTGGCTATGATGTCGCCGGCCTTGAGAGCACCGGGCTCAACGAGTACGTCGTTTTCGCGCAGGGCCAAGGTCTTTATTGGAGTCTTCTTGACAGTGGAGCTCTTCTCATCATAAATGAAAACAAATTGTGTTTTTTCTGCTTCCACAAAAATCGCTGCGAGAGGGAGTGCAAGGCCGGTCAATAATGGCTCCCCCGTCTCCGATTCCGGGATAAACTCGAAGGCAACTTCCACCGACATTCCCGATCTGAAATCATCAAATTGTTCCTGCAACTGAACCGTAACCGGATAGGTACTGGCAGTCCTCGATCTGGAGCCGATCTCGGTGATCACCCCAGCAACCTTGCGATTGTTCAAGGTGGGAAAAACAACTTCGGCCTCATCACCCGATGAAAGATGTATTACCAACGAGTCAGGCACTGCCGCCGAGACTTCGAAGCCAGATTCCACTCCATCCAGGCCGAAAACTGCTTTGCCCGGGGAAATTTCCATGTAAGGCTCGATCTCTTTCACGGAGATAGTACCGTCAAAGGGAGCCGTCATTTGAGTTTTACGCAAATCGCGACGTGCCAGCCCCAGTTGAGCCTGTGCGGCCTTCACCTGGCTCTTGGCGCTGTCGAAGCTTGCCCTGGCTTCATCCAACTCGGCCTTGCTGGCATTGTTTGATTCGTAGAGGGCACTATAGCGCTCGTAGTTGGCCCGTCTTTCTACCAAATTAGCCTGGGCTTTTGACAGTCCGGCTTCTGCGTCCCTGACCGCCAGCACGAAAGGCTGTCGATCCAGTTCGGCTAGAACCTGCCCTTTTTTGACCTTATCGCCCAGCTTGGCTTCGACCTTCTCGACTGTCCCACCCACAGCAAAGCTGAGAGCAGTCTGGTCCACAGGCTTGGTGGTGCCAGAGATCATCCTCACCTGTCTGGCTGTGGTCTCGGCCACTTTGGTCCACTTAATAGAGCGGATGACTTCTTCAGGCTTTTCCTCCTTACCGCAGCCAAAGGTTGCCAATATTGAAACAAGTAGGCAGAGGATCAAAGCGAGAAATTTGCTCCTGCCGGAAACAGAATAAACCATCAAATCACCTCCAGAGTACCGAAAGGCGGACTGAACTCCGCATAATTTTGTATCTATCTCTTGATCTGAGAATTGGATAAGATCATAGGAGTGATCTTGTTTGCCGAGTCTACTGCATTTTACTTGAATCCCGGGAGAAGTAAATAGGGTATTAAGTCAACCACATGTATTGATAAGGTCTCAAGGTGAAGGAATCAGTTTTGAATTTCTCTCCCGAGATTAAGTCTTCCATCTGTTCTGGAACGCTATGGCCAGACAGAGAAAAGGAAATTTCTGTTGAGGAAACATTGGTCAGGGCATATAGCGTCTGCTTCTGGGAAGACCTCTTTATAACGAACGCCTTGGGATCAATTTCGAGTATCTCAAAATCGACGTTTGGATGGAAAGCTTCTTGCTCTCTCCGGGTCTTGATCAGCTTTATGTACGGGAAAAAGACCCTTGCCCGGAAGGAGTTTGGATCATTCAATTCCGACGCCACCTCTTCAGCATCTAATTTTTCCCGATTGATTGTCCTGGCCCTGCCCGTCTGTTTCACCCCTGCCAACCAGTTTCGTGAACCTAACAGGCTGTGGATATAGGTAGCCGGGACTCCAGGGAGGACATACTGTATGGCCTGGGAAGCCAGGAATTTCTCTGCTCGAGTAGACTCCGCACCTGCCAAAATAGCATCAACATAAGTGATGTTCAATTCATAAGGGCTGTCCGAGCCATCCGGGTTTCTCTTATACGACACCTGGCCGCCGTTACCCTTCACCACCTCAACCAGGTTATCGATCTCCTCCGGCTGTAATATCCCTTCCAGAGGCCGCACACCGATGCCGTCATGTGATGCGGTGAAATTGAAAAAGGTGTTGCTCTCAGACTCCAGGTCGAGACCTCTGGCCCATTTTGACAGGACAGCGGCGTCTTCTTTCAGGAAGGAATAAAACAGCAGCGGCGGCAGGGTAAAGTTATAGACCATCTGGGCTTCATCGCGGCCGTCACCGAAGTAACTGATGTTCTCCTGGTGGGGTACGTTGGTCTCCGTCAGAAGAATTACATCCGGCGCCACCAGATCCAGTACAGCCCGAAACAGCTTTACCATGTCATGGGTCTGGCTCAGGTGGATACAGGTGGTGCCGATTTCTTTCCATAAGTAGGCAATTGCATCAAGTCTCAAGATCTTGGCACCTTTTGCAACGTAGAAAAGGAGCACTTCTATCATCTTCTCCAGCACATCCAGGCTTTTAAAATTAAAATCGATTTGATCTCCGCTGAAGGTTGTCCACAGATGGACGGTGCTCTCATCGTACTTCTTGTATTCACTCAGAAGGGGAAGTGACCTGGGCCGGGTGACCTGAGACAAATCGGTTGCCGGATCAACTTCAATGGCAAAATCCGCGTACCTATTTTTGCCGGCAAGGTAATTTTGAAACCATTTACCTTTGGCAGAGAAATGGTTGACCACGTAATCAAACATGAGCTGGAAATCGCCACCGATGGCAACTATGTCTTCCCAGGATCCAAGCTCGGGATTGATGGCGAAAAAATCCATGACCGAGAAGCCATCATCCGAAGACCAAGGGAAAAAAGGCAAGAGATGGATGGTAGAGATTGCATCCTTTAAATAGGTGTTGGCAAAATCATGAAGAGTGACCAAGGGGGGTTGTCCTTCTTCCAATAGCGAGTCGCCGTAGGTGATCAAAACTGTATCCTCTTGAGAAAAATATCCTTCTCTCCTACTTTTTTGGACATTAGCTTTTTCTATCAAGGGCACGATTCTCTTTAAGGCCGACTCCCCTTTTCTCTCGCCGTAGATCCTTGTGAGTATGGCTTTTACCCTATCGAAGTCAGCCATTGTCTATCTCTCTTTTTGCGAGGCCGATCTTTGCAATTGTTAAGTTTTACTGGAGTAACGGAGAAATGATTATTCAAGTTGGAATTCCGCTTTTGGCTTTTTCCAATACTCCAGTACTCCAACACTCCGAGACTCCAAGACCGGGCTTTCCCAGGCAGTTTTTTCGAATTAAGACTGCCTTTGGTAACTAGTTCAGCCCTGCTCTTGTCCGAAGAGTTCAGGATCATTGATGGCAGCTATTTCCAGTCGCCTCCGTAAGACGTCGCAAGAAAAGAAGCGTTTGCCCAACTCATAAGTATGCTGCTCTATCCTGACTTCCTCACTCTGTACGCACTCTCTTGAAGTAATTGATCAGGCCATTGGTGGAAGAATCATGGGAAGATACAGATGTGTCCCCCTCGAGTTCCGGCTGGATGACTTTCGCTAACTGCTTGCCCAGCTCCACACCCATCTGGTCGAATGAGTTTATCTTCCATATGACACCCTGGGTAAAGATCTTATGTTCATAGAGGGCTATGAGTGAGCCCAGTGTTTCCGGTGTGAGCTTCTTGAAAAGAAATGAGTTTGAGGGTCTGTTCCCCCCGAAAGTCTTGGCCGCTACCAGCCTTTCCAATTCCTGGCCGGACAGGTCTGAAGCCTCGAGCTCTGCTCTCACTTCTTCTCCGCACTTTCCTTTCATCAGCGCCTCGGTCTGGGCCAGGAAGTTGGCGATGAGAATAGTGTGGTGGTTGCCCATGGGGTTTTGGCTCAGGGCCGGGGCCAGAAAATCGCAGGGGATCAGTTTGGTACCCTGATGGATGAGTTGATAGAAGGCGTGTTGTCCGTTGGTTCCCGGCTCTCCCCAGATGATGGGGCCGGTAGAATAGTCTACCTTCTCCCCTTCTCTGGTCACCCCTTTTCCATTGCTTTCCATGTCACCCTGCTGGAAATAGGCGGGAAAGCGGTACATGTACTGGTCATAGGGCAAGATGGCATGGGTCTCGGCGCCAAAAAAATTATTGTACCAGAGTCCCAGCAATCCCATGATCACTGGAATGTTCTGCCCAAAGGGTGTCCTGCGAAAGTGCTCGTCAACCCTGTGGGCTCCACTCAGAAGTTCTTCGAAACGATCCATGCCAATTGAAAGGACGATCGGCAGTCCGATGGCAGACCACAATGAATAGCGACCACCGACCCAGTCCCAAAACTCGAACATATTATTGGGATCGATTCCGAAATTGGACACCTCAGCAGTATTAGTGGAGACAGCAACGAAATGCTTGGCAACTCCCCCTTCATCCTTGGCTTCAGCGAGAAACCATTCCCTGGCCGACTTGGCGTTGGTCATGGTCTCCTGGGTAGTGAAGGTCTTTGAGGCAATAATGAATAGAGTCGTCTCAGGACTGATTCGTTTTAACGTTTCCGCCAGATGTGTCCCGTCGATATTGGAGACGAAGTGTGAGCGCATCTTGGGATGAGCATAGTGGGCCAGTGCCGCGGTCACCATTTGCGGCCCCAAATCAGAGCCTCCAATGCCAATATTTACCACATCGGTAATGGCCTTGCCCGTGTACCCCTGCCACTCACCCGACCGAATGGAGTCACTAAAAAGCCGCATCTTTTTAAGAACCCTGTTGACCTCCGGCATAACATCCTCATCGTCAACCAGAATCGGCCTGTTTGAGCGATTTCGCAAAGCAACATGGAGGACAGCCCTACCCTCGGTGATGTTAATCTTCTCCCCGGAGAACATGGCCTCGATCATCTCAGTCAGGCCCGCTTGTCGTGCCAATTCTATTAGCAGGTCAACGGTCTCTTCTGTAATCCGGTTCTTGGAGTAGTCGAAGAGGATGTCATCGAGACGCAGTGAGAACCTCTCAAAGCGTTCGGGGTCACTGGCAAACAGATCCCGCATATGCAGAGCGGAGATCTCCTGATAGTGCGCTTCTAGGTCCTTCCAAGCTGGTAATTGGGTCACAGATGGCATGGTATTTATCCTTTCCTTCTCTCAAAAATCACAACGCTCCGCGGCTGCACAGTGTAGGAACAGTTCTTCAGCGGAAGCTGCTCGGGTGGTTCTAAAATATCTGCTGGTGAGTCCTGCCAGGTGTCCACTGCTCTGAACCAGGTCGAGTTGGTCGGGATCGGAGGCAGGTCCACCTGTTCGGAAGTTTCCGACATGTTCAGTACTACATGAATCTCTTCTTCGCTCTCTGTAACTCCACTGAGAGTGAAGGCAAGAAGCTGAGCGTCTGCATCCTCCCAAGGGGGCTCATTTACTTTGGCGCCATGCCAGGTAATGTCGGGGAAATGGCACCCTTTCATTTTTTCACCTTTGAGAAATCTCTTACGCCTTAGGCAGGCGTGGCGTTTGCGAAAGGCAATCATCTCCTTGACGAAACGGAACATCTCCTGGTTTTGTTCGGTCAAGGTCCAGTCAAACCATCCCAACTCGTTGTCCTGGCAGTATGCATTGTTGTTGCCTCGCTGACTTCGGAGCAGCTCATCTCCTGCAAAGAGCATGGGCACACCCTGACTCAGCAGGAGGATCGCCATGAAATTCTTCGCCTGCCGCCTGCGGAGTGAGAGAATTAGAGCATCGTTTGTTTCACCCTCCCATCCACAATTCCAGCTGAAACTTTCATTGCTCCCGTCGCGATTGTCTTCGCCGTTGTCTTCATTGTGCTTTTCGCTGTAGCTAACCAGGTCGTAAAGGGGAAAGCCGTCATGGCAGGTCACAAAATTGATGGTATTGATCGGCAATCTCCCGTGGGGTTGATATAAATCACTGCTGCCGCTGAGTCTGGTTGCCACCTCGCCCACCAGTCCTTTTTCGCCACGGACGAACCTCCTGATCACATCCCGGTATCTTCCGTTCCACTCTGCCCAACGATACCCGGGAAAAGCTCCAACTTGATAGAGCCCAGCGGCATCCCAGGCTTCAGCGATGATTTTGGTGTGGGCCAGCACCTCCGAGAGTTCGATGCTCCAGAGGGCAGGCGGATGCTGCATAGGACTGCCGTCCTCACCGCGGGCCAGGACACTGGCCAGGTCAAAGCGGAAACCATCTACGTGCATCTCACGGACCCAGTATTCCAAACACTCGACAATAAAGCTGGCTACCAGTGGATGGTTGCAGTTTACTGTATTGCCGCAGCCGGTATAGTCGCGATAGACCCTGCGGTCGCTGGGGTCGAGATGGTAAAATGTTTGGTTGGCAAACCCTTTGAAGTTAATGGTGGGACCATCCGCACCTCCTTCGGCGGTGTGATTGAAAACCACATCGAGGATAACCCCGATACCCGCTTTGTGCAGAGCCTTGACCATGTCCCGGAATTCTTGAAGATGTGATCCCTCCTTTGGTGAATTGCAGTAACCTGGATGGGGACTGAAGAAGCTGTGTGTACTGTAACCCCAGAAATTCTTTAATCCTCTGCTGGCAACTCCTTCAGGCACATCTTGCTCGTCAAAGGCCATAATGGGCATCAACTCCACATCGGTGACTCCGAGTTCCTTGAGATAGGGGATTTTCTCGATCACAGCCGCGAATGTTCCAGGACTAGCCACATTGGACGAGGAGTGGCGAGTAAATCCTCCAACGTGCATTTCATAGATAATGGTGTCCTCCAGATTGTGATTCAGCGGTATATCTTCCTCCCAATTGTAACTGGGCTCAATCACAATAGCTCGCATGGATGCATTGCTCTCACCTTGTGCTTGGCTGATCCGTTTACGATCCCAGAATTCCTGGCTGACGGCACGAGCCCAGGGATCCAACAACTCCCTGTGCTTGTTGAACCTAAAACCGGATTCGCGGGTGTCGTCCGGCCCGTCAACTCGCCAGGTGTAGTGAATTCCCGCCGGCAGATCTTCCACAAAAACATGCCAGGAGTAAAAGGTCCGATTCAATTCTGAATCCAACTGGATTACCTGAAAAGGCGCGCGACTGTCTGCATGCTCATAGAGCAACAATTCCACCCTCGTGGCATAACCGCTGAAGATAGAAAAGTTTACCCCTTCGGAATCCGCTATTGCCCCAGGAGGATAGCGCGACCCGGGCCGAATGTTGTATTGTTTCACCCGTTGTTCCTTTTCTTTTGTGCTGCAAGCTCGTTCAGGTTGATTGGTAAAGGTTTCACCTTAGCCACGGGCAGAAATCTCCTACTTCCTTCTCAGGTCGATGATTTCCATGCGATTGTTTGCTTGCGGATGTCTTGGTGAGGGTCCGGCTGCCAAAATCACTAAGTCTCCCTCCAGTTCATGCTTTTTCAGCCAATCTCGTGCGAAACTGTTCCAGTCCTCTATCTCGTCGTCCGGCAAATAAACCGGCTGGACGCCGTAAGAGAACTGCAGTTGTTGACAGGTGGCCTCGTTTGAACTTACGGCCGCGATCCATACAGGAAGCCTGAAACGCGTGATGCTTCTCACAGACGCCCCACTTTTGCTGGGTACTATCAAGGCGGCGGGGGACATGGTCTCCACGCTCGTCTCAACACTGAGGGCAATGAGATCCTTTAAATCAAGACTGCAGTCCAGGCCGCAGGCTCGCAACTCGCTTCGCACATGATGCCCCGGACGACGAGGCTCCACGGCAGAAGCAATCTTGGCCAGCATCTTCACTGCCTCCACAGGATACTTGCCCGTTGCTGACTCACCGGAGAGCATAACGCAGTCCGTTCCATCCAAAATAGCGTTGGCCACATCGGTGGACTCTGCCCTGGTAGGACGGGGGTAGTCGGTCATCGATTCCAACATCTGGGTGGCGGTGATGACCGGCTTTCCCCTCATATTAGCCAGGTACATGAGGTCCTTTTGGGCAAGGGCAATTCTCTCGATGGGTATTTCCACCCCCAGATCCCCGCGGGCGATCATGATTCCGTCAGCCGCCTCAATGATCTCCTCCAGGTTATCTTGCGCTCGTGCTCGCTCTATCTTGCCGATGATAAACGGATGGTAGCCCTGCTCTGCGGCGGCGTCGCGCACTTCCATGATATCACTCTTTTTTTCCACAAAGGATTGACTGACTGCATCCACTCCCTGTTCCAGCGCAAACTTCAAACACTCACGGTCGTGTCTAGTGAAGGCGCTGATGCCGAGGTCTATTCCGGGCAGGTTTAGACCTTTGCGGGACCGTAGCTCACCCCCCGCCACCACCCGACACTCTATATCCTTGCCCCTTACTGCGACCACCTCGATCTGGATATAACCGTCATTGAGATACAGGGTGTCACCGGGCCTTACCGCTTTTGGCAAACCTGGAAATGTCACCGAAGCTCGTCGGCTGTCACCGATGATCACTTCCGTGGTCAAAATGAATGAAGCGCCCACTTTGAGCTCTATTGGCTCCTCAGCCAGTTCGCCAATTCGTATTTTGGGACCGGCAAGGTCGGCTAGTATGGCAACTCGCCTCCCGGTTGCTCTGGCAGCAGACCGAAGGTTTTCGATTGCCTTTTTATGAGTGTCGAAGTCACCATGGGAGAAATTCAGCCGGGCCACATTCATGCCCACCAGTATCATCTCCTCCATAACCTCAGGTGATTCTGACGCCGGCCCAATGGTACAGACAATCTTGGTCTTGTTTGGCGGAAGTTTCATTAACCAAACCCTTATTGTAGAGGAAAAAGCAATGGGACAACCAGCAAGGTGACCACCATGGCCAAAAGCTGCAGGGGCACGCCCACCTTGACGAAGTCAGTAAATCGATAACCGCCTGGACCAAGAACCAGAGTATTTACCGGAGATGCCACCGGGGTTGAAAAGGCTGTTGAGGCGGCCAGGGCCACAGTCATCAGGAAGGGATAAGGGGAGACCCCGGCCTCCATGGCAGCGCCGACAGCAATGGGGGCAACCAGTACGGTAGTAGCGGTATTGGAAATAAACTGACTAAATAGAGAGGTAATGATAAACAAGCCCGCCATCAAAGCTATGGGACCAAAGTCGCCCAAGCTTTCCGTAAGGCTGTTGACGATTAACTCCACTCCTCCTGTCTTTTCTAAAACTGTGGCCATGGGCAGCATTCCGGCGATAAGTACCAGGCTTTCCCAGTTTACCGACCTGTAGGCATCTTTCATGCTCACACAGCCGACAAGGACCATGGCCAATGCCGCCAGCAAAACCGCGGTAACCGCATCCACCAGCTTGAAGGTCATCAGAAGCATCATGCCCAAAGTCACCGCCAGGGCCAAGGGGGCTTTACTCCTATTCGGGGCGACCTCGTTCATTTCTTTAGGCAGATTCAACACCAGGAAGTCCCTTTGCTTGCCTTGTAAAAGATCGATTTGAGCCCAGCCCCCACCCATTAAAAGTGAATCTCCGAAGGCAAGGGGAGTTTTAATCAACTCTTTGTTCAAGGGCTCCCCATGGCGTAGGACTGCGAGAACAGACAAGCCGTAGCGCTCGCGAAAGCGAGCTTCACTCAAAGTCTTACCAACGAGTTCCGACCTCGGTGCCAACAGCACCTCCACCAGCCCGAGCTCCTGAGCCGCAAGTTTGCCCTGCCCCTCCCCGAACTCCAGTCTTTCCAGCTCTTCGGCCATTACCAGCCTGTCTACTTCCTCATGGGTTCCAACTGCATAGATGACGTCCCCCGCCCTGAACTCCGTGTCGATAAGGGCGGGATTAATCGTCTTAGTACGCCGCCGCTGCCGTTCTACCCCGAGCACGGTGACGCCGTATCTGGTTCGAAGCAGGGCTTGGCCCACAGTCTTGCCCTCCAAGGGTGAACCGGCCCATAGGCGCAAACGGTGTAACTGATTAGTAATGTTGTAGATATCCGCAAGCTCTCTCAGAGAAAAACGGTCTTTCACAGCTCCCTCCACCCCCTCTTCATGGGAAAGTGAGCGTTGCCCGAATAGCATTATATAACCAATCCCAATGAGGAGAACCAGCAGACCAATGGGGGTGAAGTCGAAAAATCCGAAGGACTCCAGACCATCCCTGGTCAGTTGCGTACTCACCACCAGGTTGGGAGGGGTGCCGATCAGAGTCAACATCCCGCCAATGAGAGAGGCAAAAGCCAAGGGCATCATCAGCCGTGAAGGACTTGTGCCGGCCTTGGAAAAGACCTGCAATCAACAAAACCACGGGATCACCAAAACCCGCAAGGGCAGCGGTCGGCGACAGCAAGCCGCTGAGTATCAAAGCCAATATGACCATGATGGCCACCACATCCAGGCGAAATCGGCCGCTGACAAACAGGATTACGGTTATCAGCAACAGGCCAAAAACAAAGAGGATCTCAGCCGTCATTGCATTTTCCTAGGTACCCAATACTCTCTGGAGAATGGCTTTGGTTATCATATAGGTCGGACGTATTCCTTCGAGCCCCATAGGGCCGGCTGCCAGAGTCTGCCCGCTCTTTAAAGGGTTATCCGAGGCATAGTAGGCGTACCTGACTTTGACATTCTCTGGAATATGGCCTCGGATGATGGCAGCATTTATTGCCCGCTGGTAATGACCGCCTTCCATCTCCAAGCCGATCGCTTTCCAGGTCGTGGTCTGAAACTTCTCCAGAATGTCGCTGTTCTGCAAGGAGGTGCCGAGAACGGTTATGATCGGACCCACATAAATATCTATGTCCCGGTCAAAATCCTCCCTGCCAAGATCGTTGTCCACAATATAGTTGTGAGCCTGTCCCTCGAGGACGTGAGCTGTTGGCAGCATTATGTCGCCCTTTTTTCCAGGCAATATGCCTGCCTTGCCCATGATGGAGATGGATCTGACCTGGAGAGTTTTGCTTGAGCCGTTCTGGTCCAAAGGCTCGAGGAGTTCATCCATCAGTTCAAATGCCTGGAAGCCGAAAGCATAATCCATGACCACAAGCACCGTCCTCTGTTTCACTACTTCATCAGATTTGAACTTGATTGCTGGATGGAGACCCACAGTCTTGAGCTTTGATGTGTCTATTATTTGCCAGTTTGTCTGCGCCCCACTTTCATCCACCATCTCATGAAAGCCGTGTTTGCTGGCAAAGGATTTAATCTGTTCTTCCCGGTCACTAATGTGCTGGATAAAAGTGTAGAGATCTTTATTTGGCTCTTTTCCTTTCTTGTCTTTAACCGCTCCGTATCCGTAGATAAGATTGACCACACTGTGAAGATTTGCACTGATTATATGGATTGGACGATCCTGCAGCCCGAGAGCGGCCAATTTGTTCTTTATGGAAGCCGCCCATTTTTTTCCGTAGAGCTGATGCACAATTTGGTCGATGAGAGAAGGCCTGAAATAAACAACCAGCCGATCGTTTTCCCGGATTTCCTTTTCTATGAGATTGCGGAGACTGTAGATTATTTGGAAAAGGCCGTTATTGCTCTTAAGTTCATCCTTCACCTTGCCTAAATAATCGTAGGTATCTCTAGTTTCATGATAGGTTCTGCCCAAAAGGATGCTCAGGTTCCAGATCGCCTGCTCTAAGTCTTCCTTTTCAAGCTCTTCTTCCCGATGAACGTCTTTTTCGAACCGTAACCATTCCCTGATCGGCTTACCATCCTCGTCCCTGGTTTTGCTGTGTATGTGTTTCGCTTCTATGTACAGAAAGGTCAGATGGGTCAAAATGTCATAGATTTCACTCATTCCCGTGCTGATTACAAAACCCATCTCATTGTCGCTGACGCGAAAGGAGATTCTCCTTCTGCTTGGTGGACGAAGTTTTTCAAATGAAGTTCCCTCCAGATCGCCTTTTACGGTCATGACAAAACGGTTGCACTGCTCAATTCCCCGTGGAAGCCTGTCCATGATGTATTCCAGACCCTTCAACTCAATTCTCTTGGGGTCATTCATGCTCCCGTAAATTTCAGGGCTGAGAGTTCTTAAGGAAGCCTCCAGGGCCTGGCCGGATTGGCCCGCCATGCTGTAATGCCCTCTTAGCAAGAGGGCATGGGCAATTATTTGAAACGCTCTGATTGCAACTCTTCCCTGATGAGCTCTGTCCATATCATCCATGGCTATATCTCTGTCCGTTTTTCACTTGGGGCAATAGGATTCTGGGGTGATGGAGTGTTGGAGTACTCCAAAGTAGACGTTTCTTGTGACTTCCGTTGGCAATAGTGAGAGCTTAATTTAGAAGACCAAACCACCGCTTACGCTTAAATCATCTCCCTCGGCTGTCCCGTGCAGGAGAGCACGCCGGTCCACAGTTTGTCCTTTGGATCGATTTGTTTACGCTCCGAAACCGCCGCAGAAATTGGTACGTAGGTGAACTCATCCCTCCAGTAAGCTACAACCATGTTGGTTCTCCCGGCCATAGCTGCGTGGACCGCGTTGTGAGCCAGTATAAGACAGAACGCCGAATCCGGCGGACTCGCCGGCATACTCCGAATAGTGTAACTGGGATCAATATACTTAAGTTCCATATCAATCCCCGCTCTACTGAAATAATCCTTGATTTGCTCTTTAAGAAAGACACCAATATCGCCCAATCGAACGTTACCTGAAGCATCCCGTTCGCCCGTTGTCCCCATCAGATCCTGGCCAGCTCCTTCCGCAACCACCACCACGGCATGGTGTCTATTTTCCAGTCTCTCCTTCAGCGCTCCGAGGAAACCAGGTAAAGTGAAGCTCACCTCGGGCACCAGACAAAAATTGACGTCGCTGTTTGCCAGAGTAGCGTGAGCGGCGATAAATCCGGCATGGCGTCCCATCAGTTTCACCAGGCCGATACCGTTTCTCGCTCCTTCCGCTTCTGCATGGGCAGCATAGATTGCCGTGGTCGCTTCTGAGACAGCGGTCACAAAACCAAAAGACCTTTGTACAAAAGAAATGTCGTTGTCGATGGTCTTGGGAATGCCAATTACGCCGATTTTCAAGTTACGTTGTCTAATCTCCTCCGAAATAGCCTGAGCTCCTCGCAGGGTTCCGTCTCCGCCGATAGCAAAGAGAATCCCCACGTTCATCCTCTCTAGAGTATCCACCATCTCAGAGACATCTTGAGGGCCACGGGATGAACCCAATATAGTTCCTCCCTGCTGGTGAATGTCTTCCACAACTTCCGGAGTCAGTTCCAGGGATGCGTGACCGTACCTATAAGTAAGTCCTTCAAATCCATAGCGAAAACCAAATACCGTCCGAACCCCGTAATGATAGAGAAGACTCAAGACAATGGCCCGAATGACGTCATTCAACCCAGGACAGATACCACCACAGGTCACGATGCCGCACTTGAGCTTAGAAGGATCGAAGTAAATTCTTTCCCTCGGCCCGGCCATCTCAAAACATGGTGGCAGCTCATCCTTGTCGAGAAAGTCCGTAATTACGCTGCAATCTGCATGATAAAGTACATGCTTGCCATCGCTGACAAACTGCACACCCGACATGGGAGATGGTATACGGCACTGTCCCAATCTCGAAATGGTTAGGTCCATATCATTGATGTCCATATAGGTCTCCTAGGTATTATTATCATTGAAATGATGGAGTCTGGCAGAAGTAGAAATTCCAAATCACAAATAACAAATATCAAACAAATAACAATGACCAAATTCAAAATTCCAAACATGTTTCGGTCATTTGATACTTGCCCTGTGGAATTTCGCCTTGGGCGAACCTGCCGAAGGCAGGATTCCACAGGGTGAAAATTTGGGATTTGTTTGTAATTTGGTGCTTGGAGTTTGGAATTTTATGAGTTCACCATGCTGCACCACTCCAGTACTCCAATCATCCTTTCTTAAAGGCTACCTGCGACAAGCGCCGCGTCAATGATCGCCTGTGCCTCTGCCTGAATCCTCCGCAAATGATCATGTCCTTTAAAGCTCTCAGCATAGAGTTTGTAAATATCCTCGGTACCAGATGGACGGGCAGCAAACCAACCATTTTCAGTTACAACTTTAAGCCCACCAATGGGAGCGTTGTTTCCGGGTGCCTTGGTAAGCTTGGCAGTGATGGTTTCACCGGCGAGTTCTTCTGCCGTAACCATAGTCGGAGATAGTTTCTTGAGAACCTCTTTTTGCGCAACTGTCGCTGGTGCGTCAATACGTTCATACAGCGGGCTGCCCAGTTCGTTTTCGAGATCTTTGTAGATCTCCGCCGGATCTTTCCCTTTAGTTGCCGTGATCTCGCAAGCCAGGAGGTCCATGATGATTCCGTCTTTGTCAGTTGTCCAGACCGTGCCGTCTTTTCTCAAGAATGAGGCTCCGGCGCTTTCCTCCCCGCCGAATCCGTAGGTGCCGTCCAGCAGTCCGTCCACAAACCATTTGAAGCCTACCGGCACTTCGGAGAGCTTCCGTCCCAGTCTCGAACTCACCCGATCTATCATGGAACTGGAAACCAGGGTCTTGCCCACAGCTGCGTCTGTTTTCCACTCAGGCCGATTTTGAAACAGGTACCATACCGCCACCGCGAGATAGTGGTTGGGATTCATCAGGCCACCACTTCTGGTGACGATTCCGTGGCGATCACAATCTGCGTCATTGCCAAAGGCGATGTCGAAGTTATCTTTCAGGTCTATCAACCTTGCCATGGCATACTTTGAGGAGCAGTCCATCCGGATCTTGCCGTCCTTATCCACGGTCATGAAGGCAAAGGTTGGATCGACACTACGATTCACCACCTCAATGGAAAGGTTGTACTTCTCGGCAATAGGATCCCAAAAGTTCACCGCTGACCCGCCCAGGGGGTCCACACCTATCCTGATACCCTCTTTAGCGATAATCTCCATATCAATGATGTTTTTAAGATCTTCAACGTAGGGAGTGATGAAATCATACTCCCGTGTAGTGTCAGCCTTTAGCGCTTTTTCAAAAGGCAGCCGTTTCACTTCCTTGAGTCCGGCGGCAAGTATCTCGTTGGCCCGCTCCTCGATAACCCTGGTGGTTTGAGTATCCGCAGGTCCTCCCTCAGGAGGGTTGTACTTGAATCCGCCGTCCGAGGGCGGGTTGTGGGAAGGGGTGATAACAACGCCATCGGCGAATCCCTTTTCCTTGCCGCGGTTGTAGGTCAGGATGGCATGGGAAATTACCGGGGTAGGCGTATAGCCAAAATCCTTCTGGATAATCACTCTCACACCGTTTGCCCCAAAGACTTCGAGCCCGCTGGCCAACGCCGCTTCGGAAAGTGCGTGGGTGTCCATTCCCATGAAAAGTGGTCCGGTGATGCCTTTTGCTTTCCGATGTTCACAGATGGCCTGACTGATTGCCAGCACGTGGTCTTCGTTGAAGCCGTTTCTCAGAGACGAGCCCCGGTGACCCGAGGTCCCAAAGGAGACTCGCTGTTCGGGCTCAGAGACGTCAACCTTGTGAGTGTAGTAAGCTGAAACAAGCCTGGGAATATTTTCAAGCAGATAACTGGGCGGGGGCTTACCAGCAAGTTCATGTACCACTATTCTATCCTCCAATGTTCAATTAACCTCTCACGGAGCCCACGGAGTCCTCAGTCAATTTGTTGTTTTGCAGCTCTGCCTCCCCAACCTCTCGTCGGGTTTACCCTGAGCGCCTCGACCTGAGGACTTCGAGCGAGCCTCCGTTCGACCCGAGCCTTTCGGCAGTGAGCTCAAGGCCGAACTGCTCACGGCCGAGGGCAGTCGAACTTCTCGCCGACAGGTCTTGCCGAAGGGCCCGACATCACCTCCCGTGGCGTGAAGCGGTTAGCGCAGAGCGTTAAATAAAGGCTCTCAAACCGTTAAAATAGTAAAGATAGTAAAAATAGTAAGCGCTCAGAAGGTTGTAAGAGTCGTACAAATCTCAGAAGCCGAGGAAGCCATCAAGCTAGCTCACTGCGACAGATCTTCCTAATAACAGATAACTAATGTTCATCCGGAAACTTGCTTTTCCATTGTCATTCTGAGGAGTCCCGCTAACAGCGGGACGACGAAGAATCTCGAGATCCTTCGCTCCGCTCAGGATGACAGGGTGGATCTTTCTTCGCGGAGTTAATCCTGAGTGAAACGAAGGGCTCAGAATAACATCATGGAGTTTCCTGGTGGACACTAACTAATAACGGATAACGACTCTGTCTGCTGCACTCTGCCAGCTGCCTCCTGCCAGCTGTATGTCCCCATGCTCTATGCCCTATGCGCTAAGACGGTCCGGCTCCACTGATATCTTCGGAGACGTCTTCAGCAAACTGCTTGAAGTTCTCCGCGAACATGGAGGCCAGCTTTTTCGCCTGTTGGTCGTAAGCCGCCTTGTCCTTCCAGGTGTTCCTGGGTTGCAGTACCTCGGACGGCACATCGGGGCAGGTCTCTGGCACCTCGATTCCAAAGAAAGGATCTTTGGTCCTGGGGATTTCTTCCAGAGTGCCATTTAACACCGCGCTAACCATGGCGCGGGTGTAAGGTAGTTTGATTCGTTTGCCGGTACCGTATGGACCGCCGCTCCAACCGGTATTGATGAGCCAGACTGAGGCATGGTGTTTTGCTATTTTCTCACCCAAAAGATCCGCATACACTACTGGATTTAGAGCCATGAAAGGAGCTCCAAAGCAGGCGCTGAAAGTTGCCTGTGGCTCCTTGATACCCCTTTCAGTCCCGGCTACTTTAGCGGTATAACCGGAAAGAAAGTGATACATTGCCTGTTCCGGCGTCAATTTCGCAACAGGGGGCAATACCCCGAAGGCATCCGCCGTGAGAAACAATATTTGTTTAGGGTGACCACCCACCCCATCCCTCGTAGCATTGGGGATGTGAGATATGGGGTATGATGCCCTGGTATTCTCGGTGAAGGCATCGCTGTCGAGATCGAGACGCCTGCTCGCTGAATCTATGGCCACATTCTCCAGAATTGTGCCAAATTGACGAGTGGTTTCATAAATCTCAGGCTCAGCCTCAGGAGATAGCCTGATCACCTTGGCGTAACAGCCTCCCTCGAAGTTAAACACGCCATTTTCACTCCATCCATGCTCATCGTCACCTATAAGCGTTCGATCCGGATCAGCCGAGAGGGTGGTCTTGCCCGTACCCGAAAGGCCGAAAAACAGGGCAAGATCATCTCGGCTCTTGCCGTAATTGGCTGAACAGTGCATGGGCAATACGTTCTTTTCCGGCAAGATATAGGTCATCACTGTCAGCATGGTCTTTTTTATCTCACCAGCATAATGGCTGCCTGCCACGATCGCCTCCATTCTGCCAAAATTGAGCAGGACTACGACCTCGGAATTGGTGCCATCCTCCTCGGGGTTGGCGTTGAAACCCGCAGCATCGAGAATAGTGAAATCCGGCTGGTGCTGGGCCAGCTTGAGTGGATCTAGTTCCCGGACGAACATGTTTCGGGCAAAGAGATTGTGCCAGGCCTTCTCGGTAATCACTCTAATCGGAAGCCTATACTCGGGGTCTGCACCCACATAACAGTCCTGGACGTAGAGATCCTTACCCTCGAGATAGGCCAGAATGCGGGCCCGTAGCGTTTCATAGCGCTCGGGGCTGAAAGGCCGATTGACCTCACCCCAGTAGATCTTGTCCTGGCTGGATGGCTCTCGAACGAGGTACTTGTCGTTGGGGGAACGGCCGGTGTACTGACCGGTACGAACCACGAGCGGTCCGAGATGGGACATTAGTCCTTCATACCGTTGAAGGGCGTGTTCATAGAGAGCGGGACTCGATAAGTTCCACCATATGGTATTGGCATTGGTTATCCCGAAGTCCTCTAAACCATGTAGACTCCTGACTTGACCTTGATCTTGCATTTTAACCTCCGTGCAATTTTAGATTTAAGATTTTAGATTGGAGATTTTAAATTACAGATTTATTAATAAAATTAACGCATACCTTTAAGAATCTCCTTTCGCCACGGCCTCGCAGACCACCGAAGGAACATCCGGAGAAAGCCTGACCTCTTCGTCTCTGTGTCGAATCACCAGACCGTCCCCTTGGAGCAAGGTGTAGGTGGTGCAATCGGACTTCATGTCAACTTCTATTCTCTGCCCCCGGACTGTCAGGGGAAAGCGAATTCTGCCCTGCCCTTCGAATTGCACTGGGTTGAAGGACAGTTGGCCGTCATAATCGCGCATTCCCGCAAAACCATGCACCAGTACCATCCAGGTGGCGCCCATGGCTGCCATGTGGACCCCGTCACTCACATTACCTCCAACATCGGCAAGATCCATGAGCACAGCATAACGGGCATAATCGTTTGCCTTTTCCAGATAACCCAACTCGAAGGCCACGATGCTCTGGATGCCCACAGATAGGGATGAATCCCCGGTAGTCAATGGATCGTAGTAGTCAAAGTTGCGCTTCTTCTCCTCTGTTGAGAACTCATCTCCGAGAAGAAACATGGCCAAGACCAGGTCTGCCTGCTTGATTACCTTGTGCCGGTAGATAACCAGGGGATGGTAGTGAAGCAGTAAGGGATATTTGTCTTGAGGTGTGTTGTCGAAGTCCCACCTCTCCTTGTTAGGGAAGCTGTCGTCTTGAGGGTGAATGGAGGATTTGGCATCAAAGGGAAGGTACATGTTGTCTGCAGCCTTCTGCCATTCCTCGGTTTCGGATATGTCCAATCCGGTTTTGTCCACCAGTTCGGCAAAGCGGTCGGGATGATCCCGATGAATGTCTTTCATGGTTGCGGCGGCGTACCACAAGTTCTCTCTTGCCATCAGGTTGGTGAAGGTATTGTTATTCACCACGGTATTGTATTCGTCCGGTCCGGTAACTCCGTGAATGCAAAATTTCCCGCCCTTCCTCTCCGAGTAGAAACCAAGGTCGGCCCACAGCCTCGCTGTTTCCACCAGCATTTCCGCGCCCTCATCATAAAGAAACTCTAGATCACCCGTGGCATCCACGTACTTCCTCATGGCGTAGATAATATCTGCATTGATGTGATACTGGGCCGTTCCGGCGGCGTAGTAAGCAGAGGCCTCCTCACCGTTGATGGTCCGCCAGGGAAAAAGAGCCCCTCTCTGATTCAGCTCTTTGGCCCGCTCTCTGGCCTGCCCCAGCATGCTGTAACGGAACCTGAGCAGGTTCCTGGCAATTCGGGGCGAAGTGTAAATGAGAAAGGGAAGAAGGTAGATCTCGATATCCCAGAAATAGTGACCTTCATAGGCCTGTCCTGTGAGCCCCTTGGCCGGGACTCCCACTCCCTCCGCCCGGCCGGCTGCCTGGAAGACATGGAAGAGATTGAAGCGGACCGCCTGCTGCCACTCCTCTGTGGTCCTGCGTCTTCTGGAGGGATCCACGGAAACCTGAACGTCGCTCCTCTGCCAGAAACCGTCAAGACACCGCCGCTGACCTGCAAGCAGTGCGGAAAATCCTTGCTCCTTGGCACGGTCGAGGGTCCGTTCTGCTCTTCCGCACAACTCTTGGGGTGAAGCACTCCTTGACGAGTGGTAGGTAATGTATTTGGTCAGCTGAATGGGTAGCCCTGGTTTCGCTTCGATGGAAAAAACAACCTTGCCGGAATCTTCTGAAATTTCCCGTTTAAAAGAATACGGACACTCTGTTTCGACCACATGCTCCATACCACATGCTAGTGTCATCTTGCTGCGGTTCGTCTGGTAGCCAAAGATTGCCCGCTGATCTTCTTCATAGACAACCATGGGCAACAGGACCCGGTCTCCGAAGCTCCGTGCTCGTCGAGGATCCCCTTCATCCACAACCTCACCTTGCTGATTGGTCAGCTTCGAGGAGAGCACCACCGGCGCCTTACCATTGTGAACCGTTACCTCGTAAGCAATGGCAGCAAGGTGACGGTGTTCCAGGGAGACCAGCCTTCTGGACTTGATGGAAACTCTTTTTCCTGACGGCGTTTCCCAGAGTATCTCTCTGTCGAGGGTACCGTTTTTCATATCCAGGACACGCTCAAAGCTGAGCAGGTCGGCGGTAGGAAGATAAAAGGGCTCGTCGTCCACGTAAAGCCTAATAATTTTGGTATCCGGCACGTTGACTATGGTTTGCCCGGTTTTGGCAAAACCATAGGCCTCCTCCCCATAGACGATGGGCCAGGACTCATAGAATCCGTTGACAAAGGTGCCGTTCTCGTAGGTGGGCATCCCTTCATCGAAATTACCCCTCATGCCTATATAGCCGTTGCTCAGGGAAAACATGGTTTCCGACTGAGCCAGAAAACGAGGGTAGAAATCCCTTTCGACAAATTTCCATTCATGGGGAGGATAAACATATTTGGGAGGTTTTAACCTCTCTCGGTGAAGCATAAACTCCTCTCTTAAGGTATCAATTCAAGTCGATCTGCAATCTTCAACCTAAAGTCTGCAATCACAGAAGTTCCCCGGGATCGGGTACGACAATGTGGGCACCGTTCTCTCTCAACTCCTCCGCCTGTCCCTTACGGTCAACCCCAACAACCAGACCGAATCCGCCGTCTCGGCCGGCTTGGACGCCGGAGATAGCATCCTCCACCACCACGGCACGTTCCGGTTCCACCCCCAGCTGTTGAGCAGCTTTGAGAAACTTGTCAGGAGCGGGTTTGCCGGGAAGCTCCAGCTGGTTGGCCACCTCACCGTCCACCCTTACATCAAACAGATGGTCAAGGGACGCTGCCTCGAGGACTGCTTTGCAGTTCTTACTCGCAGAAACTACGGCAGTTTTTATCCCCTGGCTTCGGAGTTGATTGACCAGTTCCACAGCCCCTTCGTAGACCTCGATACCCTCTTCACGGAGGACTTTTTTAAACATTCGGTCTTTTACTTTCCCGAGACCCTGAACGGTCTCGTAGTTCGGAGGCTCAGCTGAGTCACCTTCAGGCAAGTAAATTCCACGAGACTGGAGAAAGCTGCGCACCCCGTCTTCTCGGAGCTTTCCGTCAATATGTTTCGGGTAATCTGTCTGGATGTCAAAGGGCTCAAAGGGTTCTTCAGGGCGACGCAACAGAAATTCATCAAACATCTTCTTCCAGCAAGCAGCGTGGACCTTGGCGGTGGCGGTAATCACGCCATCTAGATCAAAGAGCACCGCGTCAAACCTATCTTTGCTTATGGCTTTACTGTAAGTCATAATCGTCCCTCGACTGCCAATTAATGTCCATCCGGAAACCATGTTTCTGGATGTCATTCTGAGGAGTCCCGCCGGGGCGGGACGACGAAGAATCTCGAGATTCTTCGCGGAGTTTACCCTGAGCCCGCCGACAGGTCTTGCCGAAGGGCTCAGAATGACAATAGGGAATCTCCGGATAGAGACTAATTAGTCATCAAATACTGTCGTGTCTGCTCCCCGCAAGTCTTTCACCGCCTGCATAACCCTCTTAGCCATGGATTCTTCCGCCAGTTTCATATAGACACGAGGGTCATATGTCTTTTTATTTCCCACTTCTCCGTCAACCTTGAGAACACCATCGTAGTTCTTCAGCATATGATCTGCTATTGGACGAGTAAAGGCGTATTGGGTGTCTGTGTCGATATTCATCTTCACAACTCCGTAGTCGACTGCCTCTCTGATCTCCTCGAGTGACGACCCCGAACCTCCGTGAAAGACTAGGTAAAAGAGCTTATCCTTCCCGTAGGTTTTCTCCAGAGCCTGCTGGCCTTCTCTGAGAATCGAGGGCTTGAGCTTGACGTGACCCGGCTTGTAGACCCCGTGGACGTTACCGAAGGTGGCAGCCACCAAATAACGGGCACCTTTGACTTCATTCATCCGGCGAGCCGCCTCGAGCATATCGTCAGGGGTGGTATAGAGTTTTTCAGCAGCCCCTTCTCCACTTACCCCGTCCTCTTCACCGCCTACTATGGCTATTGAACAGATTCGGCAAACCTGCCGCTCTGCGTCTTTCCGTCTCTTCTATGAGTGGGATGACGAAGCTCTCGAGCTTGTCAGCTTGACAGTGGTCCGTGTGCAAGGCAACATAGATGTCGTAGCGCTCTGCAAGGCGGTGGACATGTTCGGCAATGGACATGGCCCCCAAAGCCATGTCCTTGACCGAAGTACCGGAGGCGAAAGCCCCGCCTCCGGTGGAAACCTGAATAATGCCGTCGCAACGGCTCTCAGCCAACCCCTTCAGAACGGCATTGGCCGTTGTCAAAGAGGTCACGTTGATAGCCGGATAGGCAAACTTCTTGTCCCGCGCTCTATCCAACATTTTGCAGTAGGTTTCATAATCAGCAACTGGCATAGTAACTCCTCTATAATTTCGGATCCGGGCTTTCGCCTGCCGCCACCTCGCCCGCCATACGAGCAAGGCGAGGCGGGCGGGGAGGCGAAATCTCAAATCTAAATTCTAAAACCTTACCGGCCTGATAAAAGCATCTTTACCCGCATATTGGGCCGCGATTCCCAGGTCCTCTTCTATGCGCAGCAGCTGGTTGTATTTTTCTACCCTCTCGCCCCGGGCCGGAGCTCCAGTCTTCAAGTGACCAGTATCCAGGGCCACGGTCATGTCGGCAATAAAGCTGTCCACAGTCTCGCCACTACGGTGGGAGACACACGCTCCCCATCCGGCCCGTTGACACATCCTTACCGCCTCTATGGTCTCGGTCAAGGTGCCAATTTGATTGAGCTTGATCAGGGCGGCATTGGCGCTGTTCTCACGAATGCCGCGGGCGATGTACTCTACGTTGGTGACAAGAAGGTCGTCTCCCACCAACTGGATCACATCTCCCAAACGCTGGGTAAGCAATTTCCAGCCGTCCCAGTCATCCTCGGCCAGGCCATCTTCCACTGAGATGATTGGATAAGCGTTGGTGAGCTTCTCGTAGTAGTCCACCATCTCCTCTGAGGAGCAGGTGCGGTTTTCGGTGCGCAGGTTATAAAGGCCGTCCTCGAAGAATTCGCTGGCGGCCGGATCAAGGGCGATGCCCACATCGCTGCCGGATTTGAGGTTCGCTTTCTCAATACCTTTGACGATTAATTCCAAGGGCTCCTCATTGGAAGAGACTTTGGGCGCAAAGCCCCCCTCGTCACCGACGCCAACATGATGGCCTGCATCCATCAGCACCGAGCGCAAGGCGTGATAGATCTCCGCGGCCCAGCGCATGGCTTCGCTGAAGTTCCCAGCACCATAGGGGGCAATCATAAACTCCTGGAAATCGGACCCCTGCCAGCGCGCATGAGCTCCACCGTTCATGATGTTGAGCATAGGTACGGGAAGGCGCACAGCGCCCGGACCGCCGAGATAGGCGTAGAGAGGGAGATCAGCCGCCATGGCCGCGGCCCGGGCCACCGCCAAAGAAACCCCCAGAATGGCGTTAGCCCCGAGTTTGCCTTTATTCGGCGTCCCGTCAAGCTCGATAAGCGTTTTATCGATTGCTACCTGATAACGGGCATCAAAGCCTTGCAGGGTGTCGCTGATGACGCCATTGACATTTTCCACTGCCTTGAGTACGCCCTTGCCGCCATAGCGCTGAGTGTCACCGTCGCGTAGTTCCACCGCCTCCCGAGTGCCGGTGGAGGCTCCTGAAGGCACCGCTGCCCGTGAAACGACTCCACTGGCCAGACCGACCTCCACTTCGACGGTGGGATTCCCCCGACTGTCCAGAATCTCACGACCCACAACACTAATAATCTCAGATCCTACTTGCCAAGACATTGTTCACCACCCTTTCTTAAGATTCTTAAGATTTTGGAAATAAGGGCAAATGCACTCATTCGTCTGAAGCATGTTGCCTATTGGTGTTTGGGATTAGTTAGGGTTAAATCCCTCTGGGATAACATAAGAGAGATATTAATAACTCTTTCCGACAAATCAACCTAAGTCAACTGTTATCACCCCTTTGTCTGGTGATAAAGACATAATTCTACAATGAAGAGTCTCTCAGGCTCAAGCAGAATTCTATGAGCGCACGACCACTTTTCAATCTGTGCTAGAGCCCCGAGCATGATTGGATCATCATTACAACCAAGTCAAGTGAGGAGAAGATTCAATCAGCCCTGGTTGGCAATCGCTCAATTGGGTCTTATAATCATAACGTTGGACTCTATTTTAATACATCAAACAATAGGGGAATCGAAATGGATCTGGATCTGCTTTCTTCGTTGGCTATTGAGAACGATACTAAAGTTGTTTTGGTAATCATGGACGGCTTGGGAGGTCTGGCGGGACCTGACGGGAAGACCTCTCTGGAAGCAGCGCACACCCCGAATCTTGATGGGCTCGCACTATCCTCCATTTGCGGCTTCCATGACCCTCTGGGGCCGGGACTCACCCCCGGGTCCGGGCCTGCGCACATTGGACTGTTCGGCTACGATCCCTTTCGTTACTTGATCGGGCGAGGCGTTCTGGACACAGCCGGGACCCCATTCGTATTCGAACCGGGTGACATGGCCAGCAGGTTAAATTTCGCTACCCTGGCAGCCGACGGCACCATTGCCGACCGGCGGGCAGGACGAATACCCGACGAGAAAGGCAAACGGGTGACCGAGTTACTTGCCCAAAACATAAAAGAAATAGACGGAGTCCAGGTCTTGATGCAACATGTAAAAGAATACCGGGCTGCGGCAATTTTCCGGGGTAGGAAACTGGACGGCCGCCTATGCGACAGCGATCCCCAACAGGTTGGCCACAAGCCGCTACAAGTTGCACCCACCGAAGAAAACCCCACTGCCGAGGCCAAGGAAGCGGCAGCTCTCGCCAACAAATTTATCGCCCGAGCGAAAGAAATACTGGCAGATGAACAGAAGGCCAACTTCGTCATGATGCGTGGTTTTGATATTTATGAGCCCCTGCCGAACTTCTGTGAACTCTACAAGTGGCGAGCCTGCGCGGTAGCCGCCTACCCCATGTACAAGGGCGTATCAAAGCTGGCCGGCATGCGGGTGATCGAGGAAGGACAGTCCACCATTGAGGAAGAAATCGAGCTGGTGGAGCGTGAATTTCCCAAGACCGACTTCCTCTTTCTCCACGTGAAGAAAGCAGATTCGATGGGGGAAGACGGCAACTTTGAAGGAAAGGTGGGGGTAATAGAACATTTCGATCGTATTCTGCCCCGCCTCACGGCTCTGAAACCTGATGTTCTTTGCATCACCGGAGACCACTCCACCCCTTGCAGGCTCAAAAGCCACTCCTGGCATCCGGTTCCCATATGTATTTCAGCAGAAAGTGTGAGGACCGACGCTTGCCAAACTTTCGGGGAGACGTCTTTTCTCACGGGAGGACTGGGGCGCATTCACAGCACAGAGGTTATGCCCCTGCTTCTGGCCCATGCGGGAAGATTAATGAAATATGGCGCGTAAGTCCAGGAAAGAACTAGGCACTAAGCACCAGACACTAGGCACAACAAAGAAGTAGTCGGTAGTCAGTAGCCGGTAGTTAGTTATAGTAATTTAGAAATCATCCTTCGGACTCGCACCCTGCGGGCGGGTTCCGGGTTTCGACTTTAAGGAATGTTTTGACTCTATGCCCCATGCCCTATGCTCTATGCCTTCCGAAATCTGCAATCCGAAGTATCCAAAGTGCTTAGTACTTAGTAGCGGAACGGATGCGACCAGAATCATTTCAGTTTCGGTTCTTCTTTGCCCAGTTGGAGGATTCGTTTGGCGTACTCCTTTTTCAACTCACCGATGAATGGTTCGTCAACTGGTCCCTTCCAGTTGGTCACTTCGGTAAAACGTTTGGGAATCTTTACCGCTTCCGGATCAAAACCGGTGGTCAGTCGAAGTCGCCAGCGCAACTTTTGAATATGCCGGGCCACCTCCTGCATGTTGTCGGCCAGAGTTGTGTAGCCCAGAGAATTCAGGCAGTCTGCCAGTAACTCATCCTTGTAGACTTCACGGGCAAAAAGACAGGCAACCATGGAGGTCAAGAGTACCCTGCCCTGTTCATCCTTCACCAGAAAATCCACCGCCTCCTTTACCTCCCTATCTGTCGTGTGTTTCTGATCGTATGAATAGCCGCCACTGTCCAGGTGGGAATGTCTGAATCCCAAAGCCTGGGAGGCGAAAAAGACCTCCCCGGTGGCATAGCCGGCCATCTCCTGACCTAGAACACAGGCAAAATCTTCACCGCCATAGTGCTCTGCCGCCTTCATGGTTCCCTGCCCAAGCAATCTGTAGAAGTCGTTGGAGCCTTTTCCAAGATGAAGCACGGCCTCTCTGTATGGATCAGCCTCACCAAACCTCAGGGGCACCAAGGTATCATTTTCTGAAAGAATGGTCCTTTCCAGCGCCTCCGTGGCCCAGGCCAAGGCCACCCCTGCCGACATGACATCGAGCCCCATCTTTTCCACTGTATCCATGAGGCCAAGGACCTTGAAACCGTCGGTCATACCCAGCATGGAACCAGTGGCAAATATGGGTTCGTGATCGTAGGAGACCTGACGATAAAGATATTGATTGGGCTCCATAAATTTTTCCCGCACGAATCCCACGTGAATACAGCCAACCGGACAGTTGGCACAGGCAGTGTGCCGCAGGAGGATATCCTGAGCAAATCTTTCACCGGTAATTCCTTCGATCTCCGGATCACTGGTCTTTTGAAGATTCCTGCAGGGTAAAGCCTCAAGCTCATTCAATACGGCCACGTTAACCGGGGTGCCGAGGTTATGATACTTATCCATCATGTCTGTGGTAGTAAGCTGCTGGTAAACTTCTTTGAAAAGATCGGGATATTCTTTCCCCTCCGGCAGGTCGAAAACGCCGTCCCCTTGCACAACGATGGCCTTGAGGTTTTTGACTCCCATGACCGCGCCCCCTCCGAGCCTACCGAAATGACGGTAGGTGTCCACATTGATGCAGGCCATGGCCGAGCCGATTTCCCCGGCAGGACCTATACGCATAATGCTCCGATGCCCTGAGCCCGTTGACATGCGGCGAAGAAGCTTTCCCGCCTGATCCACCTCCATGCCCCACATGTAGTGGACATCTCTGACTTCAAGTTGGCGCGAGCCGATAAGGAGGCAGGAGGGTTTAGCCGCCTTGCCACTAATCACCAGTCCGTCCAGATCGGCAAAGCGAAGTGAAAGGGCAGAGCGGCCCCCAGCGTGGCTTTCCGCGTACTGGTCATGGTAAGGTGATTTGAAACCACACACGGTCTTACTGATGAGGGGAAAATAACCGGTGAGAGGACCGATGGTGAAAATGAGGGGTTGGTCGGGATCGTCCCATGGTCTGTCACTATGGCCATAATCATTGAATAGGAGAGCCGCCAAGCCGCTGCCTCCAACAAACTGATCCCGACCCTCGAGGGTGAGAATCTTACCCCTACCTTTATCGAGATCCACCTTGAGTATCCTGAAGTAGTCTCTGATCACGACGACAACTCCTCGGCTTCCTTTTGGGCTGTCGGCTCAAGGGGAACCGCTATAATTTCCAAACAGTCGTGAGGACAGAACTCCACGCATCTGCCGCAGTGGATGCAGACAAAGGGTTCCCTCGTCTCGTCGAGATAGATGGCGTCCACTGGACAGGCCTCGGCGCAGTCGCCGCAGCGGATACAGAGTTTTTTCCTCACAAGCACCCCCCCACCCTTACGCTGCGAGTAAGCCCCGGTTGGGCAGGCCTCGGCGCAGGGGGCAGGGTCACAGGCAAGACAGGGGCTGGCCTCAAAGCCGGTGGACAAACCGCCGGAAGATCTTATGCGAATGCCTGCCGTATCCCATGAAAGCCGCTTGTGGACAAGGCGGGCACAAGCCAGCGAGCAGGAGTGACAGCCAATACATCTCTCCATTCGGGGAGTCGTAAGTATTTTGGCAGCTTTCATAGGTGGACCTCTAGGATGTCCTTAAATTAGTTAAGGTAAAATATTAAAAAATAACTTTTTATATTATAATATTATATACTTGAGAGTAACTATCAATCCGGAAACTTAACATTGCCATTCTGAGCCCTTCGCTTCACTCAGAGCCTGCCCTGAGCCTGTCGAAGGGATGAACTCCGCGAAGGATCATGAGATTCTTCGTCGTCCCGCCAACGACGGAACTCCTTAGAATGACAACCTCAAAGGAGGTTTCGGATGAACACTATTTAGCTAAAGCGGCCTTGATCTCCCCGGCAATCTGGCGACTGAGGTCGGCTACCAGTTCGCTCATGCCCGCAACCAGGGTATCAAAACTATCGTCTGCCAAAGGCTTGTTAAAGCTCGACTGTCTCGTTACAAGCTCTTTCATCCCATTCTCCTGGAACTGTAAAATGTAATATTGCGCTAGCAGTGACGCCTCTCCACCTCGTTCGCCGTCAAAGCGAATCACCTCCACAACGACTTGATACTGCAGTGGCAAATTCTGTTTATTTCTATAGGGGAAGATAAAGATGCGATCCGTAGAAAGAAGGATAGACAGGTTCTGGGCCAAAACGGTGGTGAAGTTACTGCCTAGAGGCTCACCCCAATAATGGAAGTCGTGAAGCTTGATCTCGCTTGTGCTGGTGCGGGTCACAATCTGGGGCCTGTTCAAGTACTCTTGGACTCTTACGGGACCTACCCCGAGTACAGTTCCCTCGCCCGTTGCTGCTCCCTGTTGTTCCATGGCAGAGTTAAGGGGCTGAAGCAGGTAGTAGTCTGTGGGTTTTTGAGTGCCCCCTCCCAGGCAACCTCCCAAAAAGGCAAAGGAAATCAGCAAAAAGATTTTTGTTAGATAAGAGCGATCTAAGCGCATCTTTTACCTCCCCATGGGTACTTTGCCGCGGATTAGGGAATCCGGTTGTCTTTGCAGGTAGCCGGCAAGAGCATTGATGGATTGAGCCATGACTCGGAGTTCATTAATAGTTCTGGTGAGTTCATACATGAGAGCTGAATCAGGATTGACCACGTCACCAACCGAGGCAAGTGCTACCCCGGCCTTTTCGACGGCAGCTTGAGCGGTCTTCAACGTTTCTTGCAGGTCAGCAAGTGTGGGCTCTACCTGAGCATTCACCTTTTGCACCAGCTTCCGAGTATCCTTCATGGTCTCCTCGATGCTGGTGGTCAGGGGGCCGACCCGGCGATCCAGATTACGGGCCAGCTTACCTAAATCTTGAAGGGTTTTATTAAGAGACGTTATCGAAGCTGCCAGCTCCGGGGAAGTGGCAAGCTTTTGGATAGCCGCCAGCGTCTTCCTCGCATCTTCCACCATCTCCTTTAAGGGAAGATTTTCTAATGTCTGGGTTAGTTGCTGCATGGCGGTGGGAATTGTTGGGATTTCAGCCACTTTCTTTATGAGACCAACGTAGTGGACCGGAGTGTCTGGATACATGCCGAGTGCCACCTCGAGCTTACCGGTAACCAGACTCTGTAGGTCCAGCTTGGCTCTTAGACCACGTTCTACCAGCAATTTGATAGCCTCCTCTGGATTAGTAGCTACTACTTTTGTTTGCTCCGCAGTGTACTCTCCTATGTCCTTAATCCTGTCTGGAAAGACTTCCACGTACACCGGTGTTTGAAAACTCAAGGTTTCCCGATCAAATACAACCTTGACATCGGTTACCGTACCGACCTGCACGCCTCTGAGGGTCACCGGCGCCCCAACACTCAATCCCTTTACTGAGCCGGGAAAGAACAGCACGTACTGGTGCTTTTCAGCAAAGAATTTTCCTGAGCCAAAAATTATTATTCCAATGGCTGACAGAATGGCGGCTCCAACCACAAAAGCACCGATGACTTTAGGATTCGCTTTTTTTGTCATAGCTCAAGCATCCTGTGAGTTTTAGGTGTTTTATCATTGAACCGTGTGGCTTACTATTTCGCCGGCTCTTTATTCTCTCCCCGGGTGAGAAACTGGTAGACCTTGGGCTCCGGTGGATGGGCAACGAGTTCTTTAGGGTCTCCACTGGCGATCATGGTTCTTGTATCTGCATCGAGAAAGACCGAGTTGTTGCCAATGGCAAAAATGGATGCCAGTTCGTGGGTCACCACAACAATTGTTGCTCCAAGACTCTCCGACAGTTCTTTGATAAGGTCATCCAGCAACCTGGCACTGATGGGGTCCAGCCCAGCAGAGGGTTCGTCGAAAAAAAGGATATCCGGGTCCAGGGCCATAGCCCGGGCCAGGCCGGCCCGCTTTTTCATTCCACCACTAATCTCTGACGGGTAGAACTCCTCAAAACCTCCAAGGCCGACCAGAGAAAGCTTGAGTGAGACTATTTCCTTAATCTGGCTAGGGTTCAGATCGGTGTAAAGCTCAAGGGGCAGAGCGATGTTCTCCGCCAGGGTCATTGAACTCCACAAGGCGCCACTCTGGTAGAGAATACCTACGTTCTGTATAATCTTCTCTTGTTGTTCAGGGCTGGTCTCCCAAAAGCTCACGTTGTCATAAAAAATCTGCCCTTTGGCCGGTGACTTGAGTCCCACCATAATTCTCATCAGGGTGCTTTTGCCGCAACCGCTGCCACCCATGACTATGAAAACGTCTCCCCGGTTGACAGTAAAGTTGAGATCCCGCATGAGAACAAAGTCACCATAGGCCATGGTGAGGTCACGCACCTTTATGTGAGGTTCTTTGTTTGCCATCGTTTTCAAAATCACTGTCGGGTCATGATAAGGTTCTTCCTCAACCCGATTTACCGCTTCCTTTTCTTGGCTTCCCACCACAAAGTACACCAAGTGCCATCCAGAACTATTATCACTACTATTGAAGTAACCACCGCCGAGGTGGCCGCGTCGCCCACTGCCGAAGCACTGCGCCCGCATTCCATACCTTTGAGGCAGCCGATTATGGCTACAACTACTCCGTAAACCGCACTCTTGAAGACCCCTATGCCGAACTGAGCAATGTTGAGTGAGGCTTTGGTCTGCCCCATGTATTGGGTAAAGCTGATATCAAACATGCCGGTGCCAACAACAAAGCCACCCAGTATGCCCACCAGGTCGGAGTAGAGGCAGAGAAGGGGCATCATTAATATGAGAGCAAGCAGGCGAGGAAGGACGAGAAATTCCATGGGGGAGATGCCCATGGTTGTCAAAGCATCAACCTCTTCGTTCACCTGCATAGTACCAATCTGGGCGGCAAAGGCAGCTCCGGTGCGACCGGCCATAATGATCGAGGTCATGACTGCCCCCATCTCCCTGGCCATGGCAATGCCTACCAGATTTGCTATATAGATCTGTGCCCCGAACAGAGCCAACTGAACCGCCCCCACAAAAGCGAGGATCAAGCCCACCAGAAAACTTATAAGGGAAACAATCGGCAAGGCATCGGCTCCACACTGTTGAATCGTCAACCAGAGATCCGTGCGGCGAAACTTTGCCTTGCCCACCAGGAATTTGCTAAAAGTAATTGCAGCCTTACCCAAAAATGTGGTCATTGCGGTCACCTGGCGAGCAATGTCCACACTAGCCTTGCCAACCTGGACCAAAAATGGTTCACTCAAGGCCGTTTTGCGGGCGTCTTTCTTCTCCGGCACGGCCACAGCCAGATCGAGTAAGCGCCGCACCCCTTCCGGCAACCCTGACTGGTCCACATCGATCTGACGTCGGCCGCATTGATCGAAAACCTTGAGTAAAAAGGTGATCAATGCACTGTCCCAACGTCCAAGCTCATTTGTAGCAAAGGTGATCCGCTGAACCGGCAGGCCGGAATCGACCTGTTTATTGATCTCGTCGACTGAAGAAATGTCTCCCCCGATGGTCCAATCCCCCGTCAGACTCACCAGCAGGCTGTTGTCTGCGGGTCGGCTAAAGGCAAGTCCAGCCGACGGTGCAGGTATTCCGGTTGCAGCATCCATAGTGCTCTGAGTCAGGAAAGAGTGATTATTCTAGTGGCGAGTAGGCGCCAGCAGAAAGAATAGACAGACTGTTCCACATGATCACTGCAATGTACTATATTGAATATCGACTCTTGTGAAGGGTTTTTCGTCGCAAATCCTCGATTGGTTCGTGACGAAAAAAATGTTTCCTATCATTTCCGGATTGAAACTGATTTTAGATTATATTGGTCTTTTTACACCTTGGCAAGATGATCTCGAGGATTCTCAAGGAAACAGATATAGGTTTTTCCAGAGTGGAGCAAATAGATGAATACATAGCTGCGGAATACCCGGTCGCTAACGACATGAATGACATCTCGAGATTGACCAGGCGAGTATTCGGATGTGGAACTCTGATGCATTCTCTCCTATAATGTTTCCCGTTCGGCTAAAATTAGGTTTTATTGCTCTCAGGAACCGGGCACCCAAGAAACAGAACATTTGTATCGAGGTGATAAAGAGATGAAGAAGATCATGGTCTTAATTTGTACAGTTTTCCTGTTCCTGGGCCCTCACCAGAGAGGACCTTGACGTCTTTCATCAAAGTATAGTCAATGATGATGCTGCGGTGTTTTTGAAGCTCAGACAAGAAGGTAGAGCCTGGCTGTCAAGGGCAGGAGTGGAAGTCTACATCCTCGAAACTACAGACTCCGGCGAAATCAAGATAAGAACAAAGAATGCCTCACAAGAAATCTGGACAGTGCGGGAGGCATTAGAGAAGAAGTAGTCAGATGTCAGGTGTCAGGTGTCAGCAATAGAAACACAAAGGGTAGAACCTGAAACCTGAACACTGAAACCTTATGGTAGTCGTTTCAACCAGGAAGCGTGCTCAAACCAGCGTTCAGTCAGCTCGTCCAGCCTACCCGTCTCATCGAGCGTATCGAGAAAGTTTTCCATCCAGTTGACCAGATGGGGGTCATAAGAAGGCAGGGCAATACCTATAGGCTCATAGGTAAGGGGGGTAAATATAGAAAGCAGTCCCTGATTTGGATGGCGCAAGAGGGATACCACGCAGATGGGATAGTCGGCAACCATAGCGTCTACCTTGCCCTTGAGCACCAGGTCCACGGCTTCATTGTAGTCCTTTGCCGGGATGAACTGGACCTTTGGTAATACTGCTTGAACGAAATATTGACTGGTGGAACCCTTGAGAGCGGTCAACCTGGTGTTTGGGCTGTTTACCTCAGTGGCTTCTTTGGCATTGGCTATGGTCTCGATTTTTGTAAGAAATGCTTTACCGGAAACATAGTAGGGACCGACGAAGGCAACTTTCAGATTCCTTTTGGGGGTTATAGTCATCCCTGACATGACCAGATCCACCTTGCCTTTTTCCAGGGCTGGGAGGAGCTCGGAAAATTGCATGGTTTCAATTTTTAGTTTAACCCCCATGGCGTCGGCCATCATTCTGGCCAGGTCCACTTCGAACCCTATTACCTCACCATCCTTGGTGGTCATGTTGAGGGGGGGCATGCTGCCGGCTGTTCCCAGCACCAACTCGCCTCTCTGCAAAATACTATCAAGTGCCGGCGTTGGCGTAGGCTTGACTATTTTCTGGGTACAACCGAACCAAAGAAAAGAAAAAATAAGGGCAAAAACTGCTATACCTCTTTTCATGCTATTTCTCCTTTGAATTTCTCTTTCCCGAAAATGTGATTGTTAGTCTACCAAAGATTGCCCTAAGTGACACCGGCCTGTCTTGACTCGGTTGAAATTAAGACAAGTATAACCAAGAGTCAACGACCTAGAAGGAGAATTCTTGACAGAAACATTAAGTTAGGCAAGAATCGACGGGCAGAATTACATAGTTTTTCCATTCGGTACCAGAGGGGTTAGAAATGCGTAAACAGAAGAAATTGATTCTTTGGTCGATTCTTCTTTTCTTTGGGCTTCTTTACTGTGCCCAGGTGGGCTGGTCAGCCAACCCAATGGCAATAAAGTCGCTAAAGGGCAAGAAAAAATCTGAAACCAAAGAAGAGGTGCAACTACCAGAAGATCTCTCCGGAGACCGGATCGACGGTTTCATGGCCACCCTCAGCGACCAGCAGGCCAGACGTCTTCTCATTGAGGAACTCAAGAAAAAGGCAACTGCAGAAGCCGTAACCGCAGGGGCTGGAGAGTCCTCTGAAAGAGGGAGCTCGTTGCGACAGTTCGTCGACGAAGCCGATGCCGGAGCTTCTGCGATTTTTAAGCGAATCAGGGGAATTTTCCGTGAGTCGGCTTCGGTCGTGTCGCAATGGCGCGCTCTGATTGCTTTATTATCCGACAAACAGGGAACCGTTTCCTTGCTCATCACCTTGGTAGGGCTGATTGGACTGATTGGGGCAGGCCTATTAGGGGAGTCGCTGCTTTTGCGTCTCACCGAAAATTTTCGCGATCAGTTACTCTCCTCCGTTCCTCTAGGGAGCCTGGAGAAATTAGGCCGCATACTTTTGCGGCTGCTCCTCACTGCTTTGGGAGTGGCAGCTTACATTCTGTTCACCCTCGTTCTCTTTGTTGTTTTCTATGATAAAGGAAACGCCTCATACGTCATTGTTGGTACCTACTTGATCGTTAGCTACTATTTACTGGCCATCATCTTCCTTGCCAGAGTCGTGCTCTCACCCGGAGCCCCGGCCTTACGGTTGGTGCCCATGGCGGATGAAGATGCAACCTTCCTCTACCGTTGGTTTCTCCGAATTACGATTGTGGCGGCGGTCATTGCAGGAGCGAGTGGGATTGTCCGCAATATTGTTATGAGCGAAGAGCTCTACCTGTTATTGTACAGTGCGTCTGGTCTCAGCGTTATTTTATTAATCGTCGTAATGATCTGGCAAAGCCGACAGAGAGTGGCGCAAGCTATCTGCCGCGATGCTGCCGAAGGGACCTGTGATTACTCCCCACTCCGGGCCGGATTGGCCAAGAGTTGGCATATCCTGGCGATTCTCTATGTAATTATTATGGGAGTGTTCTGGCAAATCAGCGCCCTGATCGAGGGAAAGGGAACCGTCTTGAAACTCATTTCCAGCCTTTTCCTCATCCCTCTATTCATCGGAATTGATCAATGGGGAGAACGGATGTTGAAGGTCGCCTCCGGTGAGCTGCCCGAAACCTTTGACCTGAGCGGAGACGAAAAGGTTGAACCTGGGGCTGATCCGGAGGCACCTGGCGAACTCCCTACCGGCTATGAACCCCCATGGGATGAGAAAGGGGTTACGAGGAGTTATATCCCCTTGGTCAAACGAATATTCCGTATTGTGCTGGTGTTGGCCCTGCTCTTCCTTTTTCTCAGATTATGGGAAATTGACCTCTCGGTCACCAAGATTTTCTCCTCCACTCTGCTCAGTATCATCGTTGCGGTATTGCTTGGACTTTTCGTCTGGGAGTATACGAAAACGTTGATTGACAAAAAACTCGAGGAAGAATTCTCCGGAGATGGCGAAGAGCTTGAGGAGGGTGGCGGCGCCGGCGGCACCCGGAAGGGCACCTTGCTAATGCTTCTAAGAAAATTTGTCCTTACCGTCCTGGTGGTAATAGTAATGATGATTGTATTGGCGCAAATAGGTGTAAACATCGGGCCGATGATTGCCGGCGCCGGTATCGCTGGGCTGGCCATCGGCTTTGGTGCCCAGACCCTGGTGAAGGATATCATTTCGGGGGTGTTCTTCCTCGTTGACGATGCCTTCCGCGTAGGTGACTTTGTGGAAACCGCCGGCGCTAAGGGTTCAGTTGAAAAAATCTCTTTGCGCTCCATGAGACTGCGCAACGCTCGCGGTCCGATAATCACAATTCCATTTGGTGATATGAAGACAGTTACAAACTTCAGCCGTGACTACCAAATCATGAAGCTCGATATCCGGGTTCGTTACGACACCAACATCAAAAAAGTAAAAAAGATCATCAAAAAAATTAACCAGAAAATTCAGGAGGATCCGGAGCTCGGGCCAACTTTACTGGACAGTATCAAGTCCCAGGGTGTGAAGGCAATGGATGATTCCGCCATGATAATGCGGGTGAAATTCAAGACGGTTCCCGGCAAACAGTTCGCTATCCGGCGAGTGGTATTCCAACGAATTCAAGAGGCCTTTCGTAAAGAGGGCATCCAGTTCGCCCACCGAAATGTCACCGTGTATCTCCCGCCGGAGGAAACTGCGGGAGAGTCCAAAGAGGAGAAGGAAAGCAAGGACGAGACTCTTCCTCCCCCCACCGACGAGGGAAAGCTCCAGGCAGCTGCGGCCGCAGCCCTTGCTATTGCCCAGGAGGAAGATGAAGCCGAGGAAGGTGGGAAAGAGAAGGATGACCGCTAGGTGGATTTGACATTGCGGATTGCGGATTTGGGTAAGCATAGGGCACTTTTCAGCTTGCAGCGGGCAGCAGGCAGCTTGCAGTCATTAAACTAGGCACTAAGCACTAAACACTAGACACCGCAAAGAAGCAGTCAGTAGCGAGTAGTTTAGAAGAACCCGATTTTCATTGCCTTTCTCCTGAATTCTGGCTTCTGAATTCTGGCTCCTTACTCTATGCTCCATGCCCTATGCCCCATGCTCAGTTCTACTGGCTACTGTATTTTTTGATTGCAGATTGTAGGTTTAAGGTTGGGCATTTCGAACCTGAGCGTGAGGACTAAGTGCTGGTCCGGTTGCGTCCGGCTTTTTTTGCTCGATACAAGGCTTTGTCTGCTGCCTGGATTACCTGCTGTGGATTGGCGTATTTCTCGTTGCGCTCCGCCACGCCAATACTTATGGTTATCTTCATCTTTTTGCGCGAACCCTTGATCTTCTTGGGATCCTCAGGTTTGCTGGGGGGACGGCTGCGCCCCCTGATGATGAAGCGTGTTTGCTCCACCGCCTTCCTCACACCCTCGAGATGAAGCGTTGACTCAGCAGCAGACTTTCCCGGAAAAAGAATGGTAAACTCCTCACCGCCGTAGCGAAAGGATTTTCCTCCACCGCCAACCTGATTGAGTTTCGAGGCCACCATGCGCAGAACCTGGTCTCCGACCTTGTGACCATGTTTGTCGTTGAACTTCTTGAAATGATCGATATCAACCATGGCCACCGTGTAATTGCCGCCCAGCTTGAGAAAGGTCTCATCCAAAGCCCTCCTCCCAGGAATGCCAGTCAATTCATCTTTAAATGCCATGCTATGGGAGGTTTCAATAACTGAAACTACTAGGACAAGCCCCGAGGTAGCCAGATAAATTGTCGAGATTGGACCAACCTTACCCACGGCGAAAGCCAAAAAGACAGAAAGGAGGGCCCAAAAGAAGCCGTTTTCAATTACCGACTCGTGTCGAATAAAGCCAAGGGTAAGGAATAGAAATGCTACGGCAAAGGAGAAAAGACAAGGCAGCGAAAGGGGTAGCCGTGAGAGCAAATGCCCATCAGCCAGTGAATAGTTGAAGAAAGCGGCAAGGCCCCACTTCTGATATCTACATATGAGAAATACGCCGAGAACCTGTAGTAAGATGACACTCAGTCGAACTATGCCGTGGCAGGTTAAGATCCCCCTTTCTTTCATCCGAGAGATAAGGACCAGATTCAGGGGCAAGAGAAAACCAACTGTATTATAGACGGTACGGCCGATACCTGTAGAGGCAGCACTGGCGCCAGAGGAAAACAGAAGTAATCCCCTGTCTGCCAGAGCCAGTAATAAAATGGCGAAAATCAAGCGACTGCGATTGAAGCGCCAGCCAAGCAATACTCCGGCTACAGCGACCAAATATGGATAAATATGCACCAGGGCAGAGAGGGATTTATCCGAAATACCAAGGCAAAGAAACACGGCCGTAATAAAAACCACAAGTCCACCTGGCAAGAAAAGGGAAAAGAGTGTTCTCACAACCACTGAATTCAATTGGTTAAACTCCTTTCGTCGGCCAAGTGGGCACCCCCTCGTCAAAGAGATTTTGGGAAATTTTCAGAGCCGGTACTGGTCCAGGGAAATGCAATCAACGTGCCGAAGGCATGGGGTACTTTTCAGCTGGCAGGAAGCAGCTGGCAACTGGCAGAAATCAGAGGTCAGAAGGCGGAGGACAGACGACAAATGACAGACGACAGCAAGTTAAATCCTTCTGAATGACTCCCATGACGAATTAACCATTTGACTAATTCTCTAATTGACTAATTGAGCAAAGGAACTGATTGACAGGTAGATCCGTGGGCAGATAGTTTTGGGGGAGTCATTCAGAAGGATTTAACTTGCTGTCGTCTGTCATTTGTCGTCTGTCCTCCGCCTTCTGACCTCTGATTTCTGCCAGTTGCCAGCTGCTTCCTGCCAGCTGAAATGGCCTGTTCCTTCGGATAGGGTGTTTCTCACAGGATCGGGAGATTCTTACTGCGCCGCCCTATTTGGCCAGTGGCTGATGGAAGAACGTGGCCGGGTATATGGTCTGCCAGCCCTTGAAGCGAGCCAGGCTGCTCAGCACTTCCAAGCCGGCGACAATCTAATTGGCATCAGCGTATCCGGTCGCACAGTAAGAGTCTTAGAGGCGGCCAAGAGAGCCTTGACGGCAGGCGCTCAGGTAGTAGCGGTAACCGATGATCTGCACAGCCCTCTAGCAGAACTGGCCTCTTCGGTCTGGCCTATATATGCTTCCCCCCCGGAAGAACTACAGGATACCAGGTATACAGACGAGTACGCCAGACAATACATTGGTTATCACCACGATGTCGCCCAGAGCAAAACCTTCTGGGCTGCTCTACTAACCCTTATGCGAGGGGCCGAAACAGGACCAGATTGGCAGATCCTCTACGATCACACCCGCACCTTGCTCTCACCCACCTTTTATGAGCCCTTATTCAACAAAGCCAATCTCTGGGCCGAAAGTGGACAAACCTTTTTCCTGGGAAGCGGTTGGGCAAAAATTGCCGCTCGCTTCGCCAGTTACAAGATGCACGAGTTCAGTCGCCGGGGGTTTTTCACTGGCATCGAGGAATACTGCCACACCCTCTACTTCATAACCCGGTCCAAGGACACTCTTGTCTTTCTTATCTCTGACGAGGATACCGCTGCCAGAGCAGGGGAAGTTGTTCCCGTGCTCTGCGAATTGTTCGATGCCAGGATCATCTGGCTTCAACCTGAGTTCCTTGGCAGCGACTTCACGCCTGCCGGGTCCGAGGGCAACATTCAAGTGGTAAACACGCCAGCCTCCGACCAGCCCGAGCAGCAGTTTCTTGATCTCATCCTTGCCGTGCAATGGCTGACCTATGCAATCGGCCGGGTAAACGCACCCGACATCAATACCTTCCACGCCGGCTACGATGCAGAGCGTCTGGTGGCAGGGACCTTGAGAACCATCCGCCAATCTGCCATTCGAGTATCAAAGCACAGGAAGCTTGCAGATGCAGATTAACGAGGTGTGCCTGTACCACCTCCCGCTTCGTAAGAACAGGTGGTAAAATCTATAGTAGTGCCGCATTTAGCACATGTGTGACTTTTTTTGAATTCGTCTGAAAAGATCTCTTTCTCTGCTCCGCAGTTGTTGCACTTGCAGACGAAGGATTTGAGATCCCTGAACGATTCGTATCCTGGGCAATGCTGTGGTGTTGAAGTCATAATAAATCTCCTCCTCCGGTTTCAGATCAGTAGTTCCCCACACCATAAACTTCCCTTTGAATCCTTCTCTCAGTCTGGAAGTTTAGTCACGCATCTGCCAAAAGTCCAGGGAAAAGACCTATGAGAATTGCAGCATATACGAAAGTGAGGCGGATAATAGTATTTAGCTCCTCCTGGTCGTGGAAAAACCAACTTGCCTGTTGTCCCCTTTAGCTTACAAGAGGTACAACATTTGCATAGCCTAACATGCTGTGTCTGTGCTAAATTGTTTTGGTACAGAATATTTCTCTTGCTTCATTCAGCTATTTTTCACGGTATTAGAGTCGGATCTTACACAAGGAGGGTGTCTCCATGGGTACTTTCAGGAAACCATCACTTGTTTTTCTGTTTGTGGCTGTCCTCGCCCTTACCTGGGCGGTTTCCCCTGCTCTGGCTTCAGAAAAGAAGTATGTGACCGGCGAAGACCGGAACGCCCCTGCCATGATTTTTGATGCAGTGATCCTCAGACCTTTGGGTCTGGCTGGCTTTGTTCTGGGCACAGCATTTTTCATCGCCTCTCTGCCTATCAGCCTCCTAGGTGGGAATACTGGTGAAGCTGCACAAAAATTGGTGGTGGCACCTGCCAAATACACTTTTACCCGTCCTCTCGGAGCGGAAGATTACTAAGCTTCTTGGACAGGTAGAAGGTAAAATAAACCCTGGCCCTCACCTCCTCGCCAAGCGGCTGGCTTTTGAGCGTTGCTGGACGATTGAGCTATGTCGGCTTAATTTTGGTCCTCGCAGAACGAGAGCTTTAACCTATGAATGTCCTGGAGGCCTTTTGTCTCGGCGCTCTGCAAGGTTTAACTGAATTTCTCCCAATTAGCAGCTCAGGGCATCTGGTCCTGGCCCAACATCTGTTGGGATTCCGGGAATCACAATTATTTTTTGATGTTGCGGTGCATGTGGGTACCCTTATGGCCGTATTTTTGGTCTTTCGCGGTGATTTGGCCCTCATGCTCAGGGGCTGCTTAAGGGCCTTAGGCCAGGCAACCTCCTCCCAAGCCACTGCCACCTCCAATGGTTTGAATAGTGGCGTAAAGCTGGCCTGGATGATCCTGGTTGGCTCCATACCTACAGCCATCATCGGTTTGCTTTTCAAAGACGTCTTTGCTCGCTTCTTTACCTCACCTGCCATCGTCGCTCTAGGTTTGTGGATCACTGGTTTTTTCCTCATCTGGAGTCGCAGGTCCAGGCCGAACCCCAAGCATCCGGACAACCCGGGAGTGTTTAATGCCCTGATGATTGGCTTGGTTCAGGGCGCGGCAATCACCCCCGGTGTGTCCCGCTCGGGAGTCACTATCACCTTGGGGATGCTACTCGGCCTCGAGCCAGACCTGGCATTCCGCTTTTCTTTTCTCCTGTCCATCCCAGCGATTCTTGGAGCGCTGGCCCTTGAAGCATTTCACGGAGGTGGCAACTATCCTGAATGGCAGGTGGTGGCCGTGGGCTTTTTCTCGGCTTTTCTTGTGGGTTGGTTCGCTCTGCGCATATTGCGATCATTGGTGAGCAAGGGCAAACTATTCTATTTTGCCCCTTATTGTTTAGTCCTTGGAGCCGTGGCTTTCCTAATTGCCTTCCTTTAATGATTACGTTGCTCAGATTTGAGGTTTTAGGTTTCAGGTGTCAGGAAGAAGAAACAGAAACGCTAAACTTGCACCCTGACTAATTTATACCTGAACACTGAAACCTCATGACCGAGCCTCCCCACAGATCTGTATCCTTTGTGTTATTGGTGATCCTCGTGGTGTGCAAGGAGTAATGGCTTGAATCTGCTTCCGTAGATTTTTAGGCAGGGTCAGATCAGATCAATCAGGTTTCTCCGTACTGCATAATGCACTAGTTCGGCTGTGCTCTTGCAGCCAAGTTTCAAAAGAATATTGGTGCGGTGAGTGTCCAAAGTTCTGACGCTTATGCTGAGTATTTTTCCGATCTCCTTCCTGCTTTTACCCTCTGCTATGAGCTTGAGCACCTCTCTCTCCCGTGGTGAGAGCTTAGGTTGCTTTTTCATTTCGCCGATTTCGTCGTATCCCTCGACCAGGTTGCCCGATATGGACGGACTCAAAAATTGTTCTCCTCTACAGATAGCTCTAAGAGCGCCGAATAGACATTGGGCGTCGGTGTCTTTTACCAGATAGCCTGAGCCACCAGCTTCAAAAAACTGGGCCACAAACCCCTCATCTTTGTGCATGGTGAGGGCTACGACTTTGGTCTCAGGCAGCGCTTCAATGATTCGGCGAGTCGCTTCGATGCCGCTCAGATCTGGCATAGAGATGTCCATGAGAACCAGATCCGGCCGGCACTTCTTGACCTGGTCGATAGCTGAGTGGCCGCTGTCGGTGCTGCCGATCACAAAAAATTCTGGCCTGGCCTCTAGGAGAAGTTTCAGGGACTCGGCAAAAATGGTGTGGTCATCAACGAGAAAGACGTTGTGTTTTTGCATGGGTATGCTGGGCGCATCTAGGGTTACATGCTCTTAGACCATCACTCGTCGCCTACTGCAGCCCCAAATTCCACGAATCTCTCAGGCGAGACCGCGAAATTTTAGGGCTGATGGGAAAGTCCATCAACATCTTTTACTAGCAGATCGCTCGGCTTTGGGTCAACAATAATTCTGGAGTTTTCCCATTTTCCTCCAGATTTACCCACTATGAGCTAAGTCAGGGAAAGCTCTTTTGCAGAGCGCATAGTCGCTGCCCCTCTTATAATCTAAGGCCTCACCGTCGTGGTAAGGGTCATCTTACCGGGGTGCTACCCTGAGGATGTGGAACTGCACTGGGTGGTACCAAACGGATGCTCCAGATGCGCTCTGCTCCAGAGCTCCCCCTGTCACCTCCTCGTGAGCAAGAGACATCTGCAAGGGCCAAAAGGGGAAGCTGCGAAACAACGAACATCTGAGCAACCGCTCTTCACTCTCTCAGCCTTGCGAGAGTCTCCATGAAGATATGGTGCACACTGAACAGGAATCCTGCCAATAAATGGTGCGAATCATGTCTGTTGTGGAGTAGCTTCCCCGTGGCCTACGTCTCTAAAGTATTTTTGGGGAAACTCCTGCCATAAATTACGTTGACACTTCCTAACCTGCTTGATATAAGTAAAACCTACACTGGGTGGGGCTGTAGCTCAGTTTGGGAGAGCGCTTGAATGGCATTCAAGAGGTCGTCGGTTCGATCCCGATCAGCTCCACCAGCTATTTTAGATACTTAGCTGGCAACGGCTTTTTCGGACAAAGAGGATGTGACCATTTTGTGACCATCCTCTTTTTTATTGCCTGTAGTCAAGCCGTTTAACAGCTTGATCTCTTCCCTGGCAAACTCTTTTGATAGATGGGCATAACGCATGGTTATTTTAATATCTGCATGGCCCAGGATCTTCTGCAGTGCCCTGAGTGATCCCCACGCATGACATAGTGAGAGGCGAAAGTGTGTCTCAAATCGTGCGGCCTGAAATCGGTAATCCCTGCCCTTTTGACTGCTGCATTGAAGGCGGTCTTAATATCGGAGATGTGACCATTTTGGTCACAAAAGATGTATTTGGTCCCTACCGGCTGACGTTTCCTGATGGATTTAAAACATTCTGCCAGGTCTCCATTTATAGGAATTTGTCTTGCCTTGTCGGTTTTGGTTTTCTCGAGATAGATAAACTCCCCTCGGATCTGGTCCCGCCTCAAGGAAAGTATCTCACCCTTTCTCATGCCGGTGTTAACGGCAATGATGATAAAATCCCTAAGATAGACAGCCTGCGGTCCAGCAAACGGTGAACGCTGACGAAGACATCCTGCCGCGGCTGCCACCTCCTGCCGGTCCATAGACTTCACGCCAACTAGCCCGGCACTTGGACGATCGACACCCTCGTCGGCGCCTTCCGCGACTTGCGAGACGCGAGCTTTCCCGCTACTTCCTTCGGCTGCATCAGCTGGTTCTGGCCCCGGAGGGCGATCAGCTCGCCTTCGCGCTCGCGATGCTGCACAGGCACATCCAGCGGCACGGTTCGCCACTGCCGACTCTATAGACGGGAAAAGAGATAAGATCTTTGATGCCCTGGAATGGCTGGCGGCCATGTGTTCTCACCTCTCTGGCAAGGGTGAACAGATGGTGAGGTATTACGGCTACTTCAGCGACGTTTCTCGAGACACACAGAAGAAGAAAAACGAAGACAACCTCATACCCTGCATCCTGAAGCCGGATGAGTCATCGAAAGCGTCGAGGAAGAATTGGGCCAGACTGATCCGGAAAATCTACGAGGTTGATCCGCTTGTCTGCCCAAAGTGCAACTACCAGATGCGGATCTTGAGCTTCATGGAAGACCAGGCGATGATCAGCAAGATCCTCAAGCATCTACGCCTATATCTGGTACGTTCAACACTCCCTGCCAGGGCTCCTACCCAGAGCCCCCCGGTTAGATGACTCATCCACTCAGATTCCGGTCTTGGATGATCATCTCTACACCGATCCTGAATACTCTGCCGATGACTATTTCTCCTGATTCAAAGACAGGGAAGGGATGGAAAGGAATCGGTGTGCCCGAATTTCCGTGAATAGTCCCAGTCCAGGTCTCCATGGCGCGAACACCCCCTCACCACTCTCTCCCATCCCCGGTCTTGAGACAACCGAAATATACTGAACCACCATATGTTGCCCTGCATGGCTCTTGACACAAAAGACTCTTTCTTCCTATACTCCCCACCATGGAAAGGGAGTTCTTATCAGTTTTTACCAGTAAGGAGATCGAGAGATGACAGTTCCCCCGACACCCTCGCGCAAGGAACTCCTCTTCGGAACTGCGCCCAAAAAGCGTTTGAATCAGTGGTTGGCCACGGGGATCTGCGGCAATGACATTTCATCTTCCTGTCTCTATGTCTCAGCCATTGCAGCTGTCTACGCCGGCGTTCTTGCCCCCTTGGTGCTCCTCATGGTCATCGTGGTTCTCTACCTCTACAAGAAGGTCTATACGGAAGTGGTGGAAGCCCTCCCCCTGAACGGGGGCACATATAACTGCCTGCTCAATTGTACGTCCAAGTTCGCCGCTGCCCTTGCCGCATGCATGACTATCCTTTCCTATATCGCCACAGCCGTGATCTCTTCCAAGACAGCGGCCGAGTACCTTAATACTGTTTTCCCTGCTTTTAGCGTGATGGAGGGCACCATATCAATTTTGGGCATCTTTGCCATTCTTGCCATCATCGGGATTACTGAGTCCGCCGTGGTGGCCTTGACCATTTTTGTCTTGCATATAGGGACACTCACCGCTTTTTGCCTGTTAGGTTTCATCAGCCTCCCTGCTGATTTGCATATCTTCAAAGCGAACCTCAATTCCTTGCCGGCGGGGAAGAATCTGTACCTTGCCGTTTCATTGGGGTTTTCGGCGGCCCTGCTGGGTATAAGCGGATTCGAGAGTTCGGCAAACTTTGTGGAAGAGCAGGACGTGGGAGTCTTTCGAAAAACCTTACGCAACATGCTCATTACGGTGGCGATTTTCAACCCTCTGACTTCCATCCTTGCCTTGAACCTGCTGCCCCTATCGGACATAGTGGGGCACAAAGACTATCTCCTGTCCGAAATGGCCCACATGATGGGGGGAAAATCATTCAAGATGATCGTGGTTCTGGATGCCACAGCCGTGCTTTCCGGTGCGGTGCTTACGAGCTATGTGGGAGTAACCGGACTCGTGCAGCGAATGGCTCTGGATCAATGCCTGCCCCGTTTCTTCCTGAAGAGGAACAGGAGAGGGACTTCTCACCGAATTATTCTCACCTTCTTCTTGCTTTGCTCCTCCATCCTTCTGGTCACCAAAGGAAGTCTCCTCTCTCTGGCCGGGGTCTATACCATTTCTTTTCTGGGAGTGATGACCCTCTTTGGGATAGGCGATATCCTTCTTAGAACCAGGCGAAAAGAACTGAAGCGAACCTACCGAGCAGGCTGGGCCACCATAATCCTTGCCATTTTGGCAACCAGTATGGGCATCGTGGGGAACATTTTTATCGACCACAAGAATCTCCTCTACTTCCTGCAGTATTTCATCCCCACCGTTTTGCTGGTCGTTCTCATGTACCTGCGTATTCCGATACTGAAGACCGTACTGGAATTGCTAAACAATCTTATGGCCAAGGTTTTGGTCTCGCGTACCATCGTCATTGATCAGATAACTGCGCTGACCGACCAGCGGGTGATACTGTTCGCCAGGGGCGGTGACCTCCATCGGCTGCACGATGCGTTCAACTATATCGTACACAACGAGTCCAGCCGGTCAGTTATTGTTCTCCACCTCTATTCCAATCCCGGAAGCAGTGAGGAGGAAAACCTCAAACACAGTCTGGAAGCAATTCGAGAGATTTTCCCAACGGTTAAAGTGAATCTGATCGTGAAGGAAGGGAAGTTCGCTCCGGAGATCATCAACGAGGTCTCCGAGGAATTTAGAGTGCCCACCAACAACATCTTTATCGGTGCTCCGGAAGAAAAGCATGCTTTCTCAATCCAGGATCTGGGAGGAGTGCGAATAATCTTCTGAGTATGTCTTCCGAAGCCGCGCCGCAGATCCATTTGCTCTAGTGTGAACAATCGTGGCGACTAGCTTCTTTGCAGCTTCTCATTAAGAGCTCTCTTTCGATGACCGGAAAGAGGCCGTGGGTGAACCACAAAGGGAGAGGAGGAGATGGACAGGAGACTCTACACCTTGACACTGGTATTGGCTTTGATTCTTGGGTTGTCAGGCGGATTGATTTCAAGCTGGTTTCTGAAGAGCCACCCTGCACTGGCCGATGGGGGACTACAAGTCAACGAAGTTGTAATAGCCAAGGAGTTCCGCTTGGTAGGAGAGAACGACAGAACCCTGGCGGTGTTTGGGGGACACCCGGGAAGGGAACCCTACTTGCCCATTGAAGGCGGCTTGCGCTTCTACAATCGGGAGGGCGAGCTTCTAATTATGGTTGGCGTCGTGCCCGTAGGTAAACCGGTGATTGCCATTTTTGACGGGAAAGGCCAAATCATCTGGAGGGCCCCTCAAATACAACCCTAGCAGGGATTACCTCGCGGAGATGACTCAGGCCAACAAGATTGGATGCAGGCATGGCAAAGGGAGCAGGTTGCTGCCCTTGGACGTCTCTCCCTTCACTCTGAATGGAGTGGACGATTTTCTCCAATCCTTGCCGAAACCGGCAAAATGATTCTCACCCCGCCATCATGACGAGGAGCGACAGACGTCAGAGTGGGGCCGTACTCAAACCCTTACTTTACCACCACACCAAGCAGCGCCTCAAAGGCCTGCCGGTTGATCTTCTTCCTGAATCACCCGACCTCGGCTTTCGGCCCAGAGATTTGTACCTGGTACGTTCAACACTCCCTGCCAGGGCTCCACCCAGAGCCCCCGGTTAGATGACTCATACACTCAGATTCCGGTCTTGGATGATCATCTCTACACCGATCCTGAATACTCTGCCGATGACTATTTCTCCTGATTCAAAGACAGGGAAGGGATGGAAAGGGAATGGCACTTGACACACAAGACTCTTTCTTCCTGTACTCCCCACCATGGAAAGGGAGTTCTTATCAGTTGCCCAGGTGAATACTTAACCTTTTATGTCTCTCATTGAGACTGCGTGTTTCTGTATCTGCTCCATATTCTTACTTCTCACCATGTGTCAAAGTTTAAGTTATGCTAATCATACCTGCATGGTTACTTTGCTCAGTGTAAGTGTGTTCAACTGAAGTCCCGACCTGTCAACCTGACTGTGGATTACATACTCCACTCTTGCCTCTGAGACCAAAATACCACATTTTGTTTGTAAACCCCCCGTAAACCCCCCAATAATTTTGTGATCAAATGTGACCAAAATTATTTTCTGTGATCAAATTCTTTGTATTGTTTCAACACCCGGATTGTGTAAAATCAAATAATTACAGTGATAGCACACACATAGAAAAACCGACGACCCTACATGGCATTCAAGAGGTCGTCGGTTCGATCCCGATCAACTCCACCAGCCAGTTTGACCCCACAGCCGATGGGAATGGATTGTTTGTTGGTGCTGCCAAATCCTTGCTATCGGGTTTTTGGTTAGAAGCTCCACACCCCTTGAAAAAGCAACAGTGGAATGATGGGAATCAAGCATTCCAACAACTGGCCAGGATACTTCCATCATTGGGACCACTCCTGTTAACCCCCTTTATTCTCTCCAAATCGAGTAAATTATGCAAGCCTCATTGAACTGTCTAAATAGCACTTTGGCTTAGGCATGAATCTTGAAAGTCCTGCACTATAATTTCAGCTACCGGAAACTGTTCCTCTTTTCACCTTCCAAAGCATCAGGCAAGAAAATGTGTTTTCAAAAAACAATCAATTACCATCTTCAATCAAAGCCGTGTTTGGGTTGGCGGGGTTTGATAATGCCATCTAAAGGCAAGGAGACAAAATGGCCACATTCTCCCTTTTGAAAAACAGACCTCTTACCGTATTGGTCGTGGAAGATGATGCTGAACTCAGAGAAATCCTCCAGGCCGAATTCGAACTTGAGGGATTGACTGCTCTTACCGCCACAAATGGCAGTGAAGCAGTTACCGCAGCACGAGAATTTAAACCTGATTTAATACTAATGGATTTAATGATGCCGGTCATGGATGGCATTGAGGCCACCAAAATAGTCAAGGATAATGAAGAAACCAAACATATTCCTATAGTAATGCTCACTGCCGCGGGAAACAGAGAGGACATTGTCGCAGCACTCGAGGCCGGCGCAGTTGATTATATAACCAAACCCTTTTTTATGCCTGAGCTTAAAGCTCGTCTAAGGTCTGTGCTTCAGCATAAAATAATGTATGATGAACTAAAGAGAATCCAGGACACTCTGATAAGAAGGGAGCGACTCCAGACTATAAAGGAGCTTACTGAGGCATTTCAAGGCTCGATTAATGGACCACTTACAGTTATCCTTGGCAGGATACATCTCCTCAAGAAAAAACACGGCAACATACCTGAGGACGACCTAGAGACCTTGGAGAAGGCGGCCCACAAAATAAAAGGGATAGTTAATCATTTGGGCATTATGGAGTGGATCTATCCAGCATCACTTTTGAGTGATACCCCTGCGGTTGACCTACCGCTTCTCAACCAGGACAATAAAATGGCGGATTTCAGATTGAGATAAATGAAGCGCCAAAATCTTCAATCCAAAATCTCAAATCTTACCTGACCCACGGGGTTACATGCGAATCATCCGGCTCACCTGGGAATCAACGCATGTATATATTTCCTCGTCGGTACCGTAAATGTCCACTATCGTTCGGTGGTTAATCAGCGTTTCGATGATAAAGGCGGTAAGGTAGAGACTAATGAAATTGGGACGACGCACGATCGTTCTTAATGGTGCGATCCGGTACTGAACGTCAAAATCTTCTGCTGATATTAGTGTCTTGATACATCCGGCCAGCTGGCGTTCGAGTTCCTTTTTGTTTTTGGTCTCTATGAGCTTGTCCTCAATCAACTTCATGGCGATCCGATTCGCCAGATCCTCCCCTACCTCGTATAGCTGACTAATGGCTCCTGCCCTTGCTGCTTCTTTAGCAGAGTCCAACCGAGATATTACATTGCTTTCCCTGACATTTGGTCTGTAGTCTCTTGCCATCCCTCTGCACCTCGAATCGATTCTTCGCTATTATCCTTACCACTTGCGAAGTCATCATTTTACCAACTATTGTCCAGCGCTGCACTCGTTCAGAAAATTTTTCAGTGCTTTCGACACCTCCCCCTTCATTGGCAAGAAATGCACGCCAACAATATAGCCTTCACCCTTGTCTTTCGGTCTCGACCACACAACTTCTCCCTTCAGAGGAATGATCCCGTGGCGCGATGAATTCAACTTTGTATGAAAGATACTGCCTACTTTGAGCTTAGTCAATGAGTGTAAACGCATACCCCCCAGACTGAGATTTAAAATTCGAATTTTCTTTCCCTGAGAAACTTGAACAACAAGCTCTTCACCCTCTGAAACGCTCTGCCTCGGATGCCGCCGTCGCTCCGGCAGCATTACCTGGATACTGGTGCTCTTGATGAGAGCATAAAGATAGTCCACCAAACTGGTCAAGCGAGTCTTATCTTCAATGGACCTGTCTCTTTCCACCTGACCTTCGATGCTTTCTTGGAGATCGGCAATCTCGAGGAGCAGATCGTCTAGCTGGGTCTTCAGCTCTCTGT
>JARRNM010000039.1:0-18012 GCA_037384945.1 Deltaproteobacteria bacterium
TGACAAGATAGTTTGGAAGTGCCAAGGTTGCAAGCATTGGGACACAGTTCAACCAAGGAAGATAGTCAGCGACTGATGTTTGGGATTGCGGATTTCGGATTGAAGATCTTAGATTTAGGAGTCTGATGAGTTGCCTGTTCAAATTTCAAATCTGCAATCTTAAATCTACGCTCCTCTTGGTGAATAATTTAGAGCCACGTCCCGTGGGCGTGGATTTTTGGTGTTGAGGTTGGATGCACATGAGTAAAGTCACCCCCATGATCCAACAATACCTGGAAATCAAAGAGAGCTATAGAGACGCCATCCTTTTCTATCGCATGGGGGATTTCTACGAAATGTTTTTTGAGGACGCGGTGATTGCCTCCCGAGAACTTGAGATTACCCTTACCTCTCGGGACAAACAAGCACAAGATCCAATCCCTATGTGCGGCGTACCTCACCATGCAGCGGACGTTTACATAGCCAAGCTTCTCGAAAAGGATTACAAGGTTGCCCTGTGTGAACAGGTTGAAGATCCTCGTCAGGCCAAGGGATTAGTGCGCCGTGAGGTGGTTCGACTGATCACCCCGGGAACTCTTCTGGACAGTCTGGAAGGCAAAAGCCCTAATTATCTCGCCGCTGTTCATCTTTTTTCTGGAGACAAATGCGGCTTGGCGTTCCTGGACCTCTCGACTGGTGACTTTCGTATGACCCAGACTGAGAACATAACATGGCTCCTCGAAGAATTGAGACGAGTAGGACCTCGAGAACTCCTAGTGGCTGAGGATACCGAACTGGATTCAACCTGGTGGCATACCCAGGTGGGAGAATGTGTTGTGCAAGTATTGGAGCCAAAGTTTTTTGAATACTCGAGGGCACAGCAGCGGCTCCTTGATCACTTTCAGGTTCACTCTCTGGAGGGTTTTGGCATCAGAGATCTCCCAGCCGGTGTAGGTGCTGCCGGAGCAATTCTAGAATACGTGAAGAGTACCCAGAGGCAGACCGGCGAGCATATTCGGAAGGTTATTCCCTACCACCGCAGTGATTATATGATCGTAGACGATGTTACTGCCCGTCACTTGGAGCTTTTCCGCTCATGGTACGATGGCAGCCGCAGAGGTACACTCCTGGATCTCTTGGACCGAACGGTCACCTCCATGGGGGCTAGATTGCTGCGGACTTGGATGCAATACCCTCTGATTCAGGTGGAGGCCATTGAAGCGCGACAGGAGGCCGTTAGCTGCTTCCGTCATCATGAAGCTATACGTGCCCAGGTGCGCCAAGAGCTGGAAAGAGTTTACGATTTGGAACGCCTTAACAGTAGGGTAGCCATGGGGTCAGCCACCCCTCGGGATCTTGCCGCCTTAAAACGGTCTTTTCAGTCTCTACCACGAATCAAACATCTATTGAGCTATCTGGAAGATCCGCTCCTGTCGGAACTTACAAACAGATTGGACCCTTTGAGAGATCTCGCCGAGTTGCTCCAAGAAGCCCTCATTGATGACCCTCCGCCGACCCTGGCAGAAGGCGGCTTAATCCGTCCCGGCTACAATGAGGAACTGGATCGGCTGCTCAGCTTAAGTCGAGACGCCAAGAAGTGGATTGCCAAACTGGAAGCAGAGGAGAGACAGAAAACCGGCATTGGCCCCCTAAAGGTTGGCTATAACAAGGTCTTCGGCTATTACCTGGAGGTTTCAAAGGCCAACCAGGGTTCAGTGCCGGATCGATACATCCGCAAGCAAACGCTGGTTAACGCAGAGCGCTATATTACGGAAGAGCTCAAGGAGTACGAGATTCAAATACTGAATGCGGACGAAAAGAGAATTCTCCTCGAAGAAGATCTTTTTCTGGCCCTCCGTGCTGAAGTTGCCAGCCACGGCAAGCGCATTCAGTCAACAGCCTCTGCGATAGCAGAACTAGACGTATTTGCAGCTCTGGCTGAGGTCGCCAATCAGAGAAGCTACTGTCGGCCTCAAATAGATGATGGAGCCGAAATCAATATCAAAGAGGGGCGCCATCCCATGGTGGAGGCAGCCCAACCCCAAGGCAGTTTTGTGCCAAATGATCTGACCCTGGATGATGTCAGCCAACAGATTATAATCATTACCGGACCCAATATGGCAGGGAAGTCCACTGTTCTTAGACAGGTAGCGCTTATTGTTCTCCTCGCACAAATGGGAGCGCCCGTGCCTGCCAGCTCTGCCAAGATAGGAGTTGTGGACCGCATTTTTACCAGGGTAGGTGCCACCGACGAATTAACCCGGGGAAGGAGCACTTTCATGGTGGAGATGCAAGAGACTGCCCATATCCTTCATCAGGCTTCGCACAGGAGTTTGGTGATATTGGATGAAATTGGCCGAGGAACGAGTACTTTTGATGGCCTGAGCATCGCCTGGGCAGTAGCCGAATTTCTCCACAACTGGCAAGGGAATGGGATCAAGACTCTTTTCGCAACCCATTATCATGAACTGACAGATCTTGCTGCCACCGGGCCGCGAGTCAAAAATATGAACGTGGCGGTTAAGGAGTGGGGGGAGAAGATTATTTTTCTTAGAAAGTTAGTAGAAGGCGGGACCAATCGCAGCTATGGTATTCAAGTGGCACGGCTGGCAGGATTGCCGCCGGAAGTGGTGGAAAGAGCTAGACAGGTGCTCCGACACCTGGAGGAGGAGACCACAGACGTGGAAGGCTTGCCCCGCCTTGCCCGCTCGGCCTCCGGTGGCCAGGAAGAACCTCTGCAGCTCTCTCTTTTCCGCCAGTCCGACCAGAAGCTTCGCCGTCGTCTGCAGAAATTGAAGATCGAGCAACTGACTCCTATCGAGGCCCTCAATGAGCTTGCTAAGCTGAGAGAAATGGTCGACGAAGAATCGTCCTAGATTGCAGATTGCAGAATGTAGAATGAAGATTTTGATTTCTGGTTTTCACGACTGGATGTTGTTTGGCTTTATAATCTAAAATCTCAAATCATAAATCTACAATAATAATGTATGGTGTTCCGCCCCTGACTATGCATGGCCTTAGAGCAAAACCGCAAACATTTGCTTGGATGATTATCTTCTTGTTTCTCTTGGGAGAGACCACTCTATGCCTAGGTCCCGCCTACGGGGCGAAGAGAGATTATCTAAAACAAGCCAAGAATTGTTCCAGGAGGCTCTACAGTTCAAAAAAGCGGATGAAATATCGCGACCAGTGGATCGGCTGTATTCAAGCCTACGAGAAATACTACCAGAAGTATCCCAAGGGACGTCAGGCAGATGAAGCTCTCTATGCAACGGCAAAGTTGTATAAAGGCCTTTATGCATACTCTCGATGGTCAAGCGATTTGCGCGAATCCACCAGTAGGTTCGAGAAAGTTGTGAAGAGATTTCCTAAGAGCAGATTCGCCGACGATGCTCAATACCAGTTAGGGGAAATCTATCGCAGTTACTCCCGAGACCTTGATCGAGCCTACGTCGAATACTTCAAAGTGGTTGTGTATTTTCCTCAGGGAGATATGAAGCCACGAGCAGAAAAACGCCTTGCCGAATTGGAAGCCAGGATGGGCAAAGGAAAGACCCCCTCCGAGCTACCGGCCTTGCCTGATTTAGTGGTCGGCTCGGATACTTCACCCAAAGGGGGGCTGGCAAGGGTTACAGATATTCGTCACTGGTCCGCTCAAGACTATACCAGAATAGTCATTGATGTGAATGGACAGGTAGAATACACCAGCCATTTGCTAAGGCGCGATCCTTCTCTGGGAAAACCGCCCAGGCTCTATATCGACCTCGAGAACTCGACCCTGGATTCGTCTTTCTCTGGAGCAATACCCATAGGTGATGGTCTGTTGCGGAAGGTACGAGCCGGCCAGTACAAGCCAAGAGTGGTGAGGGTGGTCCTGGATATTGAATCCATAGAAGATCATAAGATTTTTTCTCTAGACGACCCTTTCCGCATAGTTATAGACGTTACGGGTGAGAGCAAGAATAGGCTGCCGCCTACTGGAGAAACCAGAACCCCCAGCCTTACCTTAGCGCAGCAACTGGGGTTGGGGGTGAAGAAAGTTGTTATCGATCCTGGCCATGGGGGCAAGGATCCTGGGGCTATAGGCCCATCAGGCCTTAAAGAGAAGGATGTCGTACTGGGGATTGCCTTAAAACTACAAAAGAAGATCAGGGCAAGACTTGGTTTGGATGCCATTCTCACCCGAAGTTCTGACAAATTCATGCCATTGGAGGAACGTACGGCTCTGGCCAATACCCAAAATGCGGACCTATTTGTTTCCATCCACACCAATGCCCATAAGAATCGGCGTGTTCGAGGTATCTCTACTTATATTCTCAATGTCGCTACCGATAAAGAGGCGGCGCGATTGGCGGCCTTTGAAAATGCCGTGTCGACGAAGCGTATTAGTGACTTGGAGAAAATTCTCAACGATTTGATGCTGAATTCGAAGATTAATGAATCCAGTCGGTTGGCGGAGGCGGTCCGGCAAGGTTTGGTCAAAGGTTTGCCGAGGAGATATAAAGGAATCAAGGATCTGGGTGTAAAACAAGCTCCTTTCTATGTCCTGATTGGGGCGCAGATGCCATCGATCATGGTGGAGGTTTCATTTATAACCAATCGGTGGGAGGAGAAACGGCTGGCGACTGACGGTTACCGGGAGGCAGTGGCGGAGGGAATTCTTGCGGGCATTCAGTCATACATCAGACAAATAGAAACTGTTCCCGGGAGAGGGTAGGGTAAGATTTTAGATTTTAGATTGTAGATTGCGGATTGGGGAGTGCGGATTGTAGATTGGGGATTGTAAAGTTGACTCATCTGCTTTCTTCTGGTTCACAGGCCGACGTTGATGTAAATTCCAAATTCCAAATCACAATAAGTAAGGTGTCAGGTGTCTGGTTTCAGGTGTCAGGAAAAGAAAAACAAAAGGAAAAACCTGAAACCTGAACACTGAAACCTAAAACCTCCAAATTTTGTGCTTGAGGTTTGGGATTTGTACTTGGGGATCGTGCGTTTAACATGGATATCAAGCCAGGGGCAAAAATAGAGTTCTTCGAGAGCAAAAGGCTCTTGTGCGCCGTCTGTTTGGAGGTTAAAAATGGCCGCCTTCTGGTCCTCACTGAGCAGGATCGCGAGGCCAATGTCTCGGTGAAAAGAATTTTGCACATAGATGATGGACTGTTAGACATAAACCAGAGCCGAATACAATTGGTGGCCATTCTCCAGGAGGCGTCAGCGAAACGCCAGAATCTGATGGGCCGCATTTCCGTGGAAGAATTATGGGATCTGCTACACGAGGAAGATGAGGGGTTCAGCTGTCATGACCTGGCGGAAATATGTTTCAGTGAGGAGGTCACCTCAGATCACACTTCTGCAGTTTTTAGAGCTCTCCTAACGGACTCCATCCACTTTAAACTCAAGGGTGGATTTTTCTACGCTAACAGTCCGGAGAAGCTCAAGCAAATATTGATTCAACATGAGCGCCAGGCCCAAAAAGAGAAAGAACTGGCTGAGGGTAGTCGGTGGCTTGCAGCAGTGTGGAGGGGAGAACCGGTGGCGGAACCTGATAGTGCGGAGCATTGCCTACGAATGCTCAGAGATTTTTGTCTCTTGGGTACGGAGGCATCTGACTACCAGCAGATCAAGAAGATTCTTGCCATGGCACAGGTTCCAGTACCCCAAGGAATTTTCCCACTTCTGGTGAAATTGGGGGTGTGGAACGAAGATGAGAATCTCTATTTACATCGCTTTGGAATAAAAGAAGACTTTCCTGCAGAAGTACTTCGCTCTGCGAGTCAAATTGCAGAGGATTTAGGAATTGATGGCGGCGAGCGGGGAGACGAGACCCGGGAAGACTTGAGTCATTTGCCAATTTTTACCATTGACGGACCCATGACCAGGGATTACGACGATGCTATTAGCATTCGTCCGCTGGAAGGAGGTGTTGAGGTAGGCATCCATATTGCAGACGCGGCAGTTTTCGTGTTCCCCGATTCGCCCTTGGATCTAGAAGCATTTGAACGGATTAATTCTCTTTATTTGCCCGATACAAGGATTCCAATGCTGCCAACCATGCTTTCCGAGGATGTCTGTAGCCTCAGACAAGGTAAGGAGCGTTTGGCGACAAGTCTTGTGGCGCGCTTTGATGAGAATGACAGGTTACAAGATTATCGATTTGCCGTAAGCCGGATCAGGGTCAAACGGCAACTTACCTATTCCGAGGCCAATGAATTGGTGACGGTAGAAGAAGACTTGGGGAGACTCTATCGTCTCTGCACCAGACTCCGGCGCCGGAGAATCAGGCAAGGAGCCCTTTTGCTCCCCTTGCCAGAGTTGCGCGTTTGGGTCAACAGCAACAATGAAATCAAAATCTCTACTTTGGATCGAGAGACACCTGCACAACTGGTGGTCTCTGAACTGATGATACTTGCTAATGGTTTGGCTGCCGAAACGCTGGCCGCCAACAGTGTGCCTGCCATCTATCGAAGTCAGGGGAAGCCTCAGGAGATAGTGGTAGGTGAAGGCACTGACGATCTCTACCTAAACTACCTGCAGCGGCGCTATTTGAGTCGAGCTGAATTGTCACTTGACCCTAAACCACATAGCGGGCTGGGCATGGCAGCATATACAAATTGGACCTCTCCCATCCGGCGCTATATGGATCTGGTGATCCTGCGTCAGCTCAAGAGTGTAGTAAGGGATAAGCCTCCAGTCTACACAGCTGAGGTCCTTGAGCCTATTATTGCTAGAGTAACCATTGGTCATAGTCGAACCTTACAGATCAAAAAGGAATGGACGAGATACTGGGTCCTCAAATATTTTGAAAGGAAACAGATCAAGCTTGTCGATGCCCTGGTTTTGAATCAGGGCAGGAGAACATATAACTTGTTGATACCGGAATATCTTCTTGAGGCCAGCATGCCTCTGGAAGAGGGCAGGGGACTCAATCCTGGAGATCATTTTCGCGTAGAAGTGGTGAAAGCAAATGCCAGAGAGGAAGTTCTGAAGTTGAAGATGGCCTAGTTCCAGCTGGCAGGGTGCAGCCGGCAGCGGGCAGATATAATTTTGTATAGATCAGTGCTGTCGATTATTTGTACTACTAGCTGCCTACTGCCAGCTATTTTCCTGCGGTTCCTTCCTGTAACAGATAGGCCTCTATGAGTTCGTCTAAGTCACCATCGAGGACTGCATCGACATTTCCTCTTTCCACTTGAGTCCGGTGATCCTTTACCAGACGATACGGGTGGAGCACGTAGGAACGAATTTGACTACCCCAAGAAATATCTTCGAGAGAGTCGTGGATCTCCTGCAATTTCTCTGACTGGAGCTGCCGTTCTCTCTCGTATAGACGGGAGCGCATGACCTTCATGGCCATTTCTCTGTTACGGTGCTGCGATTTTTCATTCTGGCACTGGACCACTATACCCGTGGGCAGATGGGTTATGCGGACGGCAGAGTCAGTCTTATTGACATGCTGACCCCCAGCGCCACTGGACCTAAAAGTGTCAATCTTGAGATCTGTGCTCTTAATATCGATGACTATTTCATCTTCCACCTGTGGGTAGACGAAGACTGCCGCAAAAGAGGTGTGGCGTCGACCGCTGGCGTCAAAGGGAGATATACGCACCAATCTGTGTATACCCTTCTCAGCCTTGAGAAGGCCGTAAGCATAGCGGCCGCTGGAGGTGAAAGTCGCGCTTTTTATCCCAGCCTCTTCACCGGGCTGCAGATCGATAATTTGGTTTTTGAAGTTTTGTTTTTCAGTCCAGCGCAAATACATGCGCAAAAGCATTTCTGCCCAGTCCTGTGCTTCAGTTCCCCCAGCTCCTGCGTTTATGCTCACTATCGCATCGAGAGGATCATCTGTTCCGCCAAGCATCCGTTCAAATTCTTGAGCGGAAATTTCTGCATCAAGTGTCTTGAGTATCCCGGCAATCTCGGCAAGTTCCTGTTGGTCTCCCTCTTCAAGGGCCAAATCGAAGAGAATCGACACATCTTCCAATTCACTGCTGAGCCGCTTGAATTTCTCAAGTGTCTCCGCAAGGGCAGCCCGCTCTTTTAATACTTCACGCTGCTGGTCGGGATTTTCCCAGAAACTTTCTTTGGAGATTAGGACCTCTATTTGTTTAAGACGATGTGATTTTTCGGGGATGTCAAAGATGACCTCGCAGGTCTTCAAGGCGGCTGAGGAGTTCTTCAATTTGTACTTTCGACGGAGAAGCCATGAGTCTCTCTCCTTTGCTCACGGGGATCATGTTACAACTACAGTGAAGCATAATTTGCTTAATTTGTACAGTTCATTTGTCAAGTTAAAACCTGGAAAGTTGGACCTATAGAAGGTTTCAGTGTTCAGGTTTCAGGTGTCAGGGGAAAAAACACAAGAGCTGAACCTGACACCTAATCCCTGCGAGTTATTGGTTGAAAACTGATATTAGCCCCGATATTTCATGAATTCACGCCTCGGCGTGACTGCGACCACGGATATGGCCGTCCTTCCTGCCGTCCTCGGGTGTCGGTTCCTGCGACGTACCGTTCAGGTACGGTTCGGAACCAATCCCGCGGCAGCGCGGGACGGTTGCCGGGTGGCACGCCCATCTTCATGGTCTCGTGACCGCAATTCATGAAACATCGGGGCTAGACCTATTTTTTCCGGCTCTTCCCGATGATTGCAACGGCAAATCCGAAGACGGTCACAGCAAAGCAGAACCAGGCAAACCAGTCGCCATACTGGGTGTAAAGGGTTTTTCCCTCTCCCAGCTGGACACTGCGGAGCATAGTTGCAGCCTCGAAGAGTCTCGTAACTTGCAGGATACGACCCGCAGAGTCAATAAAGGCGCTGATGCCGGTGTTGGCGCAGCGGGCCATGGGTACATGATTTTCTACTGAACGAAGTACCGCCATGGAGAGGTGTTGATATGGGGCGCTGCTCCGGCCGAACCAGGCATCGTTAGTGATGTTAACCAAGAGATTGGCCCCAGCATTAACTAGATCGCGACTGAGTTCAGGGAAGATAGCCTCGTAACAAATGAGCACCCCTATTTTCGCCGGCAATAGATCCATGACTACGGCTTTTTTGCCGGAGGCAAAGTCTCCGGTCGCCTGAACTAGTTTGTCTACGAAAAATAGGAGTTTTTTCCAAGGTACATACTCTCCGAAAGGCACCAGATGTATTTTGTCATAATAGTCAATAAGCATGCCGGAACCGTCAAGCAGGTAAGCACGATTATACAGTCTCAACCGCTCATCAGTTCGCCGATAAGCAGGACTGCCGAAGAGCAAAGGTATTTGCAGTTCTCTGACCTGTCGCAATAAGGCCTTGGTATTTTTTCGATCAGCTCCAAAGTAGAAGGGTGTGGCCGTCTCAGGCCATATCACCAATTGGGGCTGTTGTTTTGCTACCTTTTTGGTTAACCTCTCATATTTTTCCAAGGTGGCTTGCTGAAAGGCTGGATCCCATTTTGTATCTTGAGCGATGTTGCCCTGGACAAGGGCGACTTTAAAAGATGGGCCATGATGACCTTCCAGCTCCGCCAGTCTCCAACTGCCGTAACCAACGACGGTGGAGACTAAAAAGACCAAGATGAGGGAAGGATAAAGTCTGCTCAAAACTTTTCTCTCCCGGTTCACCGGGAAGATCAAGGTAAAGAGTAGGACGTTGGAGAGAACCAAAACGAAGGATATGCCAAACACGCCGGTAATGTCAGCCATTTGAATTACCGGTAGCCAACTATACTGGCTATAGCCCAGATTCTCCCACGGAAATCCAGTGAGCAGGCGACTCTTTCCCAGCTCCAAGGTAACCCAGAGAAAAGGGGCAGCCGCAAGCCAAGGCAGACCACGATTACGCAACCAGCTTAAGCCGGCGCAGAAGAGACCTGGAAAGATGGCCAAGTAGGCGACCAAGAGAAAACAGATCCCCAGGCTTACCAGCAGGGGGAGATTTCCATAGCGGTTGACCACATAGGTTATCCAGTAGAGAAGGCTCAAACCGTTAGAAAACCCGGCAAGCCAGCCGAGAGTAAAGGATGCAGGAGGCTGGTTACGGGCCGCAAGGTAAAACAATGGTATAAGAGCTCCCCAGGCAGCAAAAGCTAGACCAAGGCGAGGGAAGCACGCCGTCAGGAGAAGGCCTGAACAGACTGCAACGAAATAGTGGTTACGACTAGTATGGAAGAATGAACTTATCTCTATCTTATGCGTCATGATTTCGGTATGTTATTTTCGGGCCAAAAAAACGGAGGGCATTCTACCACGAAAGCTAACGGATGTGCATAAGCTTTTATCTACTTTGAGAAGGCATGGGGCATAGGGTCAGAGGACAGAGGACAGAGGACAGACGACAGATTTGGGATTGTGGATTGATGAAAGGCTCAGGGCGCAAGGCACACGGCGCCCGGGAAATGGTTAAGGTCGTTAAAATCGTTGACGTCGTCTATCTCAGAGGTCAGAAGTCGGACGTGGGAGATCAGCTTCAACGCTGTCCACTGACCTCTGACTTCCGACCTCCGACCTCCGATCTCTGACTACTGGCTACTGGATTTTTTGATTGCGGATTGGGGATTTTGGATTTGGGATTGCAGATTTGGAAAGGCAGGGGGCATAGGCTTGGAGTCCCCAGCGAGACGAGCGGTCGGGCGAGACGGGGATGTTCAGCGGGAAGCCGACCGCTGATGGCTGAAAGCCAATCTTAGCGGGCTAAACCCGCAAAACTGCCTCGCCGGCTAGACAGCCGACAGTCGTATTTTACCCTAGGCCCTATGCTCCATGCCCTATGCTCAGTACTCACTCACCTTTGGCCACCACCTCGCGGATATACTGGCGATCATCTTCAGAAATCTCCACAAAGCGGACGCCAATCCCTGCCAACTCATCTGCCTCATCTGGATTATAAATGTTTGACCTGGCCACTCTGGCAGTAGCCCTTAAGAACTGTCGGGAGTCGGGTACCGCGATTACCATTCGAAAAGGTTCAGCTGAATCTGGTTCCTTGAGACAATGGACAAATGCACCCCCGAGGCTAATATTGGTGATCTCCCCATGAATCGGTCCCTTGGCAGTGAGCATGGTTACGGGCCATCTCACCTCAACTCTAGGAAACTGTCGCCTTTCTCTTACCAAGGATAACTCCTTGCGGATAGCTATCGCGCTACTGCTGGTCCTTCTCTATGTAAAAGTTAGTCGTCGGCAGGGGTGATATGAGGATTTGCCTCTTCTTTCTGCATTCTGACTCTGACCTTGCGTATTTTTCTCTCATCTGCCGATTCGATGGTCATTTCTAAAGGGGCGTGGGTTATGGTTTCGTTAGGTTGAGGAACTCTACCCAAGAGACTTATGATGAATCCGCCAACTGACTCAAAGTTTCCCTTGGGCACTTCGAGATGAAAATGCTGCACCAATTTTTCTATCTCAAGGCGGGCGTCTACCAAAAGTTCACCTTCGTCGGTGGCAACTATTAAGGTTTCCTCGCTGTCGTGCTCGTCACGAATCTCCCCGACAATCTCCTCAATGATGTCCTCAATGGTTACTAATCCCGCAGTGCCACCATATTCGTCAATGACAATTGCCATGTGCGATTTCTTGTCTCTCAGTTCTTTGAGGAGATGGCTAATCTTTTTTGTTTCAGGGATATAGTACGGGGGGCGTAAAATGTCTTTAAGATCTAACTGCTTTTGACCCCAGAAGGTAAGCAAGTCTTTAACATGTAAGATTCCGATGATATTGTCAACACTGCCATCATAAACAGGAAATCGAGAGTGGCCCTCTTGGATGACTAATTGGTGAAGCTCCTCAATCGGAGTGTCAACACTGATGATTACTGCCTCGGGGCGGGGCACCATGATCTCTCTGGCCAGCGTGTCTCGGAAAGAGAGGATGCTCTGGATCATCTCTCCTTCATCTTCACTGAGCAGTCCTTCCTCCTCGCCTACGTCTATGAGTTGTTTAATTTCTCTTTGGAGATCGGGTTGTGAGGGTTTCTTCCGGTGTTTAAATCCTAGGAGGGTGCCAATCCTTCGCCAAATACCTGTGTCAGATCCTTCTTCCAAGAGACTCAGAATCTCCTTGTGCGCGAGAGAATGTACTCCGGCCTGAACTGAAAGGTTATTTGGTCCGAGTGCATTTTAATAAGATAATCTTAACAGCCTCTTTTTCTTTTTGTCAAATACAATGTCCGGATGGTTGCAGCTCCCTTTCGAAGCGATAAGCTAGTAGTTTGTAGACTAGTTTGGCAGCAAAAAAATCTGGGGCAATATTGCCCGGCTGAGGGCAAAGCTCCATAATGTCTGCTCCCACAACCTTCCTGCCTTGGCATACTGAACGGAGTAACTTGAGCACCTCATACCAATGAAGTCCCCCGGGTTCTGGAGTGCCCACCGCCGGCATGACGGCAGGATCGAAGACATCCAAGTCAATGGTTATGTAAACATGGGGATGCAGTTGGGCCACCACTTTCTCTTGCCAGTCCGACTGACTGTAGATATCTGTGGCATAGAAGACTTGCAGACTATGTTCTTCGATCCAACGATGTTCCCCAGCACTTAATGACCGTATCCCCACTGGCACCAGCATTCCATGGCGGCTGGCCAGCCGCATGACACAAGCATTACTGTATGTTGTACCCTGGTAGGTCTCTCGAAGGTCGGTGTGGGCGTCAAGTTGCAGTATGGAAAGGTTTTCTATGCGGCTGGCCACAGCCTGGATCATGCCAAGGGATAACAGATGTTCTCCGCCGAGCATGAGAGGGAAAAAGCCACCGTCGAGTATTTTTTCGCCAAATGATTTGACCTTAGCCACCATGGCCTGTGGGCTGCTAACGTCGACCTCCATTTCTTCGAGAGTGGCAATGCCCACCCGAAAGACCTCTTGACCTGTCTCATCATCGAAAAGTTCTAGGTGTTGGGAGGCCTGGAGGATAGCACTTGGTCCCTGACGAGCACCGGGTCTGTAGGTGGTGGTGCCATCGTAGGGTACGGGAAGAATCACAACCTTTGCCTTCTCGGGATGTGCTGTGGAGGCATCCTTTCCACCAAAACAGGCCGAGGATGCAGCAAAAGTTGGGAAAAATTCCTCTTCATATCGCTGATCTGAGTTCATAGATCCCTGCCGCCAGCATCAATGGTCTAGACGAAGACGGTCTGCTTGCACGATGTGGGCCGAACTTCTTATATTTTTGGGAAATTCCTGACCTCTGTCGAGAAGCTTGACTTCACTCTTCTCCGTGGCAAACAGATTCCTGACGTAAGAGATGGCTTGGTCGGAGTCGAAATCTTTGCAGGAGAATATGTCCAGACTAAAATAGTTTTTTTCGGGGAAGGTATGAATACTGATATGACTCTCGGCGATAAGCACAAAACCTGAAATGCCCCAATCCTGTGGATTTTTGGCATCGTATCGGAAAACATAGGGAGGCATGATTTTGGTCATCTTCATCTGGGCCGGATACTCGCTCAAGAAGTTGTAAATGAGTGAGATGTCTTCAAGCCGGTGGCGATCACAGCCATATCCATCAAAGATCAGATGCATGCCAAAACCGTATTCAGGTTTTTTCAATTTTGCCACCTCCTTGCTCAGTAGAGCTGATTGTCGGCTTAAGCCTCCATCCCCCCCTGATCAGTTAGAGCGGGCTTATCAGAAAACTGGGGGAGAAACGATCCATAGGAGTTTTGCTTTGGTTTTGCCGGTGTTATGCAGTTTGTGCTCCCGATGGGAGGCAAAGTAGAAAGTGTCTCCTTGCCGCATCCTATAGGCTTCTTTATCAACCCAAAGAGTGACCCTGCCTTGGAGGAGAAAGCCGAACTCTTCACCTTCATGACCCAGGTGAGTTTCGGTAGATGTCCCTGGCTCCAAACTCACTAGCACCGGATCCATCAGCCTGCTCTGGGCACTGGGCACGAGTAATTCCACCGTCATATGCTCCGTTGAGGTGGAACTCAAGACTCTCGCCTTTTTGTCGAAGAGAACCCTCTCATGTTTAATGTCTAAGAAAAAGTCAGCGAGTTCTTCGCCAAGAACGTCCAGTATGCCCTTCAAAGTAATAATTGAGGGTGAAGTCAGATCCCGCTCCAGCTGGCTGATAAATCCTTTAGTCAGGTAGGCGCGGTTTGCCAGCTCCTCCTGGGTGAGGTTGTTCGCTTTGCGAAGTCTTCTGATCTTTTCTCCTATGTTCAAAGCCGCTTCCATAGTTTACGAATACTAAACTTAAAGTTTAATAAAGAATGCCAGTTATAATGATTCGACATTTTTTTGTCAAGAACTTTTTACTTAATTTCGCGTGAAAATCTAGGAACAACTTGGTCGCACCCCAGCAAAGGTCTTGCGCTGTTCTGGAGTGCTCGAATATCGGAAGAATGGAAATCCCAAATAATAAATCACATTGCCTGAGGTTTCAGGTTTCAGTGTTCCCCGCTGCCGCTTTGCTTTAAACGGGATCTTCGACAGGTTTCAGCCTTCTGTTTCTTCTCCTGACACCTGAAACCCGAAACCTGACACCTCAGACCCTAAAGCCCCCTCTGAGGGAGGCAATAGAAAGGTCCTCTCTGCCTGAAAAGTACTGTGATTCAGTCTTAGATTGGAAGCAGCGCGCTAGGGTGGTTGCTTATACTTACTCTTAGCTGGCTTGGTCTACTGGTGGGTTGTTCTCAGCGGAATTTTCCTCTGCCGCACAAATCTGGTCACCCCCGTTGTTTTTGGCCATATACAGGTATTGGTCTGCCGCGCGCAGCAAGTTCTCCAGCTCTTGTTCTAAAGTTTTCAGTCCACCTTCCAACCGGGCCATTCCCATGCTAAGAGAGGCTGGACCGAGACTGCTAGAATTAAACTTGCTTCGTAGTCTTCTAGCCACCATCATTGCCTGCCGGTGTTGGGCATGGGGAATGATCACAGCGAACTCGTCACCGCCGTACCTATAGACGGAATCGACGTTGTCACGGCTGTAGAACATCATTAACCTGGCCAGCTCCTTCAGTAGGTCGTCCCCCTTCTGGTGGCCGAACTGGTCATTGTAGTCCTTGAAATTATCAACATCTACCAGAAGGAGAAAGAGGCCATAATGCTGCCTGAAAGCCCGAATTGCTTCCCTTTTCAAATTTTCATCAAAGTAACGACGGTTATAAAGCCCGGTGAGCCCGTCACGGATAGATAATCTTTTGAGTTCCGCCCGCAGTTCACGTTCGCGGATGATTCGGCTAATCTTTGCCTCCAGCTCATTGACGTTAAAGGGCTTAGAGATAAAGTCACTGGCGCCGATTTCGATGACGTCAGTGTACTTGTATTCGTCCTGGTAGCCGGTGACAACGACTACGTCCACGTCTTCGAGATCAGTCTTGATTCTCTTCGTCAGGTCGATTCCGTTCATTCTTGGCATGGCAATATCGGTGATGACTATGTCGACCTGGTGTTCTCCTAGCTTTTCAAGAGCATCTACACCATCCACCGCGGTGAGACTGGTGTGGCCCAACTGGCTTACTACTTCGTGAAGCAAGCCAATCATTTCAGTATCGTCATCCACAGAAAGAATGGTGTAAGGAGTTCTAGTTTTCTTCTTCACCCTGGACACGCTGCAAAAATTAAGGTTCAAAAATCACGGTTTCTAAAAAAGACAAAATGTACCTATAGTCCAGAATCAATGATTTTACAACCTTTTTTCGCACACCATACCAGTTCCGTGCCAAGGCAAAATGTTAGAATAATTATCCTGCTGCAGCCTCGTCACGGCCCTCCTAAAATATTCTGGCTTAGCGAGTAGCAGTTGACCGGCGCCTCATTATTTTGCTAAAGGATTAATGACAGCTGCCTCTGGGTAGAGTTCAATTCGCGGACAGACAATTTTATTGGTTTCCTGCTTGATTGGCCAGAAGTAAAAACTTTTTCTTTCCTGCGCTGGGGAGTAGGGGATGAAGATGGAAAAGGGAGCTGATGCCTAACTTAACAATAATATACAAGAAAGATGAAGACCTGGCGGCACAGTTAGCCGTGGAAATAGGTGAGTGGTTCAAGCAACGAGATGCGCAGGTGTTTCTCTTGGAAAACATTGCGCCCCATGCCCAAAGGAGCAGCGTCCACGAATTTGCCCGGAAAATACCATCTGACAGTCTGGCGGTTGTGGTCCTTGGGGGCGACGGCACATTGCTCAGCGTCGCAAGGTTGCTTACAGATCGAGACTTACCCGTTCTAGGTGTAAACATCGGCGGCATGGGTTTTCTGACAGAAGTAAGCGTGGAGGAGTGTTACCGTTTCTTCGAAGATATTCTAGCGCAGCGTTTTGAAGTCGAAAGGCGTATGCGTCTTCACACCAGCTTTCAAAGGAAGGGTGAAAGAGTCTTGGACAGTACTGTTCTCAATGACGTGGTGATCAACAAGGCTGCTCTTGCCAGGCTCGTCGACTTAAAGGTTACCATCGACGGCCTTCCCCTGACCACCTATAGGGCTGACGGACTTATCGTCGCCACTGCCACGGGGTCGACGGCGTACAATCTCTCCGCAGGTGGTCCTATTGTTTATCCCACGGCAGAAAGTATCATCTTGACACCCATCTGTGAGTTCTCCTTGACCAATCGTTCGATCGTGCTGCCAAGCGACGCCCAGGTTGAAATCAGGGTCGGTGCCAAGGCAAACGATGTCACCTTGACCTGTGATGGCCAGGTGGGATGCGAGTTGCAGTCAGGGGATATCATCCGGGTCAAACAGGCTGATCGACCCCTCTTCTTAATAAAGTCTCGTCAGGAAGACTACTTCACCATTCTCAGAAACAAACTTAAATGGGGACAGAGGTAGATTGTGGATTGCGGATTGCGGATTGTGGGTTTCGGATTGCGGATTGTGGATTGTGGGTTTCGGATTGTGGATTGCGGATTGCGGATTGAAAATACCAAAATACAGGTTGAAAAATAGGTTAGTATTCAGCAAGGGCAATTTCCGGCTGGCAGTTCGCAGGGGGGAGCAGACAGATTATTTTCCCACTGGAGAGTTGAAAAAACATTGATCTCCTGAGAGTTTTATTGTACTTCCATTACTCCGCTACTTCACCACTCCGGCACCCTACTAAGCTCTAAGTGTGGCTGTGCTTCTAAAATGTATAATTTGTTTCCACGGGCTGCCGTTGAAGGAGAAAGTGAAATATGCCCGAAATTGCCCCGCTGAAAGGTCTCCTATACAATCAAAAAGTGATAGGCAGTATGGATGAGGTGGTCACCCCGCCTTTTGATGTAATTTCCTCTGAAGAGCAGGAAATGTACCATGAGCGTCACCCTTACAACATAATTAGATTAATTTTGGGACGACGACAACCAGGCGACAACGAACAAAACAACTGGTATAGCCGGGCGGCTGAAACATTTAGGGCCTGGCAACAACAAGGGGTGTTGGTCCGAGATTCCAAGCCGGCCTTATATGACTATGAGATTGACTATCAAGAATCTCTTCATCGTTCAAAAAAGAGACGCGGGCTCATCTGCCTCGTCAGGCTGCAAGATTTTTCCCATGGATCGGTGTTGCCCCACGAACGAACTTACGAAGGGACCAAGTCTGAACGATTGCAACTCATGAGGGCCTGTAATGCTAACTTTAGCCAGGTATTCGCCCTCTATCCCGACCCGGCCCAAGAGGTAAGCGGATGTCTGAGCCGGGGTCGCGATGACAGACCGGTTTTTGATTTCACTGATAGTACGGGCATTCACCATCGTCTGTGGCGCGTCTGTCAACAAGAGGTGATTCGCTGGGTGGCAGATTCCATGAGAGACAGAGTGACTTTTATTGCCGACGGGCATCATCGGTATGAGACAGCTCTAAACTATCAGAGGCTCATGCAGAAAAAATATCCAGCCAGAGGAGAACGAGCTTCATTCAACTATGTACTTATGTATTTGGCTAATATGCATCAAGAGGGATTGTCCATTCTCCCCACTCACCGGCTGTTTGTTCACCTGCCGCAGTTTGAGCTGGAGACATTTTTGGCGCGGGCAGCCGACTACTTTGAAGTGCTATCTTTTCCCTTTACCCCGGCCAGCCGGATTGAAGTGCAAGGACAATTCCTCAAGTCCTTGCATACTCCTGGAGAGC
>JARRNM010000040.1:0-17843 GCA_037384945.1 Deltaproteobacteria bacterium
CGGAAGGTCTGTGCCACTTCCCCGGCTGTGGTTGGGGGAGCCCCTGGCCCCGTTCCTTTGGAACGGGGAACAGGGAGGGGGGGCCATCCCCCTGGCACAGCTGGGCTAGAAGTGGCCAGACCGTGAGCTCTGGAACGACAGAAGAGACATCAGGTAGGCCACTTTTACTTGCAAGCCAATGCAAACTGGCTCTTAAACACCATTTAGAAGAATGATCCAGTGATTTTTGGGGAAACTCCTGACAATGTCCAATGGGGCCGAGTCCTTCACTTTTTTCGGCAGCAAAGAGTCTGCAAACTTCTTACTAGTCCGGATATTTTATGAACAACTTGCTGGGATGGTGAAAGTTGGAGTTTTGTGCTTTTGGCTTGAACTAAGGCCGGCAAAAACACTATACTGATCGTGGTTCAGCAAGCCTAATACTAATTCGGAAGGAGATGCAAGTGATTGATCTGCTCTATATCCGTGATGAAGAGACCCATCCGGACGGGACGGTTATCTTCGATGAAGGAGGATTCAGCGACTGGGTGTATGTAATCATGGAAGGTCAAGTTAAGGTAACCAAGGAGACCCCAAAAGGCAAAGTCACAGTCGCCAAACTCGGCGAGGGGGAATTCATTGGTGAACTTGAGTTCTTGGATTTGGGAAAGGAGCCCCGTTCGGCCACAGTGGTTGCTGAGGGGGAAGTCAAGTTAGGAGTTTTAGATCGCGACAAACTAAGGCGGGAATACGACAGCCTCTCTCCCGACTTCCGTAAAATCATTCGTACCCTGGTGCGAAGACTGCGACGAATTACCTTGCAAGCCGCATCCTTAGCCAGTTCTTAATCAACATGGAGCGTTGGAGTATTGGAGTGGTGGAGTGTTGGAAAAAGGCTAAAATACAAACAGTCTCTACGCCTAATCTCTCCTTTACCTATTACTCCAGTGCTCCAGTACTCCATCTCTCCAGGAGGTTCTTAGCCAAAGGAACCCACCATAATTCCTTCCACTGACGCCAATTTTTCCAAGTGTGCTTTATGAGTCTCCTCTCTGTTCTATCCTCGTGTTCGGCAGTTGTGCAACAGAGCACATCTGTACAGATTGACCATTTGGCCATAGCAAACCTTCTTGCCGATAATTCACATCCTACAATTTCGCCTATCACCTTTGGTCCTGCCCCATACCATTTCTATGACTCAACCGCCACCACCGCAGAATGGCTTTTCCTGCTTAATACTGTCAACCATTGCTTTTGGCCGGATGTGGGCTCTCCCCCCTGGACCGTTGAATATAACAACGAAGCGCTCTCCGGTTACTGGGCGCTGGCTGCCAGTTTTAAACGAGCTATGGAGGAGGGACTTAACATCCACCGGGCAACAACTCTCGCTGAGCTGGACTCACATACCCTGGCCCACATCTTTCGGGGAAGAGGAAGGATTCCCCTCTTGGAGGAACGAGCAAAAAATCTTCGGCAAGCTGGACGTGTTCTACTGGATCGGTTCCAGGGAAGCTTTATTCATCTTCTTGAAGAGGCTGACGGTTCGGCCAGAAAATTAGTTGACTTGTTAGCAAATGAATTCTCCAGCTTCAACGACACAGCTAACTACGACACCGGAAAAGTCTATTTTTACAAACGCGCCCAATTGCTGGTGCACGATCTTTGGTGTACTTTCTCAGGTCGGTCCTGGGGAAATTTCACTGACCTGGAAAATCTCACCGCTTTCGCCGACTACAAACTACCCCAGGTCCTTCGCCATCTGGCTATACTGCAATACCAACCAGAATTGGCAGAGCGCATCCAAAACCTAGTGCAACTACCTGCGGGCAGTGTCGAAGAAGTGGAGATCCGCGCCGCAACTGTTTGGAGTGTGGAATTACTCCGGCAGAGGCTGACCCACCTGGGTTTCAGGGTAAATTCCCCTCAACTTGATAACTGGCTTTGGTATCTGGGGCAAGAAGATGCTTATCGCGCCCTGCCCTATCATCGAACCCGCACGATTTTTTACTGAATTGTCCCTCAAAAAAAGATCCCCTATCGGCCCGGCGCACGGTGGCCGATAGGGGCAAGGGGCACCAAGGGAGACTGGCATCTCCCTATGCAAGACAATTTACCTTATTGCGTTTAATTGGTCAAGAAAATTATTAACTCAAATGCTAAATCTTTTTTATCTTGGAGTCGAAGCAGGTGGTTCATGAACTATCCGGGTTAAGCAAACCTCTGGAGGAGTTGACAGAAAGAGGCAGGGCTGAAGAATTCCAGTTTGGTCTCGGGGCCGAAGGAAATTTCATCTTCGTCCTGTAGGCTAGCCTTAACTGAAGGCGCAAGTCTGGTACCATTAACAAAAGTACCGTTGGTAGAAGTCATGTCAACTAACTGCATGACTCCGCTGCCGGGAAGCTGACAAAAGTAAGCGTGAAGTTTTGATACCATCTTGTTGGCCAGAACTATATCGTTATTGGCGGATCGCCCCACGAAAATCATGCGCTCAGAAGAATCCACGTCTCTTTTTTCCAGGGTTATCACTCGTGCCTGCAGAAGGGGTTCTTCTTCTCCTTTGCTACTCGGTGGGAAAATATCATCAAGATCAAATTCGGAGATGGTTTCCACCCTGCCTAACTTTATCCTGCTGGAGGGAGCCAGATAATTTTCCACCAAGAACGGATAGTTATATGCTTCCAGAAACTGCTTGACTCCTAACCCTTTGAAAACTTTCAGGTAATCAAGCACCGTTTCATGATGCCCTTCCTCCATGGGACTGCCCTTCCGATTTCTCATTTAGTCTTGACGATTCAACCCAGAAGAAAGCATGATTCGTGCCACAAGATAAGGAGGATGAATAAATGGTTTACCTTCTTCGAAGTGTGACGATATTTCTAGCTTTTACTATTATTTAAGTGACTTACACTTTCTGCAGCTGTCAAAAAAATAGATGACCGTCTTCCTGAACTTCGAGGCCGACCCGAGGAAAGAAGGAATTTAAACACACTTTCACGGTTCAGATATATATTGCTATACATTTTAAATAGCTATGTTCTGCCGCTTTAGATTTAAAGCTCTTATCAGTCCCTGCATACTCTGCTAAGAGGAAAAACACGACTCCCCAAAACCCACTTGTCCCCCCTGTCCCCCCTGTCCCGCCTGTCCCGAGCTTGCCTCGGGGAGCGTAGCCTCGGGGAGCCTAGCTGGGGGGAGCCTGTCGAAAGAACACCCGAGGAAGCCAGGTTTCCGGCTCGTAGAGCCTACATCTCGGAGAGAAGGAGCCCATATCCGTCTCCGCCTGAGACGGATTCAACAAACATCAGGGTTAAAATTCCTTTACAGCGTCTATCGCCGAAGAGGTTATGGGGAAGAGAGAAACAAATCCGGCTATTTCGAAAACCTCCTTGATGTAATCTTTCATGGAACAGAGTACGATTTTTCCATCAGAGCGCTTGAGTTCTTTGGCCGCTTTTAACAATACCCGTAATCCGGCACTAGAAATGTAATCCAAGTTGGCAAAATCTACGACCACACTTCTCGTCCCATCATCGATCACTTCAAAAAGTTTCTTCTCGAATTCCGGAGACGTATTCGAATCAAGGCGCCCAAGGAGTTCCAAAATACAAATCCCGTCCTGTCTTTTCTCCAATACCTCCATTTATTTTCCCCTCCTTGCCTCGTCCTCTTTTACGGCAACCGCTCCTCCCGAGTAGGGAAGCAAATCGTCCTACTATTGAGAAAGGCTGGTAAAAGCCGGCTCAACATCCTGGCTTGGTAGCCTTTATGTCTTTTCTCAGAGTTAGTATGTTTTTATTCCCACATCTTTCATAGAGCATTTCATCCATAACCTTTTTGCATAGATGGATACCAAGGTTGCCTACTTTCCGCTCCTCCACGGGACATTCACAATCTGGCTCTTCCACCGACAGCGGATTAAATGGAATGCCGTCATCCTCCAAGCGGATTGCAAATGTACCGTGCTCGTATGAAATGGCTATTTTAATCCAGTGAACTCCATCGTCGGCGTAGCCATACGTTATGATATTGCTGAAAATTTCCTCAATGGCTAGACAGATTTGAAACAAGGCCTTGTTAGGGAGGCACAGCCTTTCTGCAAACCGCTGCAGCTTTTGGCAAAGCGTGTCTAGTTCGGAGAGGCTGTTCCTCAGTTCTAGTGAAACTCTGTCCGCGATCATCACTACAACCTTCTTACCATAATAGTTCAACAACGAGATTTTGTTTAGTCGAAAGCTGAATACTCGACAAAGTGGCTCTGAACCTGATCACATCATACTCACACCGACTTTCTTTCGACATTGGTCGCAAAGTCCCCCAGGTTCAAGCAATAGCCTTTCTTCCCAGAACCGAATCCCCTTAACCATGGCCTCCAAGACTCGCGGCATGAGTTCTGGAAATTGTTCTATGGCTTTGGTGAACTTCTCGCGGGTCATCACCAGACAGATCAAATCTGTCTGAGCCCTCACAGAGAAAAGACGGCGCATGTCCCCTAATAATGCCAAACCGCCAAAAAACTCCCCCTGAATGAATTTTCCCAAGATTGTTTGGCCTCTTTCATCCTCCCTAACTACCTCGGCGGTTCCGGAGATGATGTAAAAAGCTTTACCGTCACTATCGTCCTGCTCAACAAGCTGATCTCCTGGCTTGAATTTCTCCCTGGTGAAAAGATAGGCGAACACCTTGAGAGCCTCAAGAGACATGGCTGAGAAAAAATCCATCTGTCGCAAGAGCTCCAGATTCTGCTGAACTTCACTAGACTCAGGCGACTGCCCTCTTTCCATAGATGAGTTCATACAACATCCCCTTCCGGTTAATGAGCTCTTCGTAGGTCCCTACTTCACCAATTCTTCCCGCTTTCATTACCGCAATCTTATCATAGCCCTTGACAATGTCTAAACGGTGCACCACGGCAATCAGGGTGCTTTTTCCCTTCCACCTGCTATCAAGCAGACTCTGGATACGAGACTGAGAATTGTTGTCGAGAGCCGAGGTAGCTTCGTCCATGATGAGTACGCCGGGCTCCTTGAGGAAAATGCGGGCTATGGCTAACTTCTGGCGTTGGCCTCCTGAGAGTCTGTCGCCTTTGCTGCCCACCTGGAATTCCATGCCTATTTCAACGATGGTTTCCAACAAGTCTTCTTCGATAAGTACTTGAATAATGGACTGGTTGATTTTCTCCTCCGTTTGTGGGTTTACCGTTTTGCTCTTTCCAAAAAGTATATTATCCAGGATGGTTTGCGAATATATGTATTCTGGGGTCTGATAGAATGTGATAGCTTGCGGATCGTCGTGAGCAATCATCTCTTTGAACAGGGCCCGACCCTCGAGAATCAGCTCTTCAAAGATGCTTGGCATTCTTACCATCTTGTGTAAGCTAGGGGTAAAACGCAGCGCCAGCCGTAAGAGGTTCGTTCTATCCTGAGAGCTCAGTTGATGCAGTCTTTTCCTGCCACACCGCTTTGCTACCTCCTTGTATCCCTCTAACTCCTCTGCATATATGGGGCTTTGTTCAAAAAAGACCTTCTCAGGCGGCAGGTTTCCCAAAATATCGACGGTTTGTCTGCAGAGATCAGCTCCAAGAGTTAACAGCGGTCTGGTAAGATCGGCCTTGTCTGCAAACCGCAAAAAGTAGTCATTTTCGGGCAATCTTTCCGTGGCGTACGTATCTTTGTTGGGGGAGCCGAAAGTCAAATTTGCCGCGACGCTGGAGTGATAGAGGTACTCGTCCTCGTGGAAAAACTCAACATAGTCGGCCAGCTCCTTGCCGAAATCGCGCCTGAAATTCTCGCGGACGCGGACAAGTTTTCCAGCTAGCTCTTGATGTTCGTCATGCAAGAGAATCGTATTTAGACCGAAACGCAGGACGTCCACAAATATACCCGTCTGCTGCAAGGTTGCGATCATGTCGTCCAAAGTTGGCATAACCATAGGCTCAGCACTTTCATCACCATCCACAAGGGAGGCACAGGAGTAGAGCAGATTTTCTCTGATGGTTCCTTCAAAGGTAAAAGGTGTTTGCGAAACAAAGCCCATGTTGTAGACCACGTCTCTCTTCGATAGGTCTTTTACCTCTTTTCCACCCAATAAAACATGACCGCTGGTGTAGCTGTATAGTTGTCCGATGCACTGGGCCAATGTGGACTTGCCACTGCCGGAAAAACCGACCAAAGCAAGTTGTTGCCCTGATTTTAGCTCAAGGTTGATATTGTCCAAGAGCTGAATGCCCCCTTCGGCAACAAAGGACAGATCCTTCACCTCTATGCTGCCACCCAACGAATAAGGCTCGCGGCCTTCGGGTTCGAGACTATGTTCCGGCATGGCGTCAAAGTATTCCATGGTCCGGGCGTAACCAACGGTGGCATCCTGGTAAACCTGATAGAAATCAATCAATTCCCTCCAGGGATCATACAGCTTTTCCTGGGCCGAAATGAAGGCAACCAGGGCACCCAAATCCAATCTTCCCTTAATGGCCAAATAACCCCCTACGATGAAGATCAGGAAAGGGCTTAAGTTGCTGAAGAAGTTGTTTAATACCTTTACCCCAAATTTATAAAGGTTCCAACTGATTCTGACTTTACGTAAGGCATCGACCATATTGTCGTATTTGCGGTTTTCAATCCGGTAGGAACCATTACCGTGAATCTCGTGAATTCCGCTGATGGCCTCGCCGATTTTCCCGGCCAGAGTCCTGGTAGCGTCCACTCGCTTTTTGTTCTCTTGGTTGGCTCTGCTCTGAACCCTGGGCAGCAGAATTAGCACCAGAGGGTATATGCTCAAAGAGATAATTGCCAGAAGGGGATTCAGCCAGAAGAGATAGCCGGCGAAAGCCAACAAGGTCAGAACACTGGTCACCGGGACGGCCACAGACATCCCTACGAAGCTCCCTGCGACGGCGAGTTCTGTCACCAAGGCTGAGACCACCAGGCCAGGTTGGGTCTTTCTGAAGAAATTCAAGGGTAGGGTGAGAATGTGATGGTAGAGATCCCTTCTCATATCCGCCAGCACGGACTCGCCGATGAGGTTTTGCAAAACATTGATCAAATATTTCAAGCCAACCGAGAGAACGACAGCGGCGAAATACAGCCCACAGTAGCGGTACAGCATCCCCAGTTCCCCGAAACGAATAGCCTGATTGACTATGCGCTTCTGCATCTCCAGAGGAAAGACCCTGGTAAAGACAGCAACCACTATGACCACAAGCAGCAAGGCCTGAAGTTTTAAGTTGCTAGCCAAGACCCAGGACCAAAGAGACCTGTGCACCACAGGGGGTTTAACCTTTCCCATAACAGAAAGCTCCTCCCACTTTTAACTGAACTATAAATAAACCAGGATTAAAAACTGTATAATAGCATAGCAAAGATTTATAGGATCTTCAGCAGTATACAAGATTATTCTTACAAAAGCTAAAAGGTGAAGCTTTTTTTACAAAAGTATACGAAAGCATCACCATTGAATGGAGGGTAGAGTTGAAAAGTTGACAATTGCACCTTACTATTAATCTCATGGGATGACCAGCAACAGCAAAGTCAAACTATATGGTTAATTTGTCAAGTAGGGGATAATCTACATGTTGCGAGTAGTTTTGCATTACGGTTTTGCCCTTACGGTGCTGACCTTGTATGGCGGGCAGGTCTGACCATTCCTGGAGACTCTACCCCCCGTGGTCCTGGGGGTAATTCTTTTGTCCGCCTTCCTTGGGGCGTTCGTAGTGAGGACTCCCCTGGAGCGACGGTTCGTCTTCTCCGTACCCGAAACTTCCCAGCCCAAGCGGCAGTTTGTCCTCGACCTCAGCCTCTGCCTTGCAGTGGGATTTGCCGTCATGGTTTACAATTTCATGGTGTACAATTTTCCTGCCATAAGCGGACTCAAGGTGGTTCTTGGTTGCACCATTGCCGGTTTTTTTCTCTCCCTGGACACAGCTCTAGCCCGTGAGCGTTCTGTGATCCGCCAAGCCTACGAGAGCAATAGGTTTTTGTCACCCCCGAAGCGTCTCTACCCCATGACTCGCAAGTTCTCTTTGGTTGCCCTTACCGCCACCATATTTGTCGCGGCCATAATCGGCCTGGTTATTGCCGGAGATGTGGCCTGGCTGGCCAGGATCGGTCAAGACGAGATGCTCATAGCTCAAGCCCAGCGATCGGTGTCCTCCGAAGTATTTTTCGTGATGATCGTGCTCTTGGTCTGGATAGTTAATCTGATAGTTTCATATTCCACCAATCTAAAACTTCTTTTTGATAATGAAACCGACGTATTGGAGCGTGTTAGTAAGGGTGATCTCTCCAGACTGGTTCCAGTTGCCACCAACGATGAATTTGGGGTTATCGCCGGACATACCAACACCATGATTAATGGACTGAGACATCGCATACAGCTGCTCACCGCCCTTAAACTGGCCGAGGAGGTGCAGCAAAACCTTCTGCCCCAAAAACCCCCTTCCCTGGTGGGACTTGATGTTGCCGGCACCAGCAATTACTGCGATGAGACCGGGGGGGATTATTACGACTACCTTGCCCTTTCCAGAGGAACCTTGGGGGTGATTGTTGCTGATGTATCTGAGCATGGCGTTGGTGCGGCACTTCTGATGACCACCGCCCGGGCCATGATCCGTCAGCGGGCGGCCATGGCCGGAGACATCGCCCGGATTGTTACCGATGTCAATCAAGAGCTCAACAAGGACGTCAAAGAAACGGGGCGGTTCATGACCATGTTTTTCCTGAAGATAGATGTCTCCAGCAAAACGCTGCATTGGGTGCGGGCCGGTCATGATCCAGCCATTGTCTACGACCCAGGGGAGGATACCTTTGATGAGTTGGCCGGCGAAGGGATGGCCTTGGGAGTGGACAGGAAAATTGACTTCCACGAGTTTAGCCGCCGGGGCTGGACTGCTGGCAGTGTAATCGTTTTAGGAACTGATGGTATCCGCGAGGCCCTCAATATGGATGGTGAGATGTTTGGTCTGGACCGCTTGCGCCAAGCAATTCGGAAAAACGCCACCAAGTCCGCGGATGTTATGCTGAAGGCGATCTTCGATGAACTTAATATCTTCCGGGGAGAGGCACCTCAACAAGACGATATGACCCTTGTTGTGGTTAAGCTTCTGTAAGCAATGGACCGGGTGATCATCTTGCCTTAAAGGCTGTATTCTTAATTTGTCTTCATCTCTTTTCCTCTCGTGGCACGCCTCTTGCTTAGGTGAGCAGGGTAATGCTCACTAATTAGGGAACGAGGGTGTTCTCTGAGGGGGAGGAGATGAACAAAATACTGATACTATGTGTAAGTGTACTGACCTTGGTGGTCACCGCTATGCCTGCCCGGGCCTTCGAGGCAGGCGCGCGAGCCTATTACTGGTTCCCATCTATAGACGGACACATCGAATATAGCAAAAACTCACTCAGCGGAACCAAACTCGATCTGAAAGATGACCTGGGATTTGATAATGAGTCCTACCCTTTTGGGGGAGTTTTTCTTGGCCTAGGCGACCATCACCTGAGCTTCTCATTCTATCGGGCAAACTACGAGGGTAAGGAGCTACTGACTCAAAATATCAACTTCGGGGGCCAGACCTTTCCTGTCGGTGACAAGATCAAGAGCACCCTTGATTACGATGTTTACGACCTCACCTATCAGTACGATGTCCTGGACCTGGAAAATTTCATGGCCGGCTTTTCTCTGGGTCTTGTGGCCAGGGTCGAGGTCTACGATGTTGAAGCGAAGATCAGATCCGAGACGACCAGCCTCAGTGAAAAAGAGGATTACACCGCACCCGTACCAATGTTAGGACTTAATTTCCATCTGGGTATTCTGGCTGACATCTTGGAAGCTCGAGTCTTCGCAACGGGGATGGGCTATTGGGACGGCTACCTGGTTGACGCCCAGGCAGAACTTTCATTCACTCCTATACCCTATGTTGACATTACTGCTGGCTATCGGACCTTTTGGGTTGATGTAGACGCCAATGATCTAAAACTAAAATACGACACTTCGGGGCCCTACGTGGGGCTCAGCGTGGGGTTTTAACGGGAATAGATCTCTTGAATCTTAGACGAGAAAGAGTCAGGGGCATTCCTTCTCTAACTAGGCAAAAAATAAAGGACTCGGGTTCAACCCCGAGTCCTTATTTATTTGGTAGCGGGGGCTGGATTCGAACCAGCGACCTTCGGGTTATGAGCCCGACGAGCTACCAAACTGCTCCACCCCGCGTCAAATTCTCCAAGGGCTATTTCTAACTTTATCCGGGCCGGATTGTCAAGGGGAGGTTGCACGATTTCTCCATTCTGCCCAACCTTTTTCCTCTTCCCCCGCGGCTCACCTATCAAAATTGTTTGGTTTAATGCCTTTGGCCTTAGGCCTTGCGCCTTTAGCTGCAGTGCTTAGTGCCCAGCGACCTCACAGAACCCCCTTTGTGGACGGCACTTCAGCAATCCCAGGTTCCAGCTCACAGGCCTGTCTCATTGCTCTAGCCCAGGCCTTGAAAATAGCCTCGATCAGGTGGTGGCTGTTACTAGCATAGGAAACGTTTACATGCATGGTTACGCCCCCATTTACGGTAAAGGCCTGGAAGAACTCCTGGACCATTTGGGTTTCAAACTCCCCTACTCTCTCACTAAGTTTAGGAACATTGTATACCAAATATGGTCTGTTGGATAGATCAACCACCACTGAGGCAAGTGCTTCATCCATGGGAACGAATTGCTGGCCGTAGCGCCGAATGGACTCTCTTTTTCCCAAGGCCTTGGTAAAAGCCTGCCCCAGGCAAATACCGATATCTTCAACCGTGTGGTGCTGATCCACCCAGAGATCGCCCTCGGCTTTCAGTTCCAGGTCGAAACGGCCATGGGCCGCCAGCAGCGTAAGCATATGGTCTAAAAAGCCAACCTTGGTGTTGACCGAGCTTCTCCCACTGCCATCTAGATTGACACTCAACTTGATCTTGGTCTCTTTAGTTTTTCTGGTGATGCTTGCTTTTCTTGGCACCCCACTTCCTCCCATATCTGTTGGTGCGCTATCTGGGCAGATTAAAATCGCCAAGCTACATTTTGCCAGCGAACTATAGGGGAAATATCCACTCCTGTCAATGCGAAGAGAGACGAGAGGTCGGGCGAGACGGGAGGTCGAGGGGAAAAGATACGAACGAAAATTATTATTCCACGTCTCGCTCGTCTTGCCCGTCTCGCCCGTCTCGCAATAAATAGCTGTCTACTGGCTCTTCTGCAGTTGTATCTCTAACTCCCGCATCTCTTTCTTTTCTGTATCTCGCAGTTCCTGGACGGCTTCCATGGTCTGACGCTGAAGACGGATGAGTTCATTATTCTGTCGGTAAATCAAGCGCAGGGCCTTTATGAGGTAGCGATTCAGAATCTCGGCTCGTTGGTTGACATCATCTGTCCGTTTTAACGCTTGATCGAGGAAGAATTCGAGGGACTCATACTCGTCACCGCTACTACAAACTTTTACCGGAAAAACCGCAGTACTCAATATAACCACCAAAGCCAAAATAGCAGTTATCTTTCTTCTCATAACAATCCTCCAAACCATGATCCGATTACACCCCTGTTTGGAACTCCAGGGTGATAAAGAAAACCGCGGTCAAGGCCGCGGTTGCCACTCAATGGTGGAGACGATGGGATTCGAACCCACGACTTCAGCGTTGCGAACGCTGCGCTCTCCCAACTGAGCTACGTCCCCTTGGGTTAAGCACCACTTTCCACAATGGCCCTCTTATAAACCCTCCCTGGTTCAGTGTCAAGAAGATCAGGAAAACAAGGGTGGTACAGCCGGCAGGAGAGAGAAGTCAGAGGTCAGAGGGCTAATCTGAGGCTGATCTCTGATCTCCGACTTCTGACCTCTATGGGATGACATTGCGCCTCATGGCTCAACTCTCTCACTACGCTTTTAGTGAACTGGTCCTTCATAAATGTTCCTGAGCTTGCCCCGACTATAGAGACTGCGGAACTCTTCTAGCAAATTGTTTGTTGCCATTTCAATTTTTTCCATATCACGATCGGCCAACTGTTTTACATCCACTTGCTCCAATGCCGCTTCCAACCGCTTGAACTGCTCAGCGATCTCCGGTTGGATATTCTCTTGAAGAAGTGCACTGTGCACTTCCTTGATAGTGGTGCGGCAGTGATCAATGCGTAACTGCAGTTCGCGAATTTCTTTCCTCTGTTGCCACCGCTTGAATAACTTCACCAACCATCCTCCATTATCTTCCATCGGGGCCGGGAGCGGCTCATTAAATAGTTGTGCATACACCTGACGGACGGGAAGGAATGTTATGGAGCACTACAGAAATGGATTTAACTTGGACCTATCTTGTACTCCAATAGTCGGCGGAATGCAAGCCTCTTCTAAGTTTGGGGGGATCAGTGGATGCCTATAGACTTGGTTAAGTCCCAGTAAACTTTGTAGAAGCGTCGATGGTCGGCAATAGCTCGTTCAAGAACAAGTTTAACTTTCTGTATATCACTGACATTTATCACCGCATTTACACTTTTGGAGAAAGCCATAAGGTTGTCAAGAGTCTTGACCTGGCTACTGATCATCATAAGAAATATGTTTCTCCGGGTGGACATGGGCATGGGTTGAAGATAGCGGAGAATGGTATTATTTTCGGCGTTTTCTCCACAGAACTCTTCATCCACCATCACTAAATCATATTGATTGTAGCGCAGCTTGCTTAGAGCTTCTTTGACCGAAGAAGCCACACTACTGTAATAATTAAGCTCCTCGAGTGCCTCCTTTACAGCCTTGAGCCGTCCTGGTTCGTCTACACAAACGAGTGCACTTCTGGCACCTTCTTCCAGGACCTCAAGAGGAGAATCGTAAGCACTGGTCACGTCGAGATCTGCCGCAATGGCCGTTGGGGCATCGGCAACCGCTGAAAGGGATGCATCCATTTCCGCTACAGAGCCCCTTTCTGCCGACTGCGGGTCCACTATGATAGTGCGTCTGCACTTGCTGCAGGTTGCCTTGAACTGTTGGCCCTTGGGCACTTTTTCGGCAGATACGTTAAAAACAGCCTGGCAATGGTTACATTGTATCTTCACTGGTCGTTACCCTCCGGCCTAAATGCCTGTTAGCAACTATTTTTTCCGTTCTGCCCGTGTTCCATATCCTCTGTCGATCTCAAGGCCTTCGATATCTGTCACCTTCTCACCGCGAGCGGCCTTGATCCGGTCGATACCTCTCCTCATGATGGCTTTTTTGGCAGCAAATGCCATGGCAGTATCGTGGCTAACTTGTCCCTCTTGGAACAATTCCAATATGGAGTCATCAAAGGTACACCAGCCAAAGGCTCGATTACTCTCGACTATCTCGTATAACGTCTTTCCCTCGCTTTCACCTTCGAGGATGACTTCCTTTACCCTAATATCGTTTCCCATTATCTCGAAGGCTGCCACTCGACCGCCTCCTTCTTTGGGTAGAAGACGCTGGCACACCACATAGCGTATAGAGTCGGCCAATCTGATTCTTATCTGCTTCTCTTCCTCCGTGTCAAACATACCGAGGATACGGTTGATGGTCTGGCCGGCATCCACTGTATGCAAGGTGGTAAGAACTAAATGACCTGTTTCTGCGGCACTGAGTCCGATCTCTACTGTCTCTCTATCTCGCATCTCACCCACCAGAATTATCTTTGGAGCTTGGCGCAGTGCCGCCCTCAGGCCGGTGGAAAATGAATCAAAGTCGGTACCCATCTCCCTTTGATTGAAAGTTGCCTGCCGGTGATGGTGGACAAATTCCACGGGATCTTCCAGGGTAACAATGTGCACTGGACGAAAGTCGTTCACTTCGTCGAGAATGGCTGCAAGGGAGGTTGACTTACCACTGCCGGTGGCTCCGGTGACGAAAACTATGCCGTTTCTCTCAGCGGCTATCTTTTTAAATATTTCTGGTAATTTCAGGTCTTCTATACTGGGAATGCGGGTTTCCAGTTTACGCATGTCCACCGAAAAGTAGCCTCGCTGGGAAAAGACGTTCACGCGAAAGCGCGCTTTGCCTGCCAGATGGTAGGATAGATCGCAAGATCCCTCGGAAAGCAAGGTCTCTATGTTGCGCCTGTCACCGCCCAACAGATTCAGAGCGAAGATCTCAGTCTGAAAGGGAGTCAGGCTGTTAATCGACACATCCATGGGAACGGCCATGAGCTCGCCGTCCGATTCAACCTGAAAAGGCCGATCTACCGTAACCACCAGATCGGAAACATTTTCGTGAAAATCCAGCATCTTGCGAAGAAAATGATCTATTTCTCTCTTGCGCATGCTAGTTTCCTTTACCCTTGTGTCAGCGAAAACCCCGGCAGCAAGCGTACTTCACCGGGACATTCTATTGTAAAGCATATTTTCCTGGACCAAAGCAGAACCACTCGGCTATAGGCGGCCATAATAAGCGACAAGTTTAGACCTCAGTAAAATCAGTCGGCGGATTTCGTAAAAATGGTCGAAACTTCTCTTTGTCATCACATTTCATGTAGGCTTCATCCGCGCTGATCCGGTTCGCCTTCAGTTGTGCCATGATTGCGTCATCCAAAGATTGCATACCGTACTTCTTGCCCGTTTGGATCGCCGTGGGGATTTGATAGGTCTTGTTCTCACGGACCAGAGCTCTTACGGCATGGGTGGCAATCAAAATTTCCGGACAGACAATACGTCCTGGAATGTCGATGCGTTTCAGCAAGTTCTGGGCAACCACCGCCCGAATGCCGTCTGCGAGGGTGGAGCGAATCTGGGCCTGCTGCTCCGCTGGAAAGACCTCGATAATCCGATCAACGGTTTTCGGGGCACTGGTGGTATGGAGGGTGGCAAATACCAAATGTCCGGTGGCGGCGGCTTCAATGGCCAGAGAGATAGTTTCCAGATCGCGCATTTCACCCACCAGTATCACATCAGGATCCTCGCGCAGGGCGCCTCGCAGTGCTGCTGAGAAAGATCTGGTATGTACGCCCACTTCACGTTGGTTGACAATGCAGCTTTTGCTCTTGTGGACAAATTCTATGGGATCTTCGATCGTAATGATGTGATCTTTACGTTTTTGATTGGCCTCATCAATAATGGCTGCAAGAGTGGTGGATTTGCCGCTTCCGGTGGGTCCTGTCACCAGCACTAATCCCCTAGGCAGCACGGCCAGTTTAGAAACCACCGATGGAAGGCCTAGCTCCTCCACCGACAAAATTTCACTTGGAATTTCACGAAATACGGCGCCTATTCCAAGATTCTGTTGGAAAAAGTTAGACCGGTATCGGGCCAGGCCCGGTATTTCATAAGCAAAGTCCACGTCCCCAGACTCTTCGAAGGTTTTTATCTTATCCTCCGGTGTAATCTCATAAAGCATACCTTTGAGCTCATCGTTATCCAGTACCTTGTACTTAACCCGCTCCATGTCTCCCTGAATCCTGAGAGCAGGTTGCTGGCCGGCCACAAGGTGTAAGTCTGAGGCCTTCTGCTCATGCATCAATTTAAAAAACGCATCAATACGGGCCATAACTCTACTCCGGTCTCCTAACTACACTTAGCCAACTCCTTGGCCAAATAGTGCTCCTTTACTTCAACCGTCATTTGGGCATACAAGAGGGATAAAATTCAAATCAACAGCTCAGAAGGGTAATGCAAAAGGCGGGCCACACGGATTCACTGAACCCGTCAATCGTTGGTTCAAGATTGCACTTGTCAAGATTTGTACCAGGCTATGGTCAACTGCTAATTAACAGGCTTGGCATTTTAGCTATATCACGCCGGGCATTAGCTGACTTTGTCCAGATTGGTATGTTGGGACAACCGTCCGCTGCCACCTTAGATTTGCAGATCTCGCTTCAAGTTCCACCGTACCCAGTCGTTCAAATCTTCCTCCATGGTGAAAGCCCGAGGTGTTGAAGGAATCCCCTCGGCACTTACTGTAATCTGCTGCATCGCCTCCACTATACGAATCCATTCCTCCACGGTTACCCGGTGAGGTCCGGGCACCCTAGTTGGACCTGGAACCCGCTGTATCTCACTCCCGCGCTCACCAGGGGCAGGAAGCCGCTGGGGTTTACTCACGGCTACACTGCCATGATATACCTTGATCGTGGCCGACCTATCAAGGGGCACATTAATGCGAAAGACAGTGCCACGAACTCCCACTATTGCGTTTTCTGTCTCTACCTCAACACCTTTGCTGCTGCCGAAAACATTTTGAATATTGGCCCAGGTTTTTCCCAGGAGGAGGGAAAAACGAACGTCCCGTTTCGACTTGGCAGGATTATATTCCGCTTTGGCCAACCGCACATCGCTCTCCTGGTCAAAGCGGATAATGCTCTTATCTGGAAGCTGGAGTTCCAACCGACCACCTTTCATGGTCATGATTCGCTCGCCAGCCTTCACAAAAGCTCCTAGAGGAAGGGCTGTCCAAGGTCCTGCCTCTGAAGTCTGGCGCCGCACCTCACCCTGCACGTAGGTGACTCGAGCTCGTTCACCCTCCAGGGGGAAAACGAAGGGTTCCTGAGCGGAGCTTGCCGGACACAGGCCAAGAAGCGTGGCGGTAAACAGTAGTACGGTCCCTAACAACCATGCTTCACCCTTCAGTCGAGAATAGTTCATGGCAAATCCACTCGCTGTCATTTCCCCATTTATGCTCTGCACCAACCGCTATGCGGTCTGCGATAATTCCTTTCAGCCTCTGTGATGGAGACTAGTTTTCAAAACACCCTGAGCTGCTCCTTAAGTTCCCTGATTGCCAGCAAGGCATCGGCCCCTGAAACCGTCCCCATGGGCTGGAATTCGCCGGTCCGTTTGTCGGCCACAGTCATTATATCGCGACTAGTGCAAACCATTACCGCGTTGTAATAGGGCAAATCGCTGCGCAAGTCGGGAAAGGGAGACTGACTTCCAATGAAGCGGGTTTCCAGTCCTTCATCCCTTGTGGCCTTGACCAGAATGTCTTCGATCATCATGGCATACTCGGCCCTGGTGATCTGCTTGTCAGGTTGAAATGTGTGGTTCGGATAAGGTTCCAGACCGCGAACACCTATACGCATTACAGTGTTAATGTCATAGCGGAGTACATGGTCAGCAATGTCAGTGGCGGGAGCCATCTTCACCACAGTTTCAGTTTCCATTTCCAGGCCTGACTTGGGAGGTTTGAATTCAGTGTCGAAGGTTTTAACGTTCAGCTTTTCGTACACTTCCTCCAGCTTGAGCTCCTCTACAAAGAGTGCGGCCACATCGGCGCGGGTAATGTGCTCTACCAGGGCGATCTGTTTGCCCACAGAGGTACCCGGTTGAGCCCGCTCAATTTTCTGCACCAATTCCCAGGCTCGGTTGGCCTCTGCCGTATATTCTTTGTCCAGGTCGAGGACCTTACGATACATATCAGCTGCCTTGCTGAACTCATATGACTGCTTATATGCCTCACCCATAAAGTAGTAAGGTGCTGGAGCTTGGTTATCCTCGGCAACCGCATAATCAAAGTTGTCTTTAGCATCTTCCAGCCAACCTTTTGGTTTGGTCAGGGTGTAAACTCTAATATAGCCTACCCGTGCAAATACCTTTTGCTCCTTTTCCTCCGCGTATCTTTTGCCGCTCCTCAGACTGTCAAAGGCTTGCTCGAGAAGCTTTTCTTTTTCTTTGCTGTCCTGCACCTGAACATATCTGGCAGCATAGACCAATCCCATGCCCACGTGAGCGGGACCGTACTTAGGCTCGAGCTCCAAAGCCAGTTTGAACTCTTGCTGAGCCTCGTTCAGTTCCCCTTTTTCGAAAGATCTCATTCCGTTATTGGTGTGATGTTGGGGGGTGTCCATGACGCTTTCGGGCGGCCTTTTCTTGGCGCAACCGACAAACAATGCTAGTGAAAAGACTAGGAGGGCTGTAAGTGTCCATAGTCTT
>JARRNM010000041.1:0-17467 GCA_037384945.1 Deltaproteobacteria bacterium
CTCTTGTGATCCACACCTGCCGAGGGTCCTGAAGCAGGCGATAACGTGCTCGTCATCGTTCCGCTTTTGTTTGCCCTGCTCGAGGTATTCCAGTAGGAGAGTCTCTGTGACTTTGTTTCTATCCTGTGCCATGTGGTGCAAGATCAAGCGGCGAACTGCCTCGTTCTCGTCCTCTATGAGATAGAATAGATCTTTAATCTCTGTATTTCCCCTCTTCAATAAGGGTTTTAGAGCCTCGTGGCGAACTCGGGCTGAGGGATGGCGCACCATTCTTCCCAGAATTTGTGTAGACCTATCACCATCCATACGGCCCAGCACATACACAAGTTTTTGCACCAACTCTTCCTCCGGTCTACCCAGCAAGGCTTCCAGAGGGCTGAGATCTCGCTGGGCCAGAACCAGAATTACCTCCAGAAGCATTTTTTGCAGCCGTAAAGAACTTGTTTCAAGGAGCATCCCCCCTAGAGTTTGGATGGCTTCGGGTTGAAGAAGAATGAGGATCTGCCTAATTTGTCCTATCTCCTCTGATTCTATCTCCAGCCAGGTTGTTTGCAGAGGGCGTAGGGATTTGGCACTCGAAGCAGTTAGAAAGAGATTGTCGATTAACGGCAGAGCCCAGGTTGTTTCAGTTGCACAGATTTTGCGAACGTAGTGAAGGCTTTTGAGAATCTTCAGGGCGGTCTCAAAGTTTTTTCGAGCAAGGGAATCGTGATAGACCTCCTCTAGTGATTCGAGAATAGGGATAAAATTTTCTTTTTCTCTCAGATCCAGAAGACTGTCCAGGAGGATGTCCAAGTATTCAAACACTGGATTGCGCTTCTCCTCCAGGCGAACCATCCCCCGGAGTTCAGCCTCTTCCTCCGGGGTAATCTTCAGTGCGGCCGGATCTATCGGGGGAAAGCACTCTGACTTCGAATCCTCTTTCTCCTCTTCTTCCAACCCCTCTGCATCTTCTCCGCCACCAGGAGAGGATGTGAGGTCAAACTCCGGTTCAGCTCCCCAGAACATCTCCGCCACATAGTACTGAATGTGGGGAAATCTCGCCTCCCAAAGAGCTGTTACCAGGTCACCCTCAGGTTCATCTGAGAGAATACGGTACCTGTTGAGAAGCCGGAGGAACTGTTCTACCTCATCGGAGTCAATCCCTTGCTGCAGTTCCAGCCACTGAATTCCATCCCGGAACAGGGTTAAAGGCAGGTTGCCCTCCTCCGGGGGCTCTGAGAGGATCACTTCCCCCTGGAAGAAAAGTTTGTCTTTCGCCAGATCAAACCGCAGATTACCATGAACTCTCAGATACTTATCGAGCTGCAACCAAAACTGTTCCAGAGCTCTCTCACAATTGATATGGTTTTCTGGATAGAGGGAATAGTTCTTGCGGGCGAGTTGCAAACTGGTGAGCACCTTTTCAGCCGCCTGCCATTCTTCCTCACTAGGGGCCGGTTTCGTGGAATCCGACTGTTTGTCCTCAACCGATGCCAATTGAACATCCTCTTATTGTCAATTTCTCTCAATTTGCAGAGGTCTCCAGTCCTTGCCCCACTCCCGAGTTAACCTTATGAGAGCAAGGAACAGGCGATAAAATTCTCTGCAAATTCCAGACCAAAGAGAAATTTCTCATTTCTCATTTCTCATTTCTCATTCCAATTACCTGTACCTGCTGCAGCCCTCAACCTGCAACCACGGACATGGATAACCTACGTATCAGGTGCAGACTCAACCAATTCTTCTCCTCTTAAGGGACAAAAGAGTATGTTCATAGCCCGTGGAGCAAAGAAGTTAATAGTTTTTGAGTCCCGAATCAAAGACGTATCTCAAGTGATCAGATTTAAAGCGACAGATGTGAAATGATAAATGCTAAATGACAGATGATAAATGAAGTGGATTAAAGGGAGTGGATCACGCCCAGGACCACCATCCAGGTCAGCATCACCGTTAGGGCCGGCTTATAAATATGCCGATAACTCGCCGCTAGGCTAGCCTTGAAATAGTCCTTGGTGACCAGGAGGCAGATGTGAACGGGCGATAGCATCATGCCCACGTAGCCTGAAACATAGGCAAGGGAGGCATGGAGTAAAAAGTCAAGGGGTGAAAGTCCGGCAAAGAGGGGTACCAAAAGAGGGAATGTCGCACCGACGAAGCCAACGGAAATTCCGGTGATGAGACCGGAAACGAAGGGCATCCCCATGACGACAATGAGGAATGGAATTCGGTAGCGGACCATCTCCTCTCTGATCTGCAAAACGGCGTGGCTATCTATTAGGACTCCCTTGAAGGCCATGATGCCAAAGATGAGGAGCAGCATTGGCAGGGTGTTACGATTCATCACAGCCCGCCATAAGTCCTGCAACCCGAGCCGGTTGGTCCACATGACCCAAATCGAGCACGCCAGCAGTCCGAAGATGAGGGGCATGGAGGTGGGAAGATTGACCTTTAATCCAGCCCATGAGAGGCCGCTTCGCAACAGGGCCAGGAAAACGATGCAACCCACCACCAGCAAAATTGGCATGATTTCCCATAAAAATGGAGCTAAAACCTGAACCCCCCTTTTCTCAGTTTTGTCTCTATTGTTATTCCCTCGGAGAGGTTGTAGAAGAAAGATACTCCCCGCCCCAACGGACAGCAGAGTGAGCGGCGCCTGGAGCATAATGAAGCGCCACATTTCCACGTGCAACAGACTTACCGCCAAAACCACGCCGGGATAAAGAGGCCACCAGAATTCCCATATATGACGAAACCAGTAGTTAACCGCCGTTTTTCGATCCTGGGACAGGGAGCAACCAGTCACAGCCGTTTCTACCATAGGGGCCGAAAAGAGAGCCCCGCCGGGCATGGGCAAAAGCCCAATAAGAGCGGGCATGACTACACTCACAGTGGAGGCACTTTTAACCATGGCAACGAAGTTCTTGACAATGCGGTCCAGTTGCCCTGAGACCTTCATCAATTGACTTACCACGAGAATGAGGCAAATTATCGCCACCAGTTGCAAGGTCTCCGCACTTGTAAAGCTTACTGCCAAAGCGTGACCAATTTGTCCCGGCGACTGCCCCATCCAAAATCCGACGGCCACGGCGCCAATTAATAGACTCACGCTAAGGTGAAGCCGCAAGCGATTCATCACCAGGATGAGAGCAAAAGAGCAAAGAACTTTTGCTAGAGCTGGAATGTGCATAGAAACGATTACCGCGGAACGACGAACGGGGAAGGCGGAGTGTAAAAGATAGGATCCGCGTTCCCCGTTCCGAACTCCGATTTTTTTAGAACTTGTAGCGCTCTGCTACCATCCGTTCCACTTCCTCCTCAGTGGGCATAGTGGTACGGTATCCAGCCTGATACTGATTTCTGAGCCACCTAAACAGGCTCACTGTCTCGTTGACCAGGACTATTTCAGGAATATCTTCTCCTTCATGGGTCTTTATATGGCGGTTATACTGCCCTAGCATACTGACCACGTCGTAAAAGGTTGCCGGCTCTCGCTTAATCTTCTTCTTGAAAGATCGCCCTACACTTGGATAAATGGACTCGGGTTCAGGGTTAGCCGAAATATCCAACCGCTGGAACGGCCTTCGCACCGCCACCTGCCATTTCCTCGATTCTACCATCATCCTCGATAGTAGAGGACCAGCCCAGTCATTGGTCTGGTGGCCCTGGGGGCACACTGAGAAAAATTCCACCACTGATGGTCCACTGTAGGCAATCGCTTCCTTCAAGATCTTTACGGCATAAAATGGGTTATCAATGCTGAGCTTGGCGGCATAGACGTGGGAAATTCCCATGGCCTGGCTGATAATCCTCCGATGCAAAGTGTTCTTGCCCCCGTACTTTTGGCCTATGGGTGAGGTGGAACGATCACAGCCGTAGCGGGTGGCACCGGATTTTTGCGCCCCAGTGTTCATATAGCCTTCGTTGTTATAGATTATCCAGGTGATGTCATAATTTTCACCGAGGGCATAGTTGAAAGGCCCATTGCCTATATCATAAATCGCCCCATCTCCGGCGAAGACGATTATCTTGCTCAACACATTACTAAAACCATTTATATAAGCCTGGTCCAGACTGAATTTTACTCCAAGAGCTGAAGCTGAAGCCGTGCCGAATCCGTAGTGACCTGCCTGATAAATCCGGTCGTTGAAAGGATTTCCCAGCTCCGAGACCTCGCTGCAACCGGTCGCGGTAATAGTATAAATGTTGAAGCCATGATCCAGCATATGATCGATGGCTCGTCTGCTCTGTTCGGATAGAACCTTTATGCCCTGATAGAATGTTGCGATCCCTTGGGGGTTATTACGCAGGGATTCGGCCGCAAAGAATGTCAACAACCCAATGGTCCCCTCACTGCAACCTGGACACAGGGTGTGTCTTCCCGGGTACAGTTTTGAAAAAACGAAAAGCACCTGATGGTTGATGGCCATCCGGTTCACATAAGGAGCTGCCTGCAGGGTCTTGTCTAGATCCTTGTACTTGTCAGGGAGAAAATCAGCCTCGCTGGTGTGAAGCTTGTCAACCATTTTCATGGCATCGACTGGACAGACCTGGGCACAGATGGCGCAGCCTTTACAGGCTTCGGGACTGACATTTATGTTCATGGCGAATCTTTCCCAGGGGATTCCCTTGGGCGGTTTCCTGAATATGCGGAAATAACCTTTGGCACCATCTGGGATAGGGTGATCGGTGATGGTGGCATAGAGGGCCGAGTCTGGACAGGAAGCGACGCACAGACCACAACCGGTGCATTTTGCCGAATGGTATACCGGCAACTGAGTTCCAATGTGACTCATATCCCTGTATCTGCTAGTGGCAGCAGGTACCATGGAGAGAAACCTATCCCAGGGGACCTTTTTCCCTTCCACTATGGGCTGCACTATACGGTCATGGAAGGTCTGCTGGTAGTTCTTCGTGATGTTTACCGCCTTGATGGTACCCAATTCGTCCTTTTCGGTGAGGCAAACAGGAAGTCCGGCTGCTCTGCGTTTTTGTCCAAAGTTTTCCGGCTCCGTCACCTCATAGGGCACGCAGGTTGTATCAATAGCAACTTCGGAAGAAGGGCCGGTAGCTGCAAGGGAAGCTCCATACCTGAGGAGAGCAATGTTGGACTCAATTACTTCTCTTCCCTTTTTTAATCCCATTTTTGCTTCAAAGACGCCTTTTAAGCGGCTCTCGAACTCATCCTCCGGCAAAATATTTCTTTCTTTGTTGATCAAGCCCAGCATGGCAGGGCCAGGTAAATTCCGATTCAAATGCTGGAGAGCTGCCCTAGTTGCATCCAGGGCTACAAGTTTTACTTTTCGATCTTTGATTAGTTTCTTTACCTGGGGAGGAAAAGAGGCTAGGAGTTCCTTGGTGCTTCTGGGACTATTGATCACAAACAGCCCTTGTGACTTTAACCCTCCCACATTTTCCTGCAGTATGTGTCCAGAGGCAAACTTCTCGTTGAAAAAAGCCAGGATGTCATATTCGCTGAGTTGCGAGCTGTTGCGAATGGGGTGGTTGCTTATCCGCATGTTCATGAAAACGGCAGCACCTTTTCGGGCTGCACCATAACGTGCCCCTGACTGGACATATTTACAACCCTCTCCCTTGTCTTGAGCGTAAACCAAGGCGGCCGTCTCCAAGGCCGTTTTTACTCCTTCGGCACCAATGCCTATAAAGTTAATCCCCAGTTCCCGTTCCGGATAATCAGGGAGTTCAACCGGTTTCAGAGTATAAGGGCCCTTAATGCCGGCAAAGAAATCCCGGTGGAAACTGCCCCGCTTTCCGGCAAGACAGGACTTCATATTTTCTATTACTGCAGCCGCATCATATTTGTTGAAATCCTTGCTTCCCAGACCGTAAACTCCATGCAGAAGTGTGGGCATATCGCGGCGACCATAAATTCGGTGTTCCTTCTTGCCCTCGCGGCCGGCCCTGTTGGAAACTTGCAGAGCGGCCTGGATGTCTGCCATGAGCAGCTGATTATGGGCCGTTCCACTCCGTTCAAGTACGGTAATAATCTTGGCATTGCGCACACCATAGGCGAGCTCTTCATAGCAGGGCGGGGTAAAGAGAACGGGTCGGACCAAACCCACCTTCCAGCCCTTGGTGTTTCGGTAGTAATCCACCACGTCTTTAACCACACCAGCCGCCGAACCCATGATCAGAACGATCATGTCGGCATCTTCGGTGCGGTAACATTCCACCACCTTGTGGTTGCTGGCCAAAATCTGGTTCATCATCTCCATGGCCGCAACAAAACATCTTTTGATGAACCTGTAAGCCAGGTCCTGGGCCACCTGCCCTTCCATGGTTAAGTCCATATCAGTAAAGGTTCCGGCAAGGTATCGTTGCTCAAAGTCAGGCTGATACAAACGGTTTGCCGGCCCCACAAAATACTCGAGAAAAGAATCAGAAAGCAGTCTGATGTTTTCCAGAGCGTGACTCTTGATAAAACCGTCCCCAATGACCATGGAGGGGAGCATTACTTGTCTGGTCTCTGCTACTTTGAAAGCCACAGCCATAAGATCGTGCAATTCTTGATTGTCAGCCGATACGAGTTGAGCCCATCCGGCATTTCGCACCCCATAAAAATCTGTGTGACCACAGTGTATGCTCAGTGAGCCTTTGTTTACCTCGCGGGCCATTACCGTCATAACTACGGGTAGACGTTTTCCCGCCACCGAGAATAGATTTTTAGTCTTGAGCACCAATCCCTGGGATGACGTATTGTCGGCGTAGCGGCCCCCTTGGCAGGCCATGGCCTCCACCGCCGCAATTGCTGAAAGCTCGTCACTTGGCTGGAAATACATCAGTTCCCGCCCGAAAAGGTTCTTCTTGCCGTCGGCGGCAGCCTTGGCAAAATCCTCGGCAATGGCCGTTGAAGGCGTTATGGGGTAGCCGCAAAGTCCATCTACGACTCGTTCAAGCACAGAGAGCGCTGCATGATTGCCGTCCAGCAGCACCTCCTCCCGTCTCTGCATTCGCTCAAGGTCCCTTTTTGAGATAGAGGAAATGTCGAAGTTGAAAATGTTTTTGGCATCAAACCTGTCCCATTCTCTTTTCCAATTGAAGTCTTTCTTCTTGGCCTGCTCTAGCCTGATTTTGTAAAAAGGCAACTCTTTCTGCAAAGTCTCAATCTCAACCCTCTGCTCCATCTTACTTCTCTCCTTGGCGAGTAAGACCCCAGCCTTCTGCATTGCTTCGATTAGAGATAAATAAGCTCCTTAGGCCACCCAAACTGCAGGTCTGGCTTTATCACATTAGGCAGTTCGAGGTCGCCGTTCTTTTACCATGCCCTTGAGCAAAGAAATTAGTGGATGCCCTCTTTGGAGTGGGGTAGTAGAGGGGTAGCTCACATGGTGGATAACGCCCTTGGTAAGGGAGAAGAGAATTCTAGATTAACCACCCAGATTTGTCAACGTTTTGCCAGTGCTGGGTAATAGGTAGGCTCCATGCCCTCCAGTATGGTAACCGGTAAGCGGTGGGAGAGCGAGAAATGCGGGAAAAGCGGGAAAGGCGAGAAAGGTAATTAAGTATCTCGGCCGAGTATCCTTTCTCGCTTTTCTCGCCTGTCTAGCCTTTCTCGCATAGTGATACTGCCAGCTGCCTGCTGTTTGCTTTTTGCTGTCCTCTGTCTTCTGACCTCCGACCTCCACCCCTGTTCTCTGCTTTTCCCCAACGGACAACGGACCACTGACAACGGACACAGTACCCTATGCCCCTAGGTTCTGAAAGAATCTCAAGACGGACTGATGAAAAGCTTCGGCAGACTCAAGCTGAATTAGATGACCACTGTTGGTCAACTCCTCTATCTTGGCTCCAGGGATGCGGCTAGCCAGAGTGCGACCGTTCTCCGGCGGTACCAAGAGATCTCGATCCGCTGTGAAAATGAGGGCAGGGGCTTTAATATCAGCCAGACGGTTACAGGTATCGAAGCGGCGGATTGCCTCGAGTTGTCGCTGCAGGGCATAGTCTGGTTGAATGGGAGCCATGAGCTGCCTTTCCTTGTAGCTTTGCAATGACTCGGAACCGCTTTGCCAGAACTCCTCTGTAATCAAAAGGCGAAGGTTTTTCTCAACGATCTCTTCAGGAGAAAGCCCTTGGTTATCGGCAAATCGCCGGATCACTTCCGGCGCAGGTGGAATACGCTCACTGCCTCCGCAATGGGTACACCCCAATACCAACCCACAGACCCGTGCTGGGTGACGCAGTGCCAGTTCCTGGGCAATCATTCCACCCATGGACAATCCGACAACGTATGCCCGCTCCGCATCAGCTCCCTCCAGCACAGCCGCGGCATGATCCGCCATCTCGGCGATGGTATAAGGTCGATCTGGCTTGCTGGAAAGACCAGCTCCCATGTTGTCGAAGACCAAAACCCGAAAGTGGGGAGACCAGGCAGCAATACTTTCCACATATGACCAAGTGGAGCCGCCGACTCCACAGATTATCAGCAACGGGTCACCTTCCCCGTGGCTCTCCCAATAGATCTCTACGTCATTCACTAGCGCGTAAGGCATAATTAAACTCCCTAGGTAGTCAGTTCTCCGTAGTCCGTGGTCCGTGGTCGGCTCGTTTCGTTCGCGGCATACAGTACAGAGAATGTTCACTCGGCATCATGGACTTGGAACTAGGCACCGTCGATCAGCGAGACGGGCGAGACGAGCGAGACGCGGTTTATAAAAGTTGTCCGACCTCACGTCTCGCAGCGGAGAACGCTTTGCGCTTCGATGTGAACAAAGTGAGCCGAAAACGGACTACAGACCACGGACTCCTAAGACGTTTGACAGGGTGGAGTGGTTTCCTCTAGCTGTTTTCTCTTTTCATCAGTAAGGGCAAGCTCCAACTGCCATTGGCGATTGGCGTGTTGGTCATTTTTCTTGATTAATAGCCAGTCCTTGGCTGGACCTTTGCCCCTGGGTTTAAGTTTGCTCAGGGTGAAGCCACCCTGTAGAATCCTCCCATGGAGGAGGAAGGAGATCTTCTTTTCACTGGCTTCAAGCAGTTCAAACTCACCCTCGTCCCATATAACCACTGCGCCTGCGCCATAGTTACCTTCCCCAATGACACCCTCGAAGTCTACGTATTCCAGGGGGTGATCCTCAACCTCTACTGCGAGTCTCTTCTCTGCTGGATTCATCGAGGGCCCTTTGGGGACCGCCCAAGACTTCAAAACACCTTCAAGTTCCAGTCTGAAATCGAAATGCAACCGGGAAGCATGGTGCTCATGTACTACGAATCTCTCTCCCATAGATCTCTACCTCTTTACAAACCTCTAGATTAAAATTAGGCGATCCGTAATCGGAAATCAAGAAATATAAGGAATAGTGGAAGATTGGAATAATGAAATAAATAATGAAAGCCCTGACTTCCTGCACCACATCTCGGGGTGTCAGATTTCAGCGGTCAGCTGTCTGGTTTCAGGGGTCGGAGATCAGAGGTCAGTGCCGTTATCGGTTATTAGTTATTTGTTATTCAGGAAATTTGTCTCTGTCAGCTATTTTATAGTTTTCGGCGATTTCTACGACTTTTAGGATTTTTACGATTTTAATGATTTCAACGAGTTGACCATTTGACAAATTGACCGATGTACTGAGGGTAAAAGGCTGAACTTCTGCATATAACGTATAACGAATAACATCTTGTACCGCTTACAGCTTTCCTTCCTTAACCTGGCCTACTATTTGCTTGCTCACCTAACGCGGGAGACCTCCCCTTCCCGTTGCTGGGCTATGGCTTGAATTAGACTTTGGAGGCTTGAGCATGGAGAAAAAAAGGATTCTCATTGTGGATGATGAGCCTGATTTGGTTGAAACTCTTAAAGTGAGACTTATTCAGGAAAATTACGATTGCTTGACGGCTAATGACGGCCATAATGGGCTCGAGTTGGCGCAGACTGAGATGCCCGACTTGGTTATCCTCGATATTATGCTGCCCGGCATGGATGGATACAAGGTGGCTCGGCTTCTGAAGTTCCAAAAGGAGCTCAGACACATTCCAATTATCATGCTTTCAGCTAGAGACAGAGATGAAGATCGTCTGATGGGTGAACAAACGGGTGCGAACTTTTACATTGCCAAGCCCTTTTCCATGGATAAACTTGTAACCACCGTCAAAGGTTTTTTGGGTGATTAGGAATAGCCGACTCTCTACCAGGGAGTCGTAGAGGCAATAAAACAGCCACCACCACCACCGCCGGTGGAGGAAGAGTCTCGAGTAGAACCCAAACCACTGGGGTCGACGATAACACCGTTTACCATGCCATCGGCATCGCCATAACCACCATCCTGGAGCTCCAGAGTTACAGATCTTCTATCCGCGCTGAACCAAGAGTGGGCTGAATAATCCTGCCAGCCGTTGACCGAGTCGTATTTATACCATTTGTCTGCACTCCCGGCCGGTTTTGAGAGGTAGACGATTACCTCAGCCACATCCCCGGGACTGACAACTGTCAGGTTAAAACTGAGAAGGCCGAAGGGCAGACTCTCAGGTTTGTCAATTTTATCCATGATAGTATTTGGATCGATAGATGAGATGGTATCGATCTTTATAACATTTGTTTTGCCCTTGATCCCTATTTGTTCGGTTCCGTTAACAGTGGTCAGCCACTCCACTTCATCGGATATCTCAGAGACAAATTTACCGAAGCTGTATGGATCTATTCCCACAGGTAAAATCTCTGTGACGAGATTATCCTTCGTTCTAATGACCGCTACCCTGTCGTCAGCGATATCTGACACATAAACGTAGTCGCCCTCGGGACTCACAGCCAAACCCCAGGGCCAACCGCCAACTTCCGCTGTTGCAGTGAGGGTGTTATCCGAGGTGCGGATTACAGAAACCGAACCTTCACGGCTCGCAGCTACATAAAGATAATTGCCGTCGGGGGTGACCTCAATGCCAATCGGCCTAAAGCCGACCTTTACAGTATCAATAACCGTGTTGTCGGCGGTGCGGATTACGGAGACCGTGTTGCCAAGGGTGTTCGACACATAGACACGTTCACCGCTGGGACTCACAGCTACACCGTATGGCCACTCACCCACCTCCACAGTCGCCTTAACACTGAGATCTAATGTTCGGATCACCGATAGAGTTCCATCACCCGTGTTTACCACATAAAGATTCTCCCCGTCAGGAGTTCCCACCAACCCCTCTGGCCACAAGCCCACATCAACAGAAGCGATGACCGTGTTGCTGGAAGTGTCGATTACCGATACGGTGTTGTCGTCGTTATTGGCCGTGTAGACATATCTGCCATCGGAACTGACAAAAACTCCCCCAGGCGACGGGCCTACACTAATGGTCGCAGTGACGGTGTGATCACAGGTTCTAATCACCGAGACCGTGTCGTCGCCGGTATTGGTTACATAAACGTACTCTCCATCGGGTCCTACAGCTACGCCATAGGGCCACTCACCAACAGCGACGTTTGCGATGAGTTCGTTGTCGGAGGTACGTATCACCGAAACAGTATTATCGAATGAATTGCTCACGTAACCATAAACGGACGCGTAGCCTCGACTCGCAAATCCTAGAGCAACTAGAGTCCAAAAAATGGCGAAAAACGATAATTTGATCTTTAGATATTTGAACAACTTCCTCCCCCCCAAGACGCTGACATCAGTCAGGCATGGTGTATGAGCAAGGTTGCTGCCAAAGGATTAGTCAATTAGAAATACTATGTAAAATCAACTTGTTAAGTCCATATAGGGGCTTCCGACTGTTATGGTTAAATCACTAGATTTGGCTAAACGGCCAGAGTGCATCTGGCGAAACAACCGTTCCTCCCCCTTAATTTTTTGTCGCCTTCAACTTTGGTACGGGGTTTGCTTAAACCTATTAGCTTCGGCTCAAGGCTGAAGGAACTGGGCTCAGGGAAAAACAACTAAAGAAAGCTTATCTTCCTGCAGGGTTTACGCCCTATGTCTTAAATCCTGTGAGCCGGTAAAGCCACTGAAACATGACCTGGCCTGGAGACTGGGTCTTCTTTGGCCAATGGAAACTATTTCAGGAAGCAGAAGGATGAGAACTGGTTGCCTCGAGATTCTCAGCGGACCATATCAGGGCCAAAAACACACATTTCGCTCTCAGCTGACTATTGGTAGGAGGTCCGACAGCACCATTCGCTTGATTGATGCAAAGGTTTCGAGAAATCACGCCAAGATCCTCGAGACCGATGAGGGATTTCTTATCGAAGATACTAAAAGCAGCAACGGAACCTTTGTCAACGGCGAAAAAATTGAGAGTCGACTGTTGAATTCTGGTGACACCATCACTATCGGCTTTACCCAGCTACGGTTTTCAGAAAGAGAGATGGGCAAGTCTGAGGTTAGGGACCCCCTTACAACCATAGCTATCGAGAGAAGGATGCCAGATCTGAGCCAGAGTCAATTAGCCGGGCAAGGTTCTGATTCGGAGGGAGATGATTTATCTTTGCAACGCCTTCAGGCAATGATGAGAATGAACAAGGCAATTGGGGGAGATCTGGTACTGGAAATGGTGCTGGAAAAGATCCTCGAGGAAATCTTTCTGATGTTTGGCCCCGAACGGGGAGCCGTGCTGGCCCTCAACGAGGGCACAGGAGAGCTCGACATCGTCTGCTCGAAGGTCAAGACTGGAGGCAATGGGCTCGATACCTCACTTCTCAGCCGCAGTATACTCAACAAGGTTTTGGAAGATTCTGTGGGACTCCTGGTTGACGATGCAACCAAGGATGACCGATTTTCCTTGAGCGAAAGTGTCTCCCTCGACAAAATCCGTTCCGCCCTCTGCGTACCTTTAATCAGACAAAATGAGGTCATTGGGGTGATCTACCTGGATGCCTCAAGTCAGGTGAAAGCATTTACCGAGAGTGATCTGGAGCTGCTTATTTCCATAGCCGGTCCGGCGTCGGTGCAGATTCAAAACGCCCTTTACTTGGGCCAGTTAAAAAAGAGCTACAGAGACACGATTCGGGCCTTAGCCAAAGCCGTAGACGCAAGGGATCCATACACGGTGGGACACAACTGGCGAGTGAGTCGTCTGGCTGTGGCGGTTGCCTCCTCTTTGGGGTGGTCAGGGAACGAACTCGGAGGAGCTGAATTAGGTGGAATCCTTCACGATATCGGCAAGATCGGCATTCCTGACCATATCTTTTTGAAGAGTGAAAAACTGACTGATGAAGAATGGCGGACCATGAAGCAACACCCGGAGATCGGCGCCAAGATGGTCGCCGGCATAGATTTTTTGGAGTCGGTTCTTCCCTATATTCTTTACCATCACGAACACTGGGATGGAAGTGGTTACCCTTACGGACTGAAACAAGATGAAATTCCTGAGGAAGGCCGACTGCTACTGGTGTGTGACGCCTTCGACGCCATGACCACCACTAGGCCATATAGAAAAGGTCTCGATCCTGAACTTGCCATCGAGGAGTTGCGTCAGAGAAAAGGAATACAGTTTGATCCCATGTACGTCAACGCCTTTATAACAGCTTGGGAAAAAGGAAGCATTACGGATGCATTAAAGGAGGAAGGTCAGGAAGAGCATCCCTCTGGAGCTATACACTACTCCAAATTCCAGTCGCTTATTATCAGCAAAGATGAAATTCAAAAGGAGCTCGAGCTTGCCAAGGAGATGAATAACCAAAAGAGATAATTGAAACCGTGCGAGCTCCTTTAGCCCGGATGTTTCATGGATTACTTGCTGCGACCGAGGATATGGCCGGTCTCGCGACAGCAATTCACGAAATATCCGGGCTAGGCAGCAACCCTTTCATCTCTTCTTGCCGCTGCCTCCAGAATTATTCTCATTATATTAATATCTTCGATCCCTCGCTCGTCAAATTCCACTGGATAGTCGCGAAACTCAAAATCCCCTTCTTTCCAGCAAGAAAGTTCCAAGACTATCTCCCTTATCTGGTGACGAATCAGCTCTTTGAGATTTTCCTCATTGATATAGGCAAGATCAAGGAGAACCTCGCCCAGGCGCCTGCCAGATTTCTTTGCCTCCACCAAAACCTCTTGCAACTGTTCTTGGGAAATAAACCCTTTGCCACATCCGATCTGCCCCAAACGCATTCCCTCACTGCCGCCGGCAGCGATAAGGTTACCATCTCTTAAATGCAAGGCCCGGACTTCCTCCCCTCGTCTGAAGTACAAGACCCCCGTCTTTTTCCCTTTGGAGACGATCTGCAAGATCATTGAAAAATCAAAGGATTGAAGATTTCCTCTGAGACCCGCCTGTCCTAAGGCAAATGATGAATTGAACAAATATCGGGCTGAACCGATTTTAGAAGAGTCTCGCCGATTCCAAGCCTCTATTGCCCTTTCTTCACTATCGCTTATCGGCCCCGTAGCTCCGCAATAACAGGTAACAGCAAAATAGCCATTGGCAGTTGACATAAGTCTCAACCGCACGCCCTCATCTCCGTACTCCTCAGCGCCACAAAACGGGCAGGATTGGAAATCCCTCTCTTGCTGCGACATCAGTCACCTCCAGCCTTCTTTTTCTTTGTATCTGGATTGCTAGGACACCCCTGGCACATAAGAGGCCCCTCACGCCACCAAACACAACCGCCGCATCTTTCGCTCGGCCTTCCACTCATGAGCCTATCTTCCCCAAATAGATATCCATGATAGATGACCAATCCCCTGAGATTGAGATTGACACTGGAGCCTCTTTGCAGAAGTGGTGCCAATGACATGAAGGAAGATAAACCGTATTTATTTAGAACAGTTGCGAGTCAACGGTATTTTGCCAACCTAGGGCGTTTTAAACAGATCTGGCTATATGGCCAACTCTTACTTGATCGGATAGCTCTTACGAATCGTGCTTCGAGTACTGGAGTACAGGGTGAAGGAATCGGGGAATGCAGATTGAGGGAAGTCACAAGGCCGAAGGCGCAAAGCGTCCGGATACTCGTCGTAGTCGTTTAAATCGTTCGCACGTTTACGGTTTACCGTTCACTGGTGACCTGCTGGCTACTGACTGCCTGCTACGGGATTCTTTGATTGCAGATTGCGGCCTTCCGGGCGATCCACAAAAAAAGCGTCTTGTCCCGAGTGGACAAGACGCCCCTGATAAGCAGATTACCGCCAGCTAAACCTTGGTAACGTTTACTGCGGCAGGACCTTTTTTGCCTTGTTCTACGTCGAAGGTTACCCTGTCGCCTTCATTGAGAGACTTGAAACCGGTTGCGTTGATCCCCGAGTGATGAACGAATACATCCGGGCCATCTTCCTGCTCAATGAATCCGTAGCCTTTGCGGTCATCAAACCACTTTACGATGCCGGTGGCCATAGTGACACCCTCCTTTCAAAAAAATTCTCGTGGTTCCAAACTTGAGGTTGCCACTTTTTACAAATGGATACTACCTCAGAGCGAAACCTCGCCGTCATTACACACGGCCCTCTTATGATAACGCTGATGATAGTACCTATATCAGAAAAAAGTCAAATCATTTATTGTTGTTCCCTTGTATTCTCCATTCCACCTAGATCATCTGGCCTTTTGACCAATCTTTTTTTGCGCTCTGGTCAAATTTGCCGACATAGCCAGATATCCGCAGCCGACATTGAACTGAAAAAGGCTTCAATTGATTCCCTAGCCGGGATTTTCCAATCGTGCATTTTTTCTTTTTGACACAATGCCTACAGAGCGAATAGGATAATAAAAAGGCCTAACTGGGTTGACCCGCACCTGACGGACGAATACGGGAGGAGATATGAACTTCAAGACGTGCTGATAAAACCCCAGTGGATTTCGCGGTTATCTGCTGGGAGCCCCTCTTTAAGTTGTCCACAACGACTGCTGTCGAATCCAACGGAAATTATCACTCTTTATCGCCAGCCCCAGCGGTTTCTAAGCTGATCTTGCCTACCTCTTCATGCCCCCGAAGTGATTGTGTCTGAGCTGAATCGGTTCATCCAGAAATAGTCTTTACCTCAAGCTCTCATTTTCTCCGCAATGGTTTTCACTTACAGGTCATCCTGTATTTAGAGGAGCCCAGTTGCCGCCAACTAGGGGACTCAGCCTATTTGATCATCAATCTTACCAAAGGAGGAGGATGGTTATGTTAGTTAACCTCATAGAAATGATAGAAAGCAATGCGGAGACCATGGCCGGGGAACTCAAAAACAAGCTTCTGGCTGACCCGACAACTCCATCCTATCAAACGCTGGATGACGAAATTCTCTACGAAAACATTTTCGAACTATATAGCCGTTTAGGCTACTGGCTGCTGAGGGACACTGAAAAAGGGGAGGTGCCCGCCCACTATACCGCTCTTGGCTCCCGCCGTTTTAAAGAGGGTTTCCCCCTCCATCAGGTTGTCCAAGCGTTGGTTGCCACCAAAAGACATATTTGGGACACCATTCTGCAAAAAGGGATAATGCAAACCGCAAAGGAGCTCGATTCTGTAGTTGACTTCATCACTTACCTGAATCGCTTTTTCGACATGGCCATTTATTACACCACTCTGGGATACTACCGGGTTCTGAACTTGAAAACTGCAAGCTAAGAAAAGATCAAATAATTTTATAGATGTTGCAAGGAGGCGTGTCATGCTTAGCAAAAAAATTATTCACCTCATAGAAGCTAACGCTTTGCAGCTGTCCGACGACATCCAACAGAAACTATTAAACCATCCCTCAACTAGTTCCTACCAGGACGTTGATGAAAAAACTCTCCATACCTGGATTTACGACGTTTGCAGCCGCTTTGGCTATTGGCTGGATGAAGATAGAGAAAGAGGAGAAGTTGAGCAGCACTACCGCAACCTGGGAAAAGAGAGGTTTAAGCAGAATTTCGACCTTCCCCAGGTAATAAGTGCTCTTTACCTCACCAAAAGACGGCTATGGGAATTCATTGCGGCGAGCAGAGAAGCCGATTCAGTTCTTAACCTAAATCAGATTGTGGAAGCCTCTTTCTTGCTGGTTAAGTTTTTCGACCATGCGGTCTTGCACCTGACTGAAGGATTCGAAGAGATGTGGCGAAACACCTATGGATACGAGGCCTCTCTCAGTAAACCGGAGAAGTTGGCTCAAGCTATAGAGAGCAAGCGCCAGCGAGAGGAGTTAGCTTATGAAGAACCGAAACTCCCAACTCTTTGTTTTACTAAAGGAATGATAAGACTTGAATAGCCCTTTCAGCACGAAGCAGCCTGATCCTGCAGCTTGCCAACCCGTTGCACCACGGGAGGATGACTGTAGTAGAAGGCGGCGTAAAGGGGATGGGGGTGAAGATTGGCCAGATTTTCTTTGGAGAGTTTTATCAAAGCGTTGGCCAAAGCCAGCGGTCGTCCGGTGAGTTCACAAGCGTACCTATCTGCTTGCCACTCATGCTCACGGGAAAGAAGACTGAAAGCTGGCGTAAGGGGGAACATCAGCAGGGATCCGAGAAACCCCAGTATGACAAGGCGCACATAGAAGGAACCCCCCTGCAGGCCGATAACTCCAGGTAACCCCTCCCAAGCGAGTAATTTGTAGGCGAGAAAAATTGCTCCCAGGGCCACCGC
>JARRNM010000042.1:0-26514 GCA_037384945.1 Deltaproteobacteria bacterium
GTAAGCTTGGGACGCAGACATTCTGATACGTGGACCAGCCGGACGATCAGCGGTTTGCAGTGGGCATCAAGCTTTACGGAGTTGGTAAGCTTGGGACGCAGACATTCTGAGTTCGATGAATGAGGCAAGGGAAAAATGGCCACCTCTATTTATCGAGGCTATACTCCTTTCAGGAGTTTCCCCAAAACTAAATGGACCATTCTTTTAACCTCGGTTCAGTAGCCAGTTTGCATTTGTGAGCAAATGGAAATACCCTTGCTGATGTCTCTTCCGTCGTTCCCTCCGGTCTCCGACTCTTGAGAGTCTACGACTCGGAGAGGGCGTAGGCCCCTATGCGCCGGAGGCCAGAGGCTCATCCGCCTGCGGCGGCTTCACTTCTAGCCAGGCTGTGGCCGGCTGCTTTTGCCCGAAGACAGGGAAAGCTCTTCTGCAGAGCGCATAGTCGCTGCCCTTCTCATAATCAGAGGCTTCGTCTTCGTGGTAAGGTTCATCTTACCGGGGTGCTACCCTAAGGGCAGTGAACTGCACTGGGTGGTAGCGAGTGGATGCTCCAGATGCGCTCTGCTCCAGAGCTCCCCCTGTCACCTCCTCGTCAGGAAGAGACCTGAGCAAAGGCCGAAAGGGGAAGCTGCGAAACAACGAACATCTGAGCAACCGATCTTCACTCTCTCTGCCTCGAGAGGGTCTGCATGAGGATATGGTGCATACTAAACAGGAATCCTGCCGATAGATGGTGCGAGTCATGCGCGTTGTGGAGTAGCTTCCCCGTGGCCGATGTTTCTAATGTATTTTTGGGGAAACTCCTGTGCTACTTTTCCTTGACAACTGCAATCAAGAATGGTTATATAGCCGATTCGTAACTTTTCTTTACGGAGTCGAATCATGAAAACACCCAGCGCCAAGACTATTCTCGAGAACCGCAAGTGGTATGTGGTGGATGCCGCCGATCGGACTTTGGGTAGGCTGGCTAGCCAGGTGGCCAGCAGACTGCGGGGCAAACATCAGCCCAGTTTCACACCCCATGCGGATACTGGTGATTTTATCGTGGTTATTAATGCTGAGAAGGTCAAATTGACCGGCAGGAAGTGGGTACAAAAAACTTATTATCGCCATACGGGCTACATGGGCGGGATCAAGGGAATAACTGCTAGGAAACTGAGAGAAAAGAGACCAGAAGATCTAGTGCGTTATGCGGTGTGGGGCATGTTGCCTAAAAACCGTCTCGGCCGCCAGCTTTATAAAAAACTAAAGGTTTATGCCGGGAAGGATCATCCCCATGCGGCCCAACAGCCTCAACCGCTCGATCTACCCTACTGAGAACAGGAGTTAGTTCATGAGTGAGGAACGTCACTACGCCACCGGCAAGAGGAAGACAGCCGTTGCCCGGGTATGGCTTACGCCTGGAGATGGTAACATCACCATAAACAAACGTCACATTGACGAGTATCTCAAGCGCGAGACCGCCAAGATGGTTATCCGTCAGCCCCTAGAATTGACAGAAACCCTGGGGAAATATGATATTTATGTCAACGTCCGGGGCGGGGGCATCTCGGGCCAGGCTGGCGCCATCAAACATGGCATCTCCAAAGCCCTCCTTGAAGCCAATCCCGATTTTCGGCCGCTGCTGAAAAAGGCAGGCTTCCTAACTCGCGACTCGAGGGTGAAGGAGCGAAAAAAGTACGGTCAACCCGGAGCCAGGAAAAGGTTCCAATACTCCAAACGTTAGACTAGAACGCAGTTTGGATTGTGGAGGAGGGCTCGCCGGCCCTCCTTTTTTTATTCGGGTGTACCGACTTAAGGTGATATCATACGCTCTTGTGACTGCTGGGTAAGAGCCAAGGTGTGTTGGAGGATTGGAGTGTTGGAGTATTGTTAGCATAGTAATGACTATTGGGTCTCTTGATTCAGATTACTCCAGTACTCCACTACTCCATTACCCCGTCAGTTCGGGATAGATTGAAACTCTTTATTGGGGAGATCGTTTGGCTTCCTAGAGATGGAGGGGGGATGACGGTGAAGATACGCGTTGCAGTGGTTGGTGGCACGGGATACGCTGGTTTTGAACTTGTGACGCTCCTCCTCCAGCATCCCAAGGTGGAGCTCAGAGAGATCACGTCACAATCCTATGCTGGCCAGCCAATCAGTGAGGTTTTCCCGGCTTTGCAGAAGATCTGTTCCTTGGTGTGTACCGAGCTAGATCTCGACAGGTTGGTGGATACAGCTGATTGCGTCTTTGTTGCCTTGCCGCACAGGACGGCTATGGAGGTGGTGGCCCCATTGGTTCGGGCTGGTAAGCGGGTGGTGGATTTGAGTGCTGACTTTCGTTTCCGCAGCCCAGAGATATATGAAAAGTGGTATCAAGAGCACACAGCCAAGGATCTTCTGGGCGAGGCGGTCTATGGCTTGCCTGAGCTTCACGGTGGGAAAATTCGAACTGCCAAGCTAGTAGGCAATCCGGGGTGTTACCCAACTGGAGTAATCTTGGCGGCTGCCCCTCTGGTGGCGGCTGGAGTGGTTGATCCTGATAGCCTAATAGCCGACTGCAAGTCAGGAGTAAGTGGTGCGGGGCGGGCTCCAACTCTCGCCACTCATTTTTGTGAAGCCAATGAGGGATTCACCGCCTACAAAGTTGCTGAACACCGTCACACACCCGAAATCGAAGAGGAACTAAGTACACTAGCCGAAAGACCTATCAGGGTGGTGTTTACCCCCCACTTGGTTCCCATGTCCAGAGGGATTCTAACCACTCTGTATGCAAACCTCTCTAACAAAGCCAGCGACGGGGAGATAGACAGTCTATACCAGGAAGCTTATAGAAAGGCGGTTTTCGTCAGAGTGCTGCAGCAAGGCCACCTGCCATCTACTCTTTACGTCCGTGGTACCAACTTCTGTGATATTGGTTGGCGCATAGACAGTCGCACCGGTCGAATTATTACTATCTCGGCCATTGATAATCTGACCAGGGGTGCAGCCGGTCAGGCCATTTGTAACATGAACTTGATGTTTGGCTTTGATGAGGCTGAAGGCCTCCGGCTAAGGGCCTGGCAACCATAGGGGCATAGCGCAGAGCGCTATGTAATTTTGCATTTGTCATTTCGCATTTAACATTTTTCATCACTGCCAAGAGCAATTGCCAGTCTTATGGCTTAATGGGCAATGAGAAATGAGCAATGAGAGATGAGAAATGAAAAGTGGCCCATGACCCATGACCCATGAGCAGAAAAAGAATTATAAACTAGTTCTCGAATATGACGGCTCGAGCTACCATGGCTGGCAGCGCCAGAAGGGTTTGCTGACTATACAAGAGGTGGTGGAGACCCGTCTGGCAATTATGACCCAAAGTCCTATCCGACTTGTAGGTGCCGGGCGGACAGACGCAGGGGTTCACGCTCGGGGCCAAGTGGCAAACTTCTTTAGCGAAACCCAGATTCCCCCGGCCCAGCTTCTGCGTGGTCTGAACAGTCTGCTTCCAGATGATATTGTTGCCCTGGAGTTGAGCCTGGTACCAAAGGAGTTTCATGCCAGGTTCAAGGCGCACAGTAAGGTCTACCAATACCGGATTCACAACGGTCCGATAGCGCCGGCGTTGGGGAGACAATATCTATGGCATATAAATCGACCTCAGAGGTGGTCATCTATGCTGAACTGTCTGAAACTGCTCGAAGGCAGGCACGATTTTTCTTCATTTCGGTCAGCTGGTAGTAGTGTGCGTAGTACCGACAGAGTAGTTTTGGCCGCCGAGATCACTGCCGTTGAAGAACATACCCGCCTTATTACTCTTGAGGCCAATGGATTTCTCAGACACATGGTGCGCAACATAGTTGGTACCCTGGTGGATGTAGGGTCAGGGAGGCTCAGAGAAGAAGGATTTTGCGCTGTTGTAGCCGCCCGCAACCGCCAGCAGGCGGGAATGACGGCACCGGCCCGTGGCCTTTGTTTGCTAGAAGTTCGCTATTAAATACCGCATGGAGCATGGAGTATAGTGGTCAAAATGGATTACTCTGTGCTCTATGCGAATAAGGGAGATTTGATTATGAAACTTTCTAAGCGGATGTCACAAATTCAGCCCTCACCAACTTTGACCATAAACACTAAAGCTAAGGCCCTGAGGGCTGCCGGAGTGGATGTAATCAGTTTCGGTGTGGGTGAACCAGATTTCGACACGCCTGAACACATATGTCTGGCTGCAGCAGATGCTATTAAGGGGGGGTTCACCCGCTACACAGCTGTAGGTGGCATTGACGAACTTAAAGATGCAATTATCTCCGAGTTTCAAGGCGGGTACGGTCTCTCTTACGGTCGAGAAGAAATCGTGGTTTCCTGCGGGGGCAAACACAGTCTATACAACCTGGCGCAGGTACTCTTTGATCCAGGGGATGAGATCCTCATCCCAGCTCCCTACTGGGTTAGTTATCCAGACATAGTGAGGTTGGCTGACGCAGTTCCGGTGATTGTCCCTACCTATGAAGAAGACCAGTTCAAACTCAGACCGGAGGTTCTCGGGGAGGCGATCACCGCCAAGAGCAGAGGTTTGATCCTTAACAGTCCATCTAATCCCACCGGTTCCACCTACACCAAGGAAGAACTAGAGAGGTTGGCGCCTATTGTTCTGCAGCACGGTCTTTCGGTGATATCCGACGACATATATTACCGGATTCTGTTTCAAGGGCAGCCTTGGATCAATTTGGCTATGATTAGTGAGGAGTTGCGAAAACAAACGTTAATAGTAAATGGTGTTTCCAAGACCTACTGCATGACTGGCTGGAGAATCGGTTACTTGGCAGGACCGGCTGAGGTGGTAGGAGCGGTCACAAAGATTCAAAGTCAGAGCACCTCGAATCCCAACTCCATAGCCCAGAAAGCTGCAGTTGCGGCGCTTACAGGTCCTCAACACTGTGTGGACGAAATGGTGGCCTCTTTTGAAAAGAGGCGCGACCATATGACGTTGCGTCTGGAAAGCCTCCCCGGAGTGAGAGTGATTAGGCCCACAGGGACATTCTATGTTTTCGCTAATTTCTCTTCCTATTACGGCCGTGCTTACGATGACCGGGTCATAAGGAGCTCTCTTGACTTGTCTGCCTACCTTATGGATAAGGTGCATCTGGCAGTGCGAGGATAGCTGTCTGCGGTTATCCTTCGCCGTCTCCATGGAGCAAATCGATCAAGGTATGGCCAGGCTAACCGAGGCTCTCGCCGCGCTGAGATAAAATTAAAGATTTGCTTGGAATCAAACAAATCTGATCCTTCCCCGGGTAGCACCATCTGCATTGGCCCTGGTGGTCGATCAATAGTTTGGCAAAGAACAAGGCTAAGAGGTTTTGCAGTACGGGCGTATCCAAAAATTCCAAATAACCAATCAGGTTATCTAGGGTTTCAAGTTTCGCTGTTCCTTGCTGCCCCTTAGCTTCAGAGGGGATCTTCCACAGACTTCCGGATGAAGGATAGACCGGCCCTGGGGGCAGCGCAAAGTCAAAAGTTATGCGTCAATTGAAGCACCGACTGGACCTGCCTGGATGTGTGACAAATCGCCGGCTGCGCTGGCTGGTAGTCCAGTCTTATTACCATAAGCTCTCAGTCCTCAGCCCAGGGGTTTTACCTTGACAAAGAAAAATTAATCTCCTAAGTTACAAGTATTATTGACGATTTAGGATATTTTTTTGCTATGGCCAGACAAAAAAGGTTGGGTTCGCTGGTGAAGATCAATACTTTGATCCTTGGTCTGTATTTTGCATAAATAGCCCAAGACCGAAGTTAAAAAAATCTTGCCAGGGTAGTTAAGGGTCGACATATGGCGCAGAAGTTGGGTAATTTCTTGGTACGTGAGGGTTTGATCACCTCCGAACAGCTGGAGAATGCACTCCAAGAGCAGAAGGCCAACGGGGGCATGCTGGGTAGCAACCTCGTCAAAATGGGATACATCGAAGAGGCCGAGCTCATGGAGTTCCTGAGCAAGCAATTCGGGGTTCCGTCCACTGATCCCTCCAAGCTCGACGTTGATCCAGACGTTATCGAGATGATTCCAGGCAATATCGTCAATAAGTACCGAATAGTGCCCATATCCCTGGAAGGACAAACCCTTACCATAGCCATGGTGGATCCCTCCAATATATTCATCATTGACGACATTAAATTTCTCACCAGAAAGAACATACGAGTCACCGTTGCCACCGAAAGTTCCATAAAATCTGCCATGGACAGGTTCTATGATGCGGGTGCTGCTTTAGAAGATGTCATGCAGGAGTTCGACGAAGATGGGGTTGATGTGGTCGAAGGTTCTGAGGAGCTTGATCTCGGCGAACTGGAAAGCGCAGCAGAGCAGGCGCCGGTGGTCAAACTGGTGAATCTTATCTTAGTGGATGCCATCAAGAAAGTAGCCAGTGATATCCATATTGAGCCTTATGAAAAAAGTTTCCGGGTGCGCTATAGGATTGACGGCGTGCTTTACGAAGTCATGAAGCCACCGATGAAACTCAAAAATGCTCTTATCTCGCGGGTTAAGATCATGTCGAGGCTGGACATCGCGGAACGACGCCTACCTCAAGACGGTCGGATCAAATTGAAGACCAAGGGTAAGGAGATGGATTTCCGCGTCTCGGTGCTGCCGACCCTCTTTGGGGAAAAGGTGGTACTCCGACTGCTTGACAAGTCCAATCTCCAACTTGACATGACCAAGTTGGGTTTTGAGGAAAAACAGCTTGCTCATTTTAAAGATGCTATATACAAACCCTTCGGCATGGTGCTGGTGACAGGACCCACCGGCAGTGGTAAGACCACAACCCTTTACAGTGCCCTTTCAGAACTAAACAAAACAACAGAGAATATTTCCACAGCTGAAGACCCGGTCGAATTCAACCTGGGTGGCATAAATCAAGTGCAAATACATGAAGCCATCGGACTGTCCTTCGCTGCATGTCTGCGCTCATTTCTGCGCCAGGACCCGGACATAATTATGGTGGGGGAAATCCGTGACTTTGAGACAGCGGAGATTTCAATCAAAGCTGCGCTCACGGGGCACATGGTTTTGAGTACTCTGCACACCAATGATGCACCCAGTACGGTCAATCGTATGCTCAACATGGGGGTAGAGCCCTTTCTGGTCTCCTCGGCTGTCAACCTCATCCTTGCCCAACGATTGGCCCGTCGGGTCTGCATGGACTGCAAAGAAGAGATAGAAATTCCCAAGGAAACTCTCCTGGATTTAGGGGTGCCGGAGGAGGAGGTGGGAAGCTTTAAATGCAATCATGGCACTGGTTGTCCCACCTGCAGCCAAACAGGGTATAAAGGACGGATAGCTCTTTACGAGGTCATGCCCATGTATGAGGAGATCAAGGAATTGGTTCTCGTGGGCGCTTCCAGCACGGAAATCAAGCGTGAAGCAATGCGCTTGGGGATGCTGACCCTAAGGCAGTCCGGTATTAATAAGTTAAAAGAAGGAATTACAACGGTTGAGGAGGTAGTTCGCTGCTCGGTGAAAGACTAGTCGGCAATTAAACTGCAAGATAATCTTTCACCACCAGATATTTACCAGAGATGATGATTTAACGGGGCAGGCAAAGATCACGGAGAGTAAGATTTCAGATTGTTGATTGTAGATTGCACCCGCCCGCCTCGCCTGAAGGCGAAGCCGATGGCAGGCAGGGATTGCGAAATCTTCCATTTTCCACTTGGGCCATTCACAATCTCAAATCTAAAATCTCAAATATAGTTTGTGGTCTTTGTGGTCAATATAAGTCATCGCCAAAAAGAACAAAATTGGTGTAGAGCGACAGCCCTCAGGCGTTCAAAAAGGAGCGACCATGCCAGAATTCATATGGAAAGGTGTCAACCGTAAAGGAAGGAAGAAGAAAGGTGAAATGGAGGCTGACAGCGAAAACTTTGTCCGCCTCACCCTTAGACGTCAGGGTATTGAGCCCACCACAATCAAGGCGAGACCCAAAGACTTATTCGAGAACATCAAATTTTTCCAGCCCAAGGTGACCGAAAAAGACATAGTTGTTATGACCCGCCAGTTCGCCACCATGATCGATGCTGGTCTGCCGTTGGTGCAATGCCTTGAGATTCTCTACGGTCAACAGGAGAACAGGACCTTCAAGAGGATACTAAAGAGCATAAAGGAGGACGTTGAGGAGGGCTCCACCTTTGCCGATGCGCTGAAGCAACATCCTGATGTCTTTGATGATTTATTTGTTAATCTTGTGGCCGCTGGTGAGATCGGAGGTATTCTGGATATTATCCTCAACCGCTTGGCCGCTTATATAGAGAAGGCGTCCAAACTCAAAAAGAAGGTCAAGGGAGCCATGACCTACCCCATTGTGGTCATGTGCATTGCAGTTCTGGTGGTGGCTGTCATTCTCATTTTTGTTATCCCCGTTTTCCAGGCCATGTTCGCTGATTTTGGCCGGGCTCTGCCTGTGCCAACCCAGATAGTCGTAGCTATGAGTAACTTTGTTAAACATTACATTCTTTACATGGTAGTGGGCGTGGTTGTGTTGATATTTCTCTTTAAACGATTCTACAAAACGGAAAAAGGCCGAGCCCTCGTGGACAACCTGATTCTCAAGACACCGGTTTTTGGCATGCTCCTGCGCAAGGTCGCAGTGGCCAAATTTACTCGCACCCTCGGAACGATGATAAGTAGTGGTGTGCCGATCCTGGATAGTCTCGAGATAGTCGCGGCCACAGCCGGTAATAAAACCATAGAAGAGGCTCTCCGCGAAACCAGGCAAAGCATCAGTGAGGGTCGAACTATTGCCGAGCCCCTGGCAGACAGCGAGGTCTTTCCGTCCATGGTGGTGCAGATGATCTCGGTGGGTGAGGCCACCGGCGCTTTGGATACGATGTTGGCAAAAATTGCGGACTTTTATGATGATGAAGTTGACGCGGCCGTGGAAGCTCTTACCTCTATGCTTGAGCCATTCATGATGGTTTTTTTGGGTGGAACCATCGGTGGCCTAGTAGTCTCCATGTATCTTCCCATATTTCAGATGGCCGGAGCAGTGGGCGGCTGATCAATTATGTCCGCATTCAGACAAGATTCGACAGAGAGCAAAGAGCTTCTGAGTAAAATCAAGTGGCTCATGCTTCTCAGATTACTTTTTGCCACTTTTTTGCTGGTTGCTACCGTCGTTGTTCAGGCAAGAGCCTATCCTACCTTTTTTAACACCTCACTTCTCTCTCTCTATATACTTACCGGAATAATCTACTTTTTGACTCTTTGCTACGCCCTGTTGCTCAACCGCATCAAAAAGCACGCTCTCTTCGCTTATGTGCAGCTCGTCTTTGACGTCCTTTTCGTCACAGCTCTGATCTATGTCACCGGAGGCATCGAGAGCATCTTCTCTTTCATGTACATCCTCACTATCATCAATGCAGCGATCATGCTCTATCGCCGAGGAGGCCTCCTAATCGCCTCGGCCAGCAGTATCTGTTACGGTTCTCTGCTGGATCTGCAGTATTTCAACGTTCTCCATCCATTCTACACCCGGGCTACCGAGCTGATGACCTACAGTATTGGCTATTTTTTCTATACTTTGCTTATGAACATAGCGGCCTTCTATGTTGTGGCCTTGCTTAGTAGCTACTTGGCAGAGGAGCTTCGCCGCAGCAGCGTCAAGCTGAAAGCTAAGCAATATGATCTGGATCAGCTTGAATTGCTCCACCGCAATATCGTCCAAAGCATGAGCACCGGCCTCATTACTCTCAATGACAGACTGGAAATAACCTACGTTAACCCAGCAGCCGAGCTGATTTGTGGATCGGGCTCTGGCACGCTGGAGGGCAGCCATATCGGTGATATTTTCCCGAAAATTGTCCCCCATCTGTCTTTTAGCGTTGCGGGGGATGGCAGTATTGATTCGGCCCATAGACAGAGGCGGATTGACGTTGATTTCGAGCGGCAAGACGGCACCAGACTACATCTCGGATTCGCCCAGTCGGTCCTTAGGGACCCAGGAGGAGACGAGATGGGGCTGATCTTGATTTTTCAAGATCTCACCGAGTTTCGTCAGATGCAGGAGCAGGTACGGAGGATGGACCGATTGGCTGTGGCTGGGGAACTTGCAGCTGGTATTGCCCATGAGATCAAGAACCCTCTTGCTTCGCTCAGTGGCTCAATTCAGATGCTCAGAGACGAGGTGGAATTTGGCCCTATGCAGCAGCGGCTTATGGACATTACCATGAGGGAAGCGGAGAGGCTCAACGCTTTGGTAAATGAATTCCTTCTCTTTTCTCGACCGGAAAAAGCGGTGGACCAATCGGTTGATGTAAATGAGGCTATTAAAAGCACTCTGGAGATGATGAAGAACAGTCCTGATCTCTCTCGGCCTATCAGCATTGAGAAAGATCTGACTGATAATTTATGGGTGTACATTGATGCTCAGAGACTCCAGCAAGTGATCTGGAATTTAGTGCTAAATGCAGTACAAGAAATGAAAAACAGTGGCCGTCTAACTATTACCACTGCCGTTCGCACAAACCAGAGCGGGGCTGACGATAAGCGGGAGTTGGCCGAAATCTCCATCGCCGACACGGGCCCTGGCATTCTCCCAGAGAATCAGGGGAAAGTGTTTGATCCGTTCTTTACCACCAAAGACCAAGGAACAGGACTGGGCCTAACCATTGTTCACCGGATTGTGGAAGACTATGGTGGCAAGATCTTCCTGGAGAGCGACGGACGCAGTGGTACTACCTTTACACTTCACCTACCTCTGGCGGAAAAAAGCCCCAAGGAGTGACCTCAGACCCTGTCTATACCTAGAGTTTCCCAATTTTATTTATAGTTCACCATAGAGCTTTATGAGGCAGGCCCGAGGGGCTACCGGTGTCTCTCCTTTCGTTCCAAGTCTCCCGGCCTGGTCACTTTCGGTCTGTGGCAAGCCTTAGCTTACGGCAATTCGCCCCAAAAGCACCAAGCTGCACTAGGTGGTACCAAGCACATGCCGCGGATGGGCCTTGTTCAGGAAGTTCCCCTGTTATCTCCTTGGGCGGCAAGGGACAAAGTCCAATTTCTGATTCCTTCCACTTCAGGAAAACGTAGTTGCGGACGATTCCGGCTTGCCCAGGATTCTTCTGGTGGAACTCGTGGTTGCCTATAGTGCTTGACTGAAACAGGTAAATGATTTAAGGTAACGCGTTTTAAGGTTCTCGAAACCCAGTCCGTTGTCACCGCGGACACGCTGTGAGAATAAACCACAGAGAACGCAGAGTGCACAGAGATTTAAGTAGATAGAGTCAGTACCCCGAAGTCCCGGGAGTATTCTCTCGATTTAAACTCTCTCTGTGGTCTCTGTGGTCTCTGTGGTTTATTTTTGTTTTTCCTGAGAGGCAATATTATGAGTGAAGAAAGTCAGATATTGCGTCAGCGAAGAGAAAAGGCGAAAGAGTTGCGGCAGGCTGGCGTTGACTTGTATCCGAATGATTTTCAGGTTCAGGATCGCCTGGCAGACATTCGGGCTCGATACGAAAATAAGAGCGAGGAGACCCTGGGACAGGAGGAAAGGATTTTCGTCTGTGCCGGCCGTATCATGTCCATGCGGTCTTTTGGCCGAGCGACCTTTATGCACATAAAAGATGGAAGCGACCAACTACAGGTCTACGTGAAGAAAGATATAGTAGGTAAAGAGGACTATGGTCTTTTCAAGAAAATGGACATAGGTGATTTTGTCGGCGTAAAGGGAACTGTATTTCGCACCCATACAGGTGAACTCACATTACTGGCCCAGGAAGTAAGAATACTTAGCAAGAGTCTACGACCTTTGCCGGAAAAATGGCACGGTCTGCGGGATATGGAAATCAGGTATCGCCAGCGTTACGTTGATCTGATGGTCAATGACGGCGTCCGCGAGGTATTTGTCAAGAGATCGAAGATCATTCAAGGAATACAAAATTTTATGAGAGGTTATGGATTTATCGAGGTGGAAACCCCAATGATGCAGCCGATTCCGGGTGGAGCCGCTGCCCGCCCTTTCAAGACCTTTCATAACTCCCTGGGAATCGATTTGTATCTCCGGATTGCCCCGGAACTCTATTTGAAAAGATTGCTTGTGGGCGGTTTTGAGCGGGTTTTTGAGATAAATCGTAATTTTCGTAACGAGGGAATATCATTTCAACACAATCCGGAATTTACCATGCTGGAGTTCTACCAGGCCTATGCCACCTATGAGGATCTTATGCCTTTAACCGAGGAGATGGTGTGCACTATAGCCCGACAATTAAATCATAACCTGAAGCTGACTTACCAAGGTAAAGAAATTGATCTTGGCCGGCCTTGGCCCCGGTACAGCTTGACGGAGTCTCTTGTGACCTTTGGGGGTCTTGAATCCAGCGAAATAGAAGACGAGTCAAAGGTAAGAATCAGAGCCGAATCCCTGGGAATCACCACAGCCGGACAAGAGACTGGCAAGGTTTTAACCAAACTATTTGATCTTCTGGTTGAGCCGAAGCTGGAACAACCAACCTTTATTACTCATTATCCTCTTGATGTGTCGCCACTTTCAAGACGCAACCAGGAAGATCCTTCCTTGGTGGATAGATTTGAGCTCTTCATAGCCGGCTATGAGATTGCCAACGGTTTTTCTGAGCTGAATGATCCTGAGGATCAGAAGGAGCGGTTTCTCAAGCAGGTTGAGGCAAGGAAGGCAGGCGACGAAGAGGCGCACTTTATGGATGAAGACTACATTCGTGCCCTCGAATACGGCATGCCGCCAGCTGCCGGGGAGGGAGTAGGTATCGATCGTTTAGTAATGTTGTTTACAGACCTACCCTCTATCCGGGAGGTTATTTTGTTTCCCCACCTGAGGCCAGAGAGCTGAGCAAGACCTTAGATGGCTTCAGCGCATGCGGTTCGGGCAACTGGCAAAGGACCAAGCGGGGCGCGAGAGGAGCCGACCGAGAGAACCGCAAAGAGTTGGCATTGCAGATTGTAGATTGTAGATTGCAGATTGCAGAAGGCAGAATCTGTGAGTTCCTACTTAAGTAACTCTTCGATCTCAAATCTCAAATCTCAAATTCCCTAGGTGCCCTTTGCGGTTAAATCGCTTAATTGCATATATTTACCCGGAACCATTTCTGATATGCCCTACGAACTTTTCATAGGTCTTCGTTATTTAAAGGCCAAACGCAAACAAACCTTTGTCTCCCTAATTACTATAATTTCTATTGCCGGGGTTACGGTTGGGGTCACCGCCCTTATAGTGGTTCTGGCCGTGATGAACGGCTTCAAGGAAGACCTCCGGGAGAAGATTCTCGGGGTTACTTCTCATGTGGTGATCTCCCGTTTTGACGGCAACATTTCGAACTATGAGCAAGTGAAGGCGAAGGTGGAAGGGGTATCAGGGGTAGTTGCTGCCACGCCTTTCATCTATACCCAGGTAATGATCAGGTCGGGTCAGGCCATATCGGGGGCGGTGCTAAGGGGTCTAGATCCCAATACGGCTGGCAAAGTCATCAATCTGCCAAAAAATTTGCGTGCCGGTAGCCTAAAGGAGTTGGCAGCTGAGAATAGATTGAGCGGGCACCTGGGTACTCCAGGAATAATTTTGGGTAACGAACTCGCAAGGAATTTAGGTGTGTCCCAGGGAGAGCCAGTGACGGTTATCTCTCCCTTGGGCCGGCTCACTCCCCTTGGCCAAGTCCCTCGCAGCCAGACTTTCAGGGTGACGGGAATATTTGACTCGGGAATGTACGAATACGATTCCACTTTAGCCTATGTATCCCTACGGGCTGCGCAGCGCTTTCTCGGCCTTGGAGATCGAGTCACTGGTATTGAAGTGAGGGTGTCTGATATTTATGAGGCGGGTCGAGTGGCCAGGGCCATTAGCAAGGCCCTGGGGGGATATCCCTACTGGAGCAGGGACTGGATGAGGATGAATAAGAACCTTTTTTCTGCTCTGAAGTTGGAAAAGATAGTTATGTTCATCATCCTCACTTTGATTATATTAGTGGCTGCCTTCAATATTGTTGGTACTTTGATCATGGTTGTTTTAGAGAAGACCAGGGATATTGCCATCCTCAAGTCCATGGGGGCCACGCGCAGGAGCATCATGAAAATTTTTATGATCGAGGGGGCGGTTATAGGTCTGGTGGGCACCATACTGGGGCTGGTGGGGGGTTTTGCCCTCTGTGAGCTTCTGGCAACCTACAAGTTCGTCGAATTACCGCAGGATGTTTATTACATATCTACTCTGCCGGTTAAAATGGATCCGCTAGACGTAGCTCTCATTGCTGTGGCTGCAATGGTCATCACCCTGGCGGCGACTCTGTATCCGGCCTGGCAAGCTTCACGACTTGACCCAGCAGAGGCCATCCGCTATGAATAGCGCCGAGCCCATTCTCCAGGTTAAGGGTGTTTACAAACATTTCGGCAGTGGCGAACGCCGGGTGGATGTGTTGCGTGGGGTCGATCTAGCCCTCTCAGGGCAGGAAAGCATTGCGGTGGCTGGCGCTTCCGGAGTGGGAAAGAGCACACTCCTGCACATTTTGGGAACTCTTGAGCGTCCTAACGCTGGCGAGGTTATTTATGAGGGGGTCAATGTGTTAACTTTCCCCGAGACCCAGCTGTCGGCCTACCGCAACCGCAGCATTGGGTTTGTCTTTCAGTTTCACCATCTGCTCTCTGAATTTTCCGCCCTGGAAAATGTCATGTTACCAGCACTCATCGGGCGGTTGAGTAAAAGAAAATCAAGGGAGATCGCCCGGGAGGTTTTGGAACTGGTTGGCTTGAGCCATCGTATTCAGCATCGTGTCGGAGAACTTTCTGGAGGCGAGCAGCAGAGGGTTGCGGTTGCGAGGGCTTTGGTGTTGAGGCCAAAGGTGCTTCTCGCGGATGAGCCCACGGGCAATTTGGACACTCAAACCAGTCGGAACATTCACAAACTTCTGCTCCGTCTCAACCAGGAACAAAAGGTGAGCTTGGTTGTCGTTACTCATAATCTAGAACTTGCAGGCATGATGCAAAGACAGTTGCAGATGAAGGACGGATTGCTGAACGAGATTTAGTGACCTGCGGAGAGCGAGTGAGTTGTGAAATTTCGCCTTCTTTTTGTTCTTCTGGGACTGTCTCTCGTCTGGCCCCAGCTGGTCTATTCCAGAGCCATACGCCTTGCCATTATCCCCCTCACCTTTCACAGCGAAGAGGATCTTAATCATCTGCGCAAACCATTAATGGACATGATGGTTAGAACCCTTAGACTGCAAGGATTCCAACCGGTGTCTGCCCTTGAGATTTTGCAGGAAAAGCCGTCGTTGTCGGCTCGAGAGATGTCGGATGTTCAGGCCAGGAAAATCGGGGCAGAGCTGCAAACTAATTTTGTCCTTTATGGAAGCATGAGTAAGATAGGAGAGCAAATCAGTTTTGATGTGCGACTGGTGGATGTTGCCAATCGCCGTCCCACGGCCTCCATCTATGTAACCCAAGAAGGATTGGAAAACCTTGCTAGCGCAGTGTCTGAGCTTTCAGATGAGGTTGGCATGCGCATAATGAGAAGGAAAAAAATCAACAGGGTTACGGTTGCCGGTAATGAGCGCATCGAAACTGAGGCCATCAAACTCAATATAAAAACCAAGAGCGGCGATCTTTTCGATCAAGCCAAGCTGCGCCGGGATTTGACAGCGATATACAAGATGGGCTATTTCAAGGAGGTCCGCATTGAGGCAGAGGAAACGCCAAAGGGAGAGGATGTGGTCTTCGTGGTGTCAGAAAAGCCCACCATTGACCAAGTTACCATACATGGCGCCAACGTTATCTCAAAAGAAGACATTCAAACTGCTATAACTACCCGACAATACAGTATACTCCAGCGTTCAGTTTTAAAGGAAGACGTGGAGAAGATTCGCTCGCTCTATCGGGACAAAGGCTACTACGACGCAGAAGTTACTTATGAGGTTAAGCCTCTTGAGGGAAACAAAGTAGATGTCACCTTCAACATCAAGGAGAAAAAGAAACTCTACATCCGTAGGATTACCTTCACGGGAAATCAGCACTTTTCCGATGATGAACTCAAAGACGTGATCCAGACTTCCGAGAAGGGCATGTTCTTCTGGCTCACTGAATCAGGGATTCTAAAAAAAGAGAAGCTCGAGGTGGATTCGGACAGGATCGCCGCCTTCTACCTCAACTACGGTTTTATGGATGTCAGGGTGGGAAGGCCTGAGACTACATACGATGAAGAGGGAATTTACGTAATCTTTCCCATCGAGGAGGGACATCGATTCCGGATGGGGAAAGCGGACGTGAGCGGGAAAGATATTGAGCCAAAGATAACCCTTCTGAGCATGATCAAGTTGTCTGAACAAAAGTACTTTAATCGTGAAGACCTGGCAAAGGATCTGCAAAATCTTACCGATTACTTCACCTCGCGGGGATACGCTTTTGCCGAGGTGGCACCAAATATCCGCAAGGACGAAAGGCACCAAGTTGTGGATGTTGACTACCAGATAAAGAAGGGTGAGATAGTCTATTTCGACAGGATTGATATTGTCGGCGACACCAAGACTCGTGACAAGGTCATCAGGCGCCAGTTAAAGATAATTGAAGGTGCCCGGTACAGTAAGGCCGATTTGGAAAGAAGTGTAGCTAATCTGCGGAGACTTGACTTTTTCGAAACGGTAGACATAGATACCAGAAAGGGAAAAACACCCGACAAAATGGATGTCACGGTAAAAGTCAAGGAAAAGCCCACAAGGCATATCTCTGCCGGGGCTGGCTACAGTTCGGCAGATCAAGTCTTCTTTCAAGGGCAGATTGCCGAGAGTAATCTCTTCGGCCTCGGCCAGGATCTATCGTTTAGTGCCCAGCTAGGGAGCGTTTCCAATACCTTTTCCCTGAGATTTACCGAACCATGGCTGTTGGACATCCCCCTTTCCATGACAGTGGAGGCCTATAACTGGAAGAGAGACTATGACGAATATAACAAGAACAGTTGGGGGGGTAGGCTCGCTTTCGGTTACCCGGTCTTGGATTACACCAGGCTTTACTTCTCGTATCTTTACGACGATGCAGTTATATCCAATGTTTCTTCCAACGCAGCCCAGGTAATCAAAGACCAAGAAGGGAGACTGATCACCAGTGCCGTTAGCTCAACCCTGAGAAGAGACAGCAAAGACCACCCTTTTCTTACCACCCGGGGATCAGACAACAGCATAACACTGGATTACGCCGGAGGACCACTGGGTGGGAATGCCGGTTACATCAAGGGCGAGCTCAACTCAAGCTGGTACTTTCCCCTCTTTTGGGAGTGTGTGGGATTTTTGCATGGCAAAACCGGATATATTATAAGAAGTGGTGGAGAAGAACCCATTTATGAGCGTTTCTACCTGGGTGGTATCAACTCAATTAGATCTTTTGGTTCGGGACAGGTGAGTCCCACAGATCCCAAGACAGGTGATCGCATAGGGGGAAACAAAATGGTGCTCTTCAATACGGAGTTCCTTTTCCCCCTCATAAAAGCGCAGGGGGTTAGGGGGGTGCTCTTTTTTGATGCAGGCAATGCCTACGATAATGGCCAGAGTATCGACTTGAGTGATTTGAAGTATGCCGTCGGCGGCGGCATAAGATGGCACTCCCCCATGGGGCCCTTAAGGCTCGAGTGGGGTTACAACCCTGATAAAAAGAGGGGAGAGCCACAGAGCAAGTGGCAGTTCTCTATGGGAGTTTTCTTCTAGCCCTTATATTTAGTCAATCCGTCTAAGGCGGACCGCGAAGATGGTTGTCCTTCTCTCCGAGCCGTAGGCTCTACCCTCCGGGGGTAGTCCCCTGTGTTTTCCCGGTGGCCCGCCTGCATCACCTTGCTCGCATGGCGGGCGGGTACAGCCATCTTCACGGTCTCGCAACAAGGTGTGGGGAAATATGAGGACTGAGCGGTAAAAGCGTAATTGCACAGAGCGAAAACCTTCTATATTATAGGCTACCAGGTCTTCTAAAGTAGTAAAAATAAAAAGGTGAACTTGAGGCAATCGGGGGTAAGGAGAATCGACATGAGGATTTGCAAAACGTTTTTGGCTGTATTTCTTTTTCTTTGCTTTAGCACCCAGGTTTTGGCGGCAGAGATCGTCAAATTGGGTTTCTTCGACCAACAGGCCATTGTTGATCGCTCCGACATGGGAAGGGAAGGGCTGGCGACATTCAAAGCCGAAATGCAACCGATTCGCGACAAGCTAGAGACCACGCGGCAGCAGATAAAGGCACTGAAAGAAGAATTTCAAAAGAAGGAGCCAATATGGAGCGATGAGGTGAAGAAGAGCAAGTACTTGGAGATCGTCTCCATGGAGAAAAGGTTAGAGCAGGATGTGGAGCAAGCCAATCGCTCCATGGGCAAAAGAGAGCAGGAACTGCTGTCACCGCTCAAGACAAAAGTGTTAGAAATCGTGGCCAAGATTGGCAAAGAAGGGGGCTATACCATGATTTTTGAAATTCATGGTGCTGGTATCTTGTACGCGCCAGATTCACTCAATCTGACGGACAAGATAATTCAGCAACTAAATGCCGCGTCACCGACTGCAAAGACTGACGAATAATCATCAATTACCAGCCAAGGACGCAAGGCATTTGATTACTCCGGAATTTGCCCGAATAACACGATTTTCAAACTGTAATCTAAAAGTTGAGCTCCTGAAGTGGGCGCAGCGGCCGAATGGTCAAATATCCGCACCATAGCAAACCGGGAAGTATTGGATGAGGCCAAGGTGTAATGGCAGGTGATGGTATTGTAGAGAGAACATTGGGGGAGTTGGCTCGCCTGGTGGGGGGTGAGCTTCAGGGAGATCCTGAGTTCCGGGTCAGCGGAGTGGCAGGTCTAGAGGAAGCCCAGGTAAGTCAGATTTCCTTTGTGGTAGGTCCCAAGTATGTAATAAAGGCCCATGAGTCAAAGGCGGGCGCCCTCATTGTCCCGCCAAAACTAAGAGATATCCATAAACCGCTCATTGTCACAGAGAATCCATACCTCGCCTTCGCCAAGATACTCTCACTCTTTGCCCCTAAGCCGCGTGCACTATGGGAGGTGAGCAGTAAAGCTCACATAGGGGCAGAAGTTAAGCTGGGAGATAGCGTTTCGATCCAACCCAACGTCTACCTGGGAGACGCTGCAGTGCTGGGGGACGGGGTTACCTTGCACGGTGGTGTCTATGTGGGCTCAGGGGTCTGCATCGGTCACGATTCAATCATATATCCAAACGTTACCATTCTTGACCGCTGCATTATTGGCAATCGGGTGATTATCCACAGTGGCACTGTAGTAGGCAGTGATGGATTTGGCTTTGCCCGAGACGGCTGCAGCTATTTCAAAATTCCTCAAGTGGGTATAGTCCAGATTGATGATGATGTGGAGATCGGCGCTAACTGTACAATCGATAGAGCCACCATGGGCAAAACCTGGATTCAGCGGGGAGCCAAAATAGATAACCTCGTCCAGATTGCCCATAACGTAATTGTAGGACAAGATAGCATAATCATAGCCCAGGTTGGGATTTCCGGCAGCACTAAGATTGGCAAAAATGTCATATTGGCTGGGCAAGTGGGAGTAACCGGACATCTTGAGATTGGAGACAATGTTCAGGTAGGCGCCCAATCGGGGATCGCCAAATCTATTCCTCAGGGGCAAACCGTTTCGGGCAGCCCTGCAATTTCCCATCGAGTCTGGCTGAAAAACTGCCAGATATTGAGTCGTCTTCCTGAACTCCGGAAAAAGATCATAAGTTTGGAAAAGAGGTTGGCTGAACTAGAGCAGGCCATAGATTCTTAGCCGCCTGTTGGCCAAGGAGCTATTCACCATACCGGTAGTCTATCAGCACAAAGTACCCAAAGATCACAGAGGAAATTTCCATTGTTATCTAAAATCTTTGTGCTCTTCGTGTTCTTTGTGGTTTACTTAAATGGTTGCAAAGGTGATGAAGGCTGGATTTGATCGAGAGCCCGTTTAACAAAAGAGGTGTCTGTGATGATAGATGTCAGAGAGATAATGGAGATCATGCCGCACCGCTATCCTTTCTTGCTAGTGGATAGGATCGAGAGTTTAAAGGCAGGGGAGGAAATTGTAGGGATCAAGAACGTGACCATAAACGAACCGTTCTTCGCAGGCCACTTTCCCGGCAATCCCATCATGCCAGGAGTGCTCATTATTGAGGCCATGGCTCAAGTGGGGGGCGTACTCGCCTTTCACTCCAGCCCAAAAGAGTGGGCTGGTAGTCTCGTTTATTTTATGGGCGTTGACAAGGTAAGATTTCGCAAGCCAGTTGTCCCTGGTGATCAGCTGCGGCTCAAACTCACCACCATCCGGCAGAAACAGAGGGTCTTCAAAATGCGGGGAGAGGCTTACGTTGAAGAGACCTTGGTCGCAGAGGCTGAGTTGATGGCAGCTATTGAAAGAGGAAGAAATGAGACACCTGCAGATGAAAGCTGAAGGGAGCTCGGGGCAGATACATCCCACGGCAGTAATTCATCCTGGCGCTAAACTTTCAGTGGATGTGATTGTCGGTCCATACGCCGTGATTGATGAGGAGGTGATAATAGGTAGAAGTTGCCGAATTCACTCCCATGCCCATATTGCGCCCTATACAACCATTGGCAAAGGTTGTGAGATATATTCCTATGCTTCAGTGGGCACGCCACCCCAGGACCTCAAATTTGACGGTCGCCCCACAGAGACAATAATAGGGGACAACAACGTTATTAGAGAGTTTGTTACCATCAACCGAGCCAGTGTGGACGGGGATGAAATCACCCGGATAGGGGATAACAACTTATTCATGGCATATAGCCATGTGGCGCACGACAGTATTATAGGAAACCATGTAATAATGGCAAATGCGGCGACCTTGGCAGGTCACGTAACAGTTGATGACCATGCAACAATCGGGGGACTCTGTGCCGTACACCAATTTGTCCGCATTGGAACTCACGCTTACATCGGTGGGAAGACCGGAGTAACCAAGGATATACCACCTTTTATGCTTGTTTCTGGCCATCGGGCTAGGCTTTATGGGCTCAACACCATTGGTCTAAAGCGCAAGAACTTCCCGCCCACGGTGCTGAAGATATTAAAGCAATGCTATCGCATTTTGTTTCTCAGCGAAAGGACCCTGGCAGAGGCACTGGAGGTGGCTGAGAGTCAGTTCGGTGACGTGGAGGAAGTGAAAATCTTGGTGGGTTTTATTCGAAGATCACAACGGGGCATCACCCGTTGATCGATTGGGGCTTGCGGATTTGGCGAGACGTACAGAATGGCTTGGGCGGGGAGACAGAATAGACGTTGCGCCGTAATCTGCCTTCAGCGCTATTTAGTCGGATTCACCATCCGGAATCAAGTGAAAAGATAATCGAAAGGGAGTTGTTCTCAGCGAAAAAAAGTGTCAATCGAGCCTATGTGCCTGGGTAAGCCTGGGGAAGTTGGGCCGGATGATAGAGATCTTTGAAAAAGCCCAGGTCTCCGAAGTGGCTATGGCCGGCACTGTGGCCAAAACCAAGCTTTACAGCAAAATCAGACCGGACTGGAAGGCCGTAAGATTGCTCGCCCGGATGTTACACAAAAAGGATGATGCAATCCTCAGGGCTTTTACCGAAGAGTTGGAAAGGCACGGTATCAGAGTAAGGCCCTCGACCCTTTTTTTGCCAGAACTGCTGGCCCCCCCAGGGATTCTCACCAGGCGCAAGCCAAATTCCAGGGAGAAAAGAGACGTTGAATTCGGCTGGAACCTGGCTAAAGAGATCGGAAAACTGGATATTGGACAATGTATCTTGGTCAGGGATCAGGCAGTGCTGGCAGTGGAGGCTATCGAGGGCACTGATGAAGCCATCCGTCGCGGTGGCCAGTTGGGCAAAAGTGAAGTGGTAGTGGTGAAGGTGTCCAAGCCTCAGCAAGACCTGCGCTTCGATGTCCCGGCCGTGGGACTACAAACCATTGAGACCATGAAAGAGGTGGGCGCTTCGGTATTGGTCGTGGAGGCGGGGAAGACTCTTATGTTTGACAGGGAAAAGATGATCCAGGCCGCCGACGATGCCAGGATTGCCATCCTCTCCATGTCAGAAGGCTGGGAGGCTGCCACAGCCCTATCTGGTTTCACCACGGAGGACAAAGGTAAGAGACCAGTCGAGGATGTGATATGCGGCACCCCACTGCCCTTGAAGCCTCGGGTAATATCCAGCCCCTCAGCTCTACGGGTAGCAGTTGTCGGGGTGGGGTATTTGGGTCAGTTTCACGCAGAGAAATATGCCGCCATTGCAGAGACCAACCTGGTGGCTGTGGTTGATTCGGAATCCAGTAAGGCCGGCCGGATGGCCGCGGATCTGTCTTGTAAAGCCTACTCTTCCCACCGGGATATTATTGGGAAGGTTAACGCCGCTAACGTGGTAGTTCCCACCCAGGATCACTACAGAATCACCCGAGATCTTTTGGAGGCCGGGATCCACGTTCTGGTGGAAAAACCCATGACCGTCACTCTGGAAGAGGCGGATTCCCTGATTCAACTGGCAAAGAGAAAGGGCCTTGTGCTTCAGGTGGGACATCTGGAAAGATTCAATCCAGCGGTAGTGGCTGCAAGAGAATACGTGCACCAGCCACTGTTTGTGGAATCTCATCGATTGGGCTCCTTCAATGAACGAGGCACTGAGGTGGATGTGATTCTAGATCTGATGATTCATGATATTGATATCATCTTGAGCTTAGTCCCTTTTCCACTGGAAGATATAAGAGTTGGCGGGGCCAAAGTGCTTACTCCTCATACTGATATTGCCACGGTAAGGTTGGAATTTGTCAATGGCTGTGTAGCCAATGTTACGGCCAGCCGAATTTCTGCAAGAAGAATGAGGAAAATTAGAATATTCCAGCCGGATAGCTACCTGTCGCTGGACTATTCTGAGAGGGAAGTTGAATTGTTTCGCAAACTGGCTGAGCGAGGAGTAGATGGGTTTCCGGAGATTGAATATAAGCAGCTGCCTGTTGCTGATGCTGATCCTCTGGAGGAGCAGCTCAGAGCCTTTTCGGAGTCGGTGCGTACGGGCAAGAGACCGATGGTTACTGGAAAGGAGGGGCGCAAGGCCCTCGAGGTCGCTACGCAAGTAAGTGAATTGATAAAGGAACAGATGGAAAGCTTGGGAGTTGCTCTTGGTTTGGGTTAAAACTTCTCATTGAAAGGACCGACCGGTGGAATTGGGTGTCCGCTGAACCACAGGGGGCACAGGGGGGAATAAATCCGAAATCCGAATATGGAAATCCTAAATGGTTCGACGAGCCGTTCGGCAGGCTCACGGTCCTGAGCAGAGTCGAAGGGCAAATCCAAATTTTCAAAACTCAAATGACCAAAACTTCGAAATTGTATACTGATTGGACCTTGTTTTGAACATTGAAGAAACTGCCCTGTGGAATGCCGCCAGTGGGCGGCCCTCCTACGGAGGATTCCACAGGGTGAAGAATTCGGATTTGTTTCGTGCTTGGGATTTAGGATTTAGAATTTGTTAGTAGCTTCGCTGCTCCGTGTTCTCTGTGGTTCGATACTGACTCGATAAATGGTCAAGCAGCTGCTGTTTTCAACAGTGTAGGGCTCATGGTGGCCAGCGGCAAGAGGGTATTGATCATAGCTGGGGAAGCCTCGGGGGATCTATACGGCGGCAAATTGGTCAAGGCCATCCGCACCGTAGATCCCTCTATCTGTTTCCTGGGGGTGGGAGGCTCACGGATGAAAGAAGCGGGCGTGAGACTCCTCCGTCATGCCGAGGAGATGGCCGTGGTTGGTTTGCCAGGAGCGAAGAGGCTTCTCACCATTTTCGAGGCCTTCAGGGAGATCTCGGCCAGCCTGAGCCACTGGCGGCCGGACTTGATCATTTTGATCGATTATCCTGAGTTTAATCTTATGTTGGCCGGCAGAGCCAAAAGACATGGTATTCCAGTCATGTATTACGTGAGCCCACAGATTTGGGCTTGGCGGCCGGGACGGATCAATACCATTCGTAGCCGAGTGGATAGGATGGTGGTGATTCTCCCCTTCGAGGAAAAGCTTTATCAAGAGGCGGGAGTGAGAGTCTCTTTTGTTGGCCATCCGCTTCTAGACATTATTGGACTGGAGGAAGAGGACTTACTTGGCCGGCGGTATGGCAAGAATGGCTCACGTCGGTTAATTGGGCTCCTTCCGGGGAGCAGAAGCAGCGAAGTGTCGAGACTGTTGCCGGTAATGCTTGATATGGCGGCCATTCTCGTCGAGATGGTCCCCGAAGTGCACTTTCTTGTACCCCTCGCCCCCACCATCGGCAGGGAAAAGATCAATCCCTATTTGAGGGGCAGAGATCTGCCCTTGACGGTGGTTAAGGGCAGTACCCATGAAGTTATTGGAGCGTGCGAGCTGATCGTAGCCGCCTCGGGTACGGTTACTCTGGAGGCGGCTATCCTCGGAACTCCGCTAGTGGTCGTATACAAAGTGAACCCTTTGACCTATTGGATTGGGAAAAGGCTGGTAAAAGTGAATCGCCTTGCCCTCGCCAATATAATAGCGGGTGAGACTGTTGCACCAGAGTTGATCCAGCACGAAGCTACCCCGGATCGTCTTGCCCGGGAGTCTATGAAGATTCTCAATGATGATCGACGCAAGGAGTGGATAAAGAGACGGTTACAAGATGTCCGCGAACAGCTGGGAACTGCCGGGGCCTCCGAGAAAGCGGCAGCCATAGCCCTAGAGTTGATGAACAGGGGATAATTACTCGATGAATCTCTATGGACGATTGCTGGAGTTGGTCAAACCATACTGGCGCCGTCTGGCACTTGCCATGGTGTGCATGGTGGGATTGGCTCTTTGTACCGCCGCCCTGCCGTATTTGATCAAGCCGGTTATAGACGATATTTTTGTGAACAAAAGAGAGGAGATGCTCAAATTTCTGGCCATTGTAGTGCTTATGGTGTTTGCTGGTAAAGGGTTGAGTGATTGGGGCCAGGCCTACTTCATGAGTTATGTTGGGCAGAGAATTATTGTTGAGTTAAGACAACAGCTCTACGACCATCTCCAGAGACTGCCCCTCGCTTTTTTCGATAGGATGCCCACTGGACTGTTAATGTCTCGGGTAACCAACGACGTCAATCTAATCCAGGGGGCGGTCTCCAACGCGGTGACCGGGATACTCAAAGACCCATTGACGGTTGTCGGCTTGGTAGCCGTTATGTTTTATCGGGATTGGCAACTTGCTGCTGTGGCTATGGTGGTTCTGCCTTTTGCCTTTTTTCCCATAGTGAAGTTTGGCAGAATGCTTCGACGAATAAGCACAAAGAGCCAGGAATCCATGGGTGACATCTCCATAATCCTGCACGAGACCATAGGTGGCAGCCGCATTGTTAAAGCCTTCGGCATGGAGGAGTACGAAAAGGAGCGTTTTTATAAAGAAAACACTAGATATTTCCGGTACTTGATGAAGCTAGTCATGGTGCGGGCTCTCTCTTCACCCCTCATGGAATTTATGGGAGGTGTTGCCATTGCCTTGGTCATTCTCTATGGGGGTCACCGAGTTATCCAAGGGGTGTCCTCACCGGGGGAGTTCTTTTCCTTTCTTGGCGCCTTGCTTATGGTTTACGAGCCGGTGAAGCGACTGAGTAAAGTAAACAATGTGGTACAGGAGGGAATGGCAGCAGCTTATAGAGTCTTTGAAATTTTGGATACCCCACCAGTCATTGAAGACAAAACAAACGCCGTCCACTTGAGACCCATGGAAAGAGAACTAGCGTTTCGTAATGTCAATTTTAGATACGACAATGAACCCGTTCTCAAAGAGATTAATTTGCGGGTGAATGCTGGTGAAATAGTCGCAATCGTGGGGGTAAGCGGGGCAGGGAAGAGCACTTTAGTGGACTTGATTCCTAGATTCTACGAGGTGACTGACGGAGCCGTTTTGATTGACGAAGTTGACATACGTGACGTGACTGTCAGCTCCCTCCGGGCCCAAATAGCCCTGGTAACCCAACAAACCATTCTCTTTAACGACACAGTGAGAAATAACATAGCCTATGGAGATATACGCAAGAGCGAACAAGAAATCATTGCTGCCGCCAAGGCAGCAAATGCTTATGGCTTCGTAATGAGAATGGAGCAAGGCTTTGAAACGATCATAGGAGAGCAAGGAGCGCGGCTTTCGGGCGGAGAGCGGCAGCGACTATGCATTGCCAGGGCCCTGCTCAAGAACGCGCCAATCCTTATTCTAGACGAGGCCACCTCATCATTGGACAGCGAGGCGGAAATGGAGGTGCAGAAGGCCCTGGAAAATCTTATGTCGGGGCGAACAACTCTGGTTATTGCCCACCGGCTATCAACTATCCAGAATGCGGACCGAATAGTAGTGGTGGATGATGGACGGATCGTGGAACAAGGACGGCACGATGAACTAATCGAGTGCCATGGTGAATACTGCCGCCTCTATGATATGCAGTTCACCCGGTTCGATAATAATTCCACCGGGACAAAGGCTTAATTGATGCCGGTGGCAAGAGGGTGAAGTAATAACAAAGAGGCGGCAGTATTCACCATGGCACTCGATTAGTTCATCGTGCCGTCCTT
>JARRNM010000043.1:0-31246 GCA_037384945.1 Deltaproteobacteria bacterium
GAACTTTTCTGGCGATCATGGGAGCATTGATTCTGCTGGCCTGGTTTACTCTTTGGGCGTGGGAACACTCACCGTACAGTCGCTACCTTCAACATGGACTTTGGGGGCAGAGTGCTCACGCAGGCCCGAGTATGCACTTCCATGGGTTTTCCATGATTCTTTATCTCGTTGGCTGGACATTGATGACTGTTGCCATGATGCTTCCGAGCACCCTTCCTCTAATCGAAATTTTTCGCCGATTGACGATCAGGAAAAAGAACCACCTACAGCTCGTGGCTTTGCTTATCGCCGGCTATATCCTTGTTTGGGCCGGCTTCGGGGTTGCAGCCCATCTGGGCGATTGGGGCCTACATCAACTACTCGGTCGGGTTCCTTGGGTTCAGTCCAATGGCTGGGTGCTTGGCGCTGGCATTCTTGTGTTGGCGGGGAGCTTCCAGTTCTCCTCTTTGAAATACCGCTGTCTGGATAAATGTCGTGCACCCTTGAGCTTTGTCATGCAGTACTGGCGAGGAAGACGCGATCAATTGCACTCTTTTATGCTCGGCATACATCATGGGATTTTCTGTGTGGGCTGCTGCTGGGCGTTGATGCTTTTGATGTTCGTTGTTGGTACCGGAAGCGTTGGGTGGATGCTGGCACTAGGAGCAATGATGGCCATTGAAAAGAATATGCCCTGGGGCCGTAAAATGAGTGCTCCACTCGGCGGTGTTCTAATAGGTTGGGGATTGCTGATTATTGTAAGTAAGCCTTGGCTTTTGGCTCAATAGAAAATCAAAATGAATGATCCTCCAGCAAGCTGCAGGGCATCGCAACTTATTCGAACAGTTGAACTTCCTTGAGAGCGGCTCTGGGTGTGCCGAGGTTCTTGATTTACGCTTCTACTGTATCCCGGATCGCCCTTTCACCAACTGCCACACTCATCCGTAGAACACAAATTCAAGTTCAAGCGTTAGAATACGTATTTTAATGGTTCTAAAAATAGCCTCATCGATAGTCTCTTTTTCAATGATATTCCAGTGCATTGCTGTGGCTGGCCGGAAAAGCTTTTTCAGCATAGGTGCATCGCAAGGATTCTGAAAACTCGGATTGAGAGTCTCGCGCATGAAGTTGAAAAAAGATCTGAGATGTGAGTATCAGCTATGCTTGGTTGCTCGTTTGGTGCCCTCGGTGATGGAGGTCAGGAAGGTAAGGATCTCCTTTGATGAAATTGAATCTAACTGTCTGTCCCCTAGATCCTTGTTGAATCTGAAAAGAGTGATTCTATAGGAGTTTATGGTGTACAGACTGAGCCCAAACATTGCTTAAAGGCAGGAGCAATCAATGGTGCCAACTTGAGGAGATACCAACCATGTTCAACGTGTCAGAGTCCTGGGAAAAGACCTATCCTGGGGCTGCAGTGGGGATACTCGCCATGGGTCATGTTGCCAACCCAAAACATCACCCTAAGCTTGAGAAACAAAAGGAACAGCTCGAGAAAGAGCTGCGCTCTCGCTTTGGCAGTCTGGACAGGGCTGCGCTGAAAGCCCTTCCCGTCATTGAGGCATATAACTCCTACTACAAGCGCTTCAAGAAAACCTATCATGTCCTACTGCAACTTGAGTCAGTAGTCCTTAAAGGCAAATCGATACCTCGAGTGGCAGCACTGGTTGAAGCCATGTTTATGGCAGAACTGAAAAACCAGCTTTTGACCGCAGGCCACGACTTAGAAGTTCTGAAACCACCGGTGAGGATTGATGTGGCCGATGGTAGCGAGACATACATTCGACTCAACGGTCAAGAACAAACACCGCAGCCAAGGGACATGTTCATAGCTGATACCCAAGGTATCGTCTCCACCGTGGTATACGGCCCCGATGGTCGCACGCAAATCACCTCCAAGACCGAGCGGGTCTTCTTCACGGTATATGCACCACCTGGTATTGGAGAGCAGGGTGTTTATGAACATCTGCAGGACATCCAAGATTACGTTTCGCTCATTGCACCGGAAGCCGAAGTTGAGCTAATGGAAGTATATGGTACGGATTAGTCGCTGGCCCGAAATTCTCTCATGCGGTCTGCAGCATATACGGCTGAAAGTGACTCAGCTTTACTGGACCGAAGCTAGTGTCTCATCCCTTCGCCCCTCCGGCAAGGTTGTTTGGAATTTGAGGGTAAGTTTATGAGCTCTGAAAATTTCCACATCTCCATTTCAGATCGTGACAAATTCCTTATGACCTTTGGCTATTAAGTTTGGCAAGAGACATGAACTTTTCCCTACTGTTGCTCAACAACCATACTCGGTGATACTATCTTCCCAACCGATACCATGTTACGTGGGGTTATCTACAATAATCCACGAGCTGCTTAGGTCTTTAGCCATATAGAGTTACAGTCTATCTCGTACTAAGTTAAGATCTAAACTCAAGTAGTGTGTTTGGGAAAAGGAGAAAAGTATCAATGGCGTGGAATTATCTCTTTGTTGCGGGTTTATTCGAAGTAGTTTGGGCAATAGCTATGAAATATTCTGAAGGTTTCACTAAACCTTTGTCGAGTGGGATCACGCTGGTGGCCATGTTTATAAGCATATTTTTCTTGTCTCAAGCATTGAAAATCCTGCCGGTAGGTACAGGATATGCCGTTTGGACTGGAATTGGAGCAGTTGGCACAGCACTGATGGGTATTTTACTTTTTAATGAATCGCGTGAAATAGCTAGAGTTTTATTTATTTTCCTAATTATTACTGGAATCGTGGGCCTCAAGCTAACTTCATCTCAGTGAAGAAAGTGCGGCCTTAGATATGTCCCTACACGGTCAGACAGGATAAACAACCTCATGGGTTAGGGAAAGTAGATGGAATCCATTGTCGACCCCAAAGATTTTCCAGCTAGCAAGAAACGTACATATTTAGATGCCGCTAATGCGGCCTTAATGTACCAAGGCGCTGAAAAAGCCATCATCGGATGGCAAAAAGACCTTGCTGACGAGGACATTGCAGTAGGCTCAAGGGCAACAGAACTTATCAGTTCATTTGGTTGGGCGGTCGCTCCTGAGTCTGAGACCAATGTGGTCAGTATGGATATCGTATTTCCCAGTACAGTTTATCCCTGTCTTCGTGTAGACAGACATACCAGCTGTGAGGTTAGGTTAGCTAAGGGTCAAAACAGTTATGCCAGCCCAGATGATGTGATCCAACTAGTCGATAACAGAATTGAAGAAATCCTATAAAGGTCCAATTTTCTATTCTTCTGTGAGCAGTACGGACGAGGCGGAGAACTTCATCCTCAAAAGGCCGAGAATCAGTACAGATGCTTAATCCATTTCATGGCTTCCACGTAACTGATCGGTCCCAAGGTACCTCTGGGTCGTTCATAGATTCCCATCACACAGTATGACTCTGCAGACTACTAAAAGGGGGCGTCCGGATCGAGATGTATACCTGACCGAGTCTTAACCTTGGTCAGGTGATCTCAGGTTCACTCCCGCCACCCGGTTTTTCTGGTTGACAAGATTTGCAGCATGGTTTTATCGTGATTTTATCGGTTCCTATCAATACCATATAAAATTCTTTTGAGCTTCGCAGAACCTGAAGATAAGGAAAACCAAGTCAACGTTTTCTTTAGTCACCTTTACATGAGTGATGGTTTGGAGAGACAAGCCTTACCGTTCGCCGTGTATCGACGATTACTATGCAAAGTTCTGATCACAGAGAAATTAAGAAAGGTTAGATCTTTACTCTGTCAAGACAGAGAGGAGGGGATCAAATGACGTCATCGGGTGAAGATATAGTCAATGTAAGTCAATTTGTTGATCTAGTAGGTCCAGAGACTGACATGCTTGGCCCTGTTAAAGATGGTGGCCTAATTGTAACGGGCACGGAACCGGCTTGCTATGGTCCTATGATTACGCCAGAGGTTGAGAGTGGTCACACGATCAGCCGTCCCGTAGCTGTTTCTGGCGCCGAAGTTGGAGACGGTGTGGCACTGAAGATTAGAAAGATCAATATTACTTCCAAAGCTTCAGCGTCTGGGACTGAAACTCCTCGTGAGGGAAGTTTTGTTGGGGATCCATTTGTTGCAAAAAAATGTCCGGGGTGTGGCAAGGTCAATCCTAATACAGTCGTAAAGGGAATCGGCAGGGACGCAATCCGCTGTGGTGATTGCGACACTTCTGTATCTGCATTTGATGTAACCAGTGGATATACGATGGTGTTTGACGATAATCGCAAGGTGGGGGTAACAGTTCCCAAAGACGTAGCAGAAGAAATAGCCAGAAATGCAGAAGACTATTCAGGAGCACCTGTGGGGTCTTCGTGCCACTCCGTATTAGTTTTTGCTCTGGCAGATATGCCTGCTGGCATTGTATCGAAGATTCGGCCGATGATAGGGAACGTTGGAACCTTGCCCGGGGTTACCATGCCCTCGTCCCATAATGCCGGAGACTTTGGGGTGTTTCTTATTGGTGCACCTCATGACCATGCCATCAGCGAAGAAGATCTGGCGAAAAGAAGTGATGCCCACATGGACATCGATAGTGTCGGTGAAGGAGCTATCCTTATCGCGCCTGTCAGGGTTGAGCAAGCTGGCATAATCGTAGGTGATGTTCATGCGATGCAGGGTGATGGAGAGATTGCTGGTCATACGACAGACGTGTCTGCGGAGGTCACTGTTGAGGTCGAGGTCATAAAAAAACTGGCAAATGATGGACCGATCTTATTACCCCTAATGGAGGACCTGCCGCCTCTGGCAAGACTACCTTCCAGCGAAGAGTTAGAGATCGCTCGATCATTAGCCAAAAGGAACGGCTTTAATCTTCAAACTGAAGTGGCTCCCATTCAGGTGGTGGGCTCGGGTGCAGATTTGAACCAGGCTGCGATGAACGGTCTCGAACGAATGGCCAAGTTAGCAGCTATGGATATTGATGAGGTGAGAAACCGCGTAACCATCACAGGAGGCATTGAAATCGGTCGTCTTCCTGGCATCGTTCACATCTCGATGCTCACCCCCATGAGCCGCCTGGAACAGATAGGGATTGCGCATCTCGTAAAAGGACAATACGGTTTATAAGTCATAACACTGTTCCGATGACGCCCACTTTTGAGTTCAAAGAGGGCGTCATCGCGACAGAGCAAGCGACGCATTTTGGGTACAGAGTAATCTTATCAGGAGTCTAAGATTTGGGTAAGATTTGAATTCCAAGACATACGATGATATATGGGGGGCAAAGGTGCTAAGTAGATATTCTTTGGAAGTCCCCTAAATTGCGGCTTTTTAATCAACTATTAGGCCAAGAAGGAGGTAAGTCATGCCTATCTATGCCGTGCAACGAAACCTGCCGGGTATAACTATGGAACAGTTGGGAGAAGCTCAGAAAGCAGCGATAGATACCAGCAACAAGTACTCGAAGGAGGGAACGGTAGTTAAATACATACGAAGTAACTTTTATCCTGGAGATTCGCGGTGTACTTGTTTGTTTGAGGCTCCAGATGCAGAGGCAGTGAAGAAGGTAAATGAAGCGGCATCCCTTCCGTTTGAGAAAATAGAGGAAGTTCTTGATTTAAATCCGTAATTTGCGCAATAAGCCATTCCAATCTCCGTGGTAACCCGCGCCGCTAATCTCGGACGTTATGCATCGCTTTCATGAGGAGTGATGACAGGGAATACATCTCGCTCCGATTGATTTCCATCCGTTTCTATGGTTTTTCACCAGCCCCATAGAAGGAATGAGCTTCCAAACATTCTGGGAGGTGCAAAATGATCAAACGATTACATCTTGCATGTCTGGTGTTGCTTTGTCTCGCCATGATTTATCTCGCGAGCTGTTCCACTGCACCAAGTCATCGGCCTACCGTACAGTTCACCAAAGCTCCCTCTCCCAGTGCCAAAGGTCAATTCCCCAACTGGCAATTACCACCTCAAGAGTTGGAAACCGTTATATATGAGAGGGCGCTGGCAGGCAAGATACACGCGGAGAAGGTGAAAAGGACGGCACACGGTACGACCGGCGCCCTTTCTCTTCTTACCGAGGACGAAGTAACCGGCAAGGAGTTGAGGTGGAAGTTAAAGAAAATGGTCCCGGGATGGCTCGACAGCTTCAATACCTCTTTTCGGAAAGAACTTGCTGCCTATGAGGTTCAGAAGTTGTTTCTAGATCCCGAGGACTACGTGGTGCCCACAGCCCTGCCGATCTGCGTGCCCCGCGAGCGCTATCTGAAGATCATCGGCTACGCTGCTGCCAGCCTCGAGGGAACGGACTGCGTCATGTGCCTTGCTTCCACCTGGCTGGTAGATGTCACCATTCCCCACACCTTGTACGATGAGTCGCGCTTTCTGAAAGATCCTACCTACGCCTACTATATGTCCAACTTCAACATTCTCACCTACCTCATCCAACACCGCGATGCCCGGGTGGGACAATTTCTGGTTGCCAAGGACGACAAGCGGCGCCAGGTCTTTTCCGTCGACAACGGCATATCCTTCGGGTTCTGGCCCTACAATTTCCTTCACCGTCAATGGGATACAATTCATCTGCCGGCCCTGCGCCGGGATTCCATCGACCGGTTGCGCAAGTTACAGCGCCAGGATCTGGATTACCTGGAGGTGATAGCCCAGTTGGAAAAAGACGAAAATGGCATCTTGAAGCCTGTGCCGCCCGGAGAAAACATGAATCCCCAAAATGGTGCCACCTACATAGATGGCACCCTGCAATACGGGCTCACAAGGTCTGATATAGACGATCTTTGGGAGCGTATCCAAACCCTGATTAGCGAGGTGGACTCCGGCAACATCCAGGTTTTCTAGGCGAGGGGATCAAACAGTGAAACGGGGGAGTCCACTCAAAGTCATATTTGACATTAGGAAATCCGAGCTGCCGCTGGCCCTTTTGATGTTCAGCTATTTCTTTCTGGTAATCACCAGTTTCTGGATTCTCAAGCCCATCAAGAAGTCGCTTTTCATCCAGTTCTACGAAAAGGCAGGGTTTGATCTTTTTGCCTGGCACCTGTCCGGCCCTCAGGCGGAACTACTCGCCAAAGTATTGAACATGGTGGTGGCTTTTGTGGCTGTGGCCGTCTTCACCTGGTTGGTTCGCCACTTCCGCAGACAGAAGCTGAGCTTTATTTTCACCGGCTTCTTTTTGGCCTGCTACGCTGCTTACACCTTTGTGATCCATTCTCCTCGCTCCTCGACGGTATGGACCTTCTACCTTTTCGGGGACCTTTTTTCCACCCTCATGGTGGCCACCTTTTTCGCCTTCCTCAACGACAGCGTGACCCCTGACGCTGCCAAACGCCTTTATGGATTGATCGGACTAGGGGGAGTAGCGGGCGGTGTTTTCGGCACCAGCACCCTACGGGTGCTGATCGCTAGAATTAACATGGTGGGATGGCTTTGGGTCTGCTTCGGTTTGGGGTTGCTCATCTTGGTGGTGGCTTTTGCCGCCGGCCGGCTGGTTGAAAAAGATCCGCCCCCTGAACCCGAGGTTGCCCCAGCCGAGTCGGAGGAAAAAGCTAAGGGCAACCCGGCTTTGGAGGGGGCCCGGCTGGTATTTGGCTCGCCATATCTGCTCTCAATTGTGGCAATCGTTGGTCTCTACGAAATAGTCTCAACGGTGATGGATTTTCAGTTTACCAGTACTATCGATCATTATTTGAGCGGTCCTGCCATTGGCAAGCAGTTTGCCACCGTATTTGCCATAACCAACATTGTCTCCATGTTGGTGCAACTCTTCTTAACCAGCTTTGTCATGTCACGCCTTGGCGTGGGCGTGGCCCTCATGGTGTTGCCCGTGGCTGCCCTGGCAGGATCAATGGGCTTTATGGCACTGCCTATTTTGGGAATGGGCAGCGCCTTGAACACTCTGGACAACGGCTTCAGCTATTCCATCAATCAGTCGGCCAAAGAGGCCCTCTACGTTCCCACTACCAGAGACGAAAAGTACAAGGCCAAGGCTTTTATAGACATGTTCGTCCAGCGCTTTGCCAAGGCTGTGGCCGTCGGCGTGAGCCTGGGGATTACCATGGTGTTTCGGGAGTTTTCCAGCCTTCGCTACCTTTCAGCTTTCACTATTGGCATTATCATAGTGTGGATATTCGCCGTGCGCTATGCCGGACGACGATTCAAGGACATGACGGAGTGACGAATGCGAATTGTGGATTGTGGAATGCGGATTTGGTCAGGCAAAGGGCATGGGGCATAGGGCAGAGAGCATGGAGAAAAGGAGAGACCGGAGGACAGACGACAGAGGACAGCAGAGAGAATTTTGGATTGCAGATTGGAAATTGGAGATATGAGATTGAATATTGAAAAACGGGCTATACTTGTAATTGCCGTCTTTCTCATACAGTTGGGTTGTGCTGCTGCACCACCGCATCATCCCGGCCGCGTTGAGGTTACCGGATCCCGCAACCTTCGAGATCTTGGCGGCTACCGCACTATGGACGGGAAAGAGGTAAAGAAGGGGGTACTTTACCGCTCCGACCATCTCGACCAGATTTCCAAAAAGGATTTTGAAAAGCTAGCAGCCCTGGGTTTGAAGACAGTTTACGATCTCCGCGGGAAAGAGGAACAGGAGAAGTATCCTCAACGGCTGCCGGAGATTGTCTCAGTGAAAGTGGTCAGTCTGCCAATCTTCTACCAGGGACTGGATCCGTGGGTGACGGCCCGGCGGATAGTCATAAGTGGCGATGTGGAGGAGGGCGAATTCCACCAGTTGATGATTGAAGCCTATCGGGCTTATGTCCTGGACTTCCGCCCCCAGTGGTCCATGCTCCTGAAAAAATTGGCAGAGCCCGGAACCCTGCCAGCTCTCATTCACTGTACCTATGGCAAGGACCGCACAGGAGTGGCAGTGGCCATAATCCTGCGGTCTGTCGGCGTCCCCCGGGAAACAGTTATGGAGGACTACCTGTTGAGCAACAAATTCTGGGAGAGTAAAACCGAAGTGTACTCCTGTCTCGCCAACTGCGCCTCTGGCTTTAGAACCCCACGAAGTGAGGTGCGGGCCCTCATGGAGGTGAGGCCGGAATACCTGCAAGCCTCCTTTGCAGCAATAGACGAGCACTACGGCTCCTTTGACAATTACCTTGACCAGGGGCTCAACATTGACGAGCAAACCCTGGAGAGGCTCAGGGCGGCCCTGCTCCAGTAAAGAATCCGGGCCCATGGAAGATCCCGCTATGCGGGGAGGGACCTGGGTTTGGGCTGCCCCCTGGACGCAAAGCGCTAAGCGCAGAGCGCGTAGGGTGAGGTAAACAGTAGACGGTGAACGGTAAACCGATCGCCGCTGGCTCCACGACTGTTCGCCATTTACGGCTTACTCTTTTTTCGCTATGCTCTATGCGACCTGATCTGGCCCAAAAGACCAAGTTTTCGATGTTGAAGAAAACCTTCCTGTGCCGCGAAGCTATACTATGATTCCATTCAGAAGAGCTATTTTTGTCGTCTTACAGCTGATCTTATTTGTAGCCATTGTAAGCCTTCTGCTTTACCCTTCAGCCGGTTGCTCAACACTTCATCCCGGTCAAAGGGCAGATTCCTCGAGATCAAGTCCTCCCGAGCAAGAAAACTTCCAGCAAGAAAGTCTCACCATCTCGCCTGACTCAAATGAATTCCTGCAGAATCCAAAACTTTTGGACCGCATCCTCGAAGGGCCCTATAACTACTTCCGCTTCATAAACATACGATTTGCAGAAGCGGTCTGTCTGCGCTTCCAGAAACAGCTTGGTGCCATTCCCGATGTCAACCTCCACGGCGACGCGCACCTGGAAAACTACGCCGTCACTGAACGGGGACGGGGTTTAACGGATTTCGACGATGCCACCATAGGGCCCATGGTTCTGGATCTGGTGCGCTTCGGAGTGTCAATACATCTAGCCTGTCGAGTCAATGGCTGGGAGGACAAGGCTGAATCCATAGTCAAAAGCTTCCTCTCAAGCTACGGTGCCGCCCTGGAGAACCCGGAGCTCACCATCCCTCCTCCAGAGCTGGTCGATCGAATTCGTGCCAACTTTACTACAAACAAAAATAGTCTGCTGAAAGCAGATGAAGAGCTTATGGGGCCGTTGGGGGAGCCGTTGGAGAACTTCAAACCGTATTTTAAGCAATTCGTCGACCAGATGAAGGTGCGGTACCCGGACCTTGCACCGTTCTTTTTTGAAATAAAAAAGGCGGGCCGGTTGAAAGTCGGCATTGGCAGTGCGCTGGACGAAAAATACCTGGTTGAAGTGGAAGGGGCCACAAAGGCCCACCAAGACAACCTACTCCTCGAGATGAAGGAGGTGACGGACCTTCGTGCGATTTCCTGCATTCTGTTGAGCAAGGCAACCCCCATGCGTCCTATTATCATACAGGCTCTCCTGGCATACGAACCTTACCGCTACACAGGTTTTATCATTGTTCCCCGGGCTGCAGGATCTGGGAAAGAGAAGGAGTTCTGGGTTCACGAGTGGTACGACAACTACCAAGAACTTTCCATCCGCACCTCTTTCCAGTCACCAGCAGATCTTCGCGACATTGCCGCTGACGTGGGCGTTCAACTTGGTCTCGGGCATCCCAGAAATCTCTATGATTCCGACACTAGTGGGCTACGAAGCCGACTGGTAAGCGTTTTGGCAGGGCTGCACGACGAAATTGAACAGACCATTTCCGCTCTCACCCGGCAAACTGTGGCAGCGTGGGATCAGTTCCGGGCTGAGGCAAGCAAACATAAGAACGGGGCAAACCGTAAGTAGCGGTATACTTGAGTGGAGGAGCCAGGCATGTAGCCGGGCAAGGACCGCAGCCACCTCCAAATCCTGAAAGAAGCAGATGCTCCTCAATATGGCAAAGATTAGAACTACCACCCAGGGAAGACTTGACGTCTACTTGCAACACCATCTCATGGGCACAACCGTCGATCGACATGTATGCGGAACCCTCATCTGCTGGCAACATGCAGCTTTGCTTATAGCGCGGGCTTTTCTGCCCGGTCAAGCGGTGAAGGGATCACTTCCTCTTCATGGTGAAGACGCCGTCCCAGTCGGGTCCTGGTGGTTCCTTACGCAAATTGGCGATGCGCTGCAAATAGAGCTGGGCCGCCACATCTTCTGGAATCTTGCTCAGAACCTCTCTAATCATCTCTTCTGCCCTATCCCAGTCTTGTTCGCGGTAATGTCGCAGAGCCCTGGCGAAAGGCTCTACAATCTCAATCCTAGGGTCCTCGTTGCTTCTCAAGGCCAGGAGCTCAAAAATTTTAACCGGTCGCACCTTGCCTTTGACCCTCACAGCGTCCAATTCCCTGCAAAAGAAGTCATCCTTCACTCTATCATAGGTGAATTCGCTGATCACCACCCGGGTGCCATACTCTTTGTTGATCCCCTCAAGCCTGGATGCCAAGTTTACCGAATCTCCCATAACCGTGTAGTCGAAACGCCGCTCTGATCCCATATTGCCTACCACCATAGGTCCGGTGTTAATCCCAATGCCTATGTCAAGTCTGGGGGCCCCCTCGGCTTTCCATTTCTCTTGCATCTTGCTGAGTCGTTCCAGCATCTCCAGGGCTGTGCGGCAGGCTCGTATAGGATGGTCGGTCTGCTCCAAGGGTGCACCAAATACAGCCATAACCGCGTCACCTATGTATTTGTCCAGCAAGCCATCAAATTCAAAAACAATATTGGTCATGTCCGTTAGATATTCGTTGAGCAGATTCACCAACGATTCAGGCTCCATCTCTTCAGCCAGGGTAGTAAACCCTCGGATATCGGAAAAAAGCACAGACAGCTCTTTTTTGTCCCCTCCGAGTTTCAGTTTTTCGGGATTCTTCAACACCTCGTTTACTACAGAAGGGGTTACGTAGAAACTGAAGGCCCCGCGGATCTTTCTCTTTTCTCGCTCCTCTATGATGTAACGATAAAGGGTCACAGCGGTGTAAACGATCACCATGGTGAGCAGTGGATATACTGCGTTCAACCAGATGCCTCGGCGAACGAAAAGAGCCTGGCTCGTCACCAGATAGCCAGCAAAGAGCACGCCAATGAGTAAAACACTGAAGAAAGCCCGCAACCTGGGCAGCACCAAACCCGTAACCATCCCCATTAAGAGAATGGCGGTCAAATCGAAAAGTCCAGCCCAGTCTGGTCTAAAGAGAAATGTCTGTCTGAGTATATTGTCAGCCACGTTTGCGTGCACTTCAAGACCTGGAAAAACGTTACTAAAAGGGGTAACCCTCAGGTCATAGATGCCTTTAGCAGTGGCACCCACAAAGACAATTTTGTCTCTAAAGGCATCGGCCGGGGTTCGCCCTGCCAAGATGTCCGCCACCGAATAGTGGTGAAAGGTGTGCGGCCCCCCGCGAAAGTTGATGAACATTCGACCTTTCTCGTCAGTCGGGATGGTTACTGGGCCGAGTTTTATCGTCTCGATGCCGTAGTCCGCCACCCGAACCTGCAACGGGATATTGCCCACATAAGAGCGCACAGCCTCTAGAGCCAACGAAGGATAAAAGTGGTCCTGGTAGCCAATAATTAGGGGAATCCAGCGTACCGTTCCATCAATATCGGGGAATATGTTCAAGTGGCCAGCTATCCGGCTGGCCTTAGCCAGTTTGGCTATATTGGACTCGGGCAACAGAGCCTCGAAAATTTTTACCTTTTCTGCCTCGGGGCTGGTAAACTGCACCAGCTTAACAGCACTGGCCCCGATGTTGCCCCTTTTGATGGCAAGTTCAGCCTCGCTCAAATGTGCTATTTCCTTTTGGGAAAAATGAAACAAATAACCCAGAACTACCTGTGCCTGGGATCTGTGAATAGACGCAGCCAAGATCGTGTCATTATCTGCTTCTGCCCGCGCTCGCTCCAAAAACCTTTTCAGTCTTGGCTCTCTCAAGCCAAGGTTGTGGGTTTCTTGCTCCATTAATTCGATGAACTTGAGGTTATTGTTTTGGTCAGGCTCGGAGAAAAAGATATCCATAGCGATGACCCTGGCACCTTCCTCCGAAAGGCGGTCAATGAGGGCAGCAATTTTGGCCCTTGGCCAGGGCCACTTGCCTATTTCATCCACACTTTTTTCGTCAATGGCTGCCAGCACGGCAAAGGGTCCAGGTGGTTCTGGCCCCCGGCTGAGAAAACGCACATCTAGAGATTTCAACTCCAGCCGATCCAGAAAAGGGTTACCCGTTAGGTATAAAAGAAGCATCAGCCCGGTCAAAAGCAGGATGAGGACAAGTACATTATGTCTTTTCATACTGTTACCTACACAGAATCCAGTAGCCAGTGGTCAGTAGCCAGTAGGAAAGATGCTCTCTTCTCTCTGTTTTTCTCCTGAGTCCTGGATTCTGACTTCTAGCTTTTTACTCCATGCTCCATGCCCTTTTCTCTATGCCTTCCCAAATCCGCATTCCGCAATCCGAAATCCGAAATGCCTCTCAATGGACCAACTGTGACACTGGCACCAATTCAATGCCGTTACTGGACAATTTGGGAACATCCTCTTTGAGAACCTTCAATGTTACCTCGTGAGGATGAGCTATGCCAATGGCCTCTCCTTTGAGCTTGGCCAATTGAATCAGCTTCTTCAGCTGCCTCCGAACCGCCTGTGGACTTTGTATATTGTCAAGAAAAACATTCCGTTCTGCAGAAGGAACCTCTTCTTCTTGAGCAACCTTATAGGCTTGCGTTCCGCTGGTAGTGCGGCTGTCCACGAAAAACAGCCCGCGATTTTTCAGCTCCCGCATGACAAGTCTTAGTTTCTCTTCATTTTCACAAAATCTAGAGCCCATATGATTGTTTACCCCTTTGATATGGGGGAGAGAATCCAGATTCTTTCTCAATGCCTCCGCCAGTTCCATATCCGTCATCTCTGTCAAAAGAGCTCCGATGCCGGGATCGACCTCCGGGTAACCTTTAGGTTCCATGGGAAGGTGAAGCATGAGTTCGCGGCCAGCTTGGAGGATTCTTCGCGCGATACTCTTACTGAAAGTGCCATTGGGAAGAACAGAAAATGACAATGGCGCGTCAATTTGCAGAAATCGTCGTGCAAGTCTTCCATCGTACCCAAAGTCATCTATGACAATCGCCACCCTGGCAATATGTGCTGCTGCCATCTTCCTGGGGGGATGCCTTACCAGGGTCAAGCGGTGGGTCATAACCCCTCCCACCCTGATGAGGAAAACAGGATTAAGCCCGGTCTTCTCGACTCTTTCCAAGCTTACCTTTCCACCCAGATCTTTAAAATTTTTGCTCAAAAGTTGCTGGAACTTGGGTAGGTTCTCATCTGAGGTGAGTGTGATCTCCAGTTCAGTAAAATCCCACTGTTTCGCTGGCTGGGCCCGATGTATCACTTTACTAAAACGAATTTGAGAAGCATTCACTCCCAGTTGTCTCAAACTTTGGTATATCTTGAGCTCTACCTCATTTACCAGTTCCCCAAAGCGGTTGCCCATCTGTTCCTCGTAAGGTGGGATTGAGGTTTTCTCGTATCTTCGGTCTACACCAAACCACAGAGCTATAAGCAAACATCCTAGGGCAAGAAATACACCACCAATGATCCAGCTGTGAAAACGGCTCTTAGTAAGGGGCCTGCCTCGCCGTCCTTTTCTCGAGTCTTTGGTGGTAGTCTTCTTTTTAGTCTGACTTGCCATTTAGACAACCGGTGGCCAAATTGCAGAAGGTAAAAACCTGTTTATTAGAGCATAGTTAATAGCGAGAGAGGATAGTAAAAAGCAACTGAAAAACAACAAGCACAAAGCAACCTTGGCAGATCTCAACAAAGATCCATCATGACCTGGCTCTCAGGAAATAGCATGGCAGGTAGGTAACATATTGTATTCCTCAAGGAATACATGCTTTATATCTAGCCCGGAAGTTTCATGAATTGCTATCGCGAGCTTGCTCACTCAGGCCCGCCCGGCATCGCGAGGCTTCAGCCGAGGCGGACGGGCCACCGGTCGGCGATTGCGGAATGCGGATTGAAAGCTTGCTGAAAAACTAGTGAGAACCCGAGAGCCAACAGGGAGATCTAAACTGTCAAGTTCGATATCATCAATTGTAGGCAAAAATCCAGAATCGAAGCCGAACCGTACTTGCTAGGAGTTACTGGTTACCGTATTTCATCTGCGAGAGAATTTCCCAACTCTTGAGCACGTCCAGTGCCCTGTCAAGTTGATTATCCTTTGCCAATTCTTCTTTAACTGAAGACCGCTGATCAGACTCCTTCTTGCTATTTGCTGGCCCCCCTTCGCCCGCGTCCATATGGTTCTTGAGGTCTTCTTCACGTATCGCCTTCAGCCCGTGGCGATCGTCTTCCATCTTTCCAGGCATTGCCTTCTCTACTACTATGTCGGGATCGATACCTTTGGCCTGGATTGAGCGACCACTGGGAGTGTAATAGAGAGCGGTGGTGAGCCGCAGAGCCGCGCCATTTCTGAGAGGCATCACCGTCTGCACTGAACCCTTACCAAAGGTCTTCACCCCCACGATCACCGCCCTTTTGTGGTCCTGAAGAGCGCCAGCAACGATCTCCGCTGCACTTGCACTTCCTTCGTTTACCAGAATGACTACAGGATAGGCGTGAGGCCTGGTGTTCATGTGGGCCTCGAATCGCATATCCTGACTCTTGAGCCTTCCACCAGTATAGACAATTAGACCCTCATTGAGAAATTCGTCGCTCACTTTCACCGCTTGATCCAGAAGGCCACCTGGGTTATTGCGCAGATCCAGAATCAACCCTTTCAGGGGTTTATTCTCTTTTTCTAGCTTGGCAATCTCCTTGCGAAGATCCCGGGCGGTAGAGCTCTGGAACTGGGAAAGACGTATATATCCATAACCGGGTTCCAGAGTCTTGCCTCTCACACTTTTGATGGCAATCGTAGCCCTGGTGATGACAAAATCTTGAGGTTTGGTGAACTCATTTCTCATTATGGTGAGAACCACGTTTGTTCCCTTGGGGCCGCGCATTTTTTTGACCGCCTCCATAAGGCTCATTTCCTTAGTGGGCTCACCGTCCACCCGAAGTATCTGGTCACCAGCTTGTATACCCAATTCATAGGCGGGAGTGCCTTCAATGGGCGATACAACAGTTAAGACACCGTCACGGATAGTGATCTCGATGCCAATACCGCCGAAACTTCCCTTGGTTTCCACCTGGAGTTCTTTATAGGCGTCTGGATTCAGGTAGGATGAGTGAGGATCAAGGGTCCTCAGCATTCCTGAGATGGCACCTTCTATCAATTCATCACTCTTCACTTCCTGAACATAGTTTTCTTTCACAATGTCCAAGACATCGCTAAATGTCTGCAGATTCTCATAAACGGTCTTATCCTCTGCAGAGACTCTCTCTATGATTAAGCGGTCCCAAGCGAAAATAGCGGCCAGTCCTACCAAGAGGGCGACAAAGATCGTCAAATTAAATTTACGTATCGACATTAATCCTCCCTAGTGCTTCTCTCAGCAAACAAGTTGTATTTTTTCCCTTTCACATCTTACCTGCACAGGTTATGGTTATGGTTACAAAATATATCACTCTGGAACAATCAGCTGAAGTGTCCCTTGCCACTATACCTTCCCTGGCAAGTTCAATTCCTGCAAGTCTCGTGCCTCTAATTAACCCTGGAATCTAAGCGACTTGTCAAGGCGGGGAGTAGCCATTTCTCTGGGTTCAAGGCCTTGCTGAGGTGACGGACCTCGAAATAGACTCTGCCGCCCTCTCCCTCAAAGGGAGAATAACCCGCATAGCCTATTGTTTCCCCTGATTCAACTATTTCACCAGTCTCTTTAAGAACCTCCGCCAAATGTGCAGTTAAAGTATAATATTTTTCACCGTGGTCAATTATTATAACCTTACCGTAGCCTTTAACCCACTCTGAATAAAGGACTTGTCCCCCAAAGACTGCAACCACTGGCGACAGGGGTTCAGTGGCGATCTCAATGCCGTTGCTGCGAATCTTAGTACCAAATTTTTTATGTTGCTTGGGCCCAAAGCGAGATACGATTTCACCTGGGACTGGGTAAGGTAATGCTCCCTTCTTGCTGGCAAAGCTGCCTTTAAGCTGCTGAACTCCCATGGAGCTCTTGTCAGCTTTGTTCTGCAGCTTCTCTATCTTATCCTTAAGTCCCCGGGAAACAGCCGCCAGCTCTCTCATATAACTCTCGTACATCTCTTCCTTGTTGTGAATATTCTGCAACAAGCCAACCTGCTCCCCTTTGACTTTCTCCATCTCCTCCTTCTGTCGACTAAGCCTCGCCATTAGCTCGCTGAGTTGAGCTTCCTCGCCGGCAAGAGCCCCGGCAATCTGCGCCTCTTTTTGCTGCCGTTCTAAGAAACTCTTAATTAGCTCGCTGTCTTCCTCGGCAATGGCGCGTAGATAGGTCCACTGATGCTGAAGACCCCTGACGTCTTGGGCCGAAATTAACAAATTAACATATGCTTTCCGTCCGAACTTGTAAAGGGCCGCAAGTCTCTCTCCCAGTAGGGTTCTGAGACTTCCTAATTCATCCTCCAACTTTTTGAAAGATATCCATCAGCAAAAAAGCCCGCTCTTTCCTTGTTTTTTCTCGTTCTTCACGGAGCTGCTGAATCTGTAGTTCCATTTGATCCAACCGGTCAAGAAGCAAACGCTCTCTATGGCGCATCGACTCAATCTGTGCTTGGCTCTTTTTAATCTCTTGCTGAACCTCGCCAACTTTTTGTTGATGGACCTTAATATCGCCCTCTGTCTGGCCCTCCCCCGCCCACGCCTGAACAAGCCACAGGCAGAGTAACAAGCTTAGCATGGTTGAGACAATGCGACTCATGGTCGTAAAAATCTCCGAAGGGACACCATACTTCCTAGGAAGCCAAAGGCCAGACCAAGACCGACAAACCCACCGATCAGTCGGACCGGAGGCAGTGAACCCGGTAGCACTGCAAGTCTTAGGGGTAAGTCCAGATTAGATAACAAAAACAGCATGAGTAATGACAAGCCTCCAGCCGCCAGTAGGGCTCCCACCAAGCCATGGAGTATCCCTTCTATGAGAAATGGGGCCTTGACAAAGAAATCGGTGGCCCCCACTAACCTCATAATTTCCAACTCTTCCTGTCTGGAGTAGACCGTCAGTTTTATGGTGTTGGAGACCACGAAGGTGGTGGCAAAAAGAAGGAGTCCCCCCACGGTAATCCCCACCAGTTTTACTACGTCCACAAATACCCTCAATTTGGCCACCCATTTTTTCCCATACTGGACTTCGGCCACCCCAGGCAATCTTTCCAGCCGGGCTGAGAGCTCAGCAATTTTGCCGGATCGTCCAAATTGCGGCTTCAATTTTACCTCAAAAGAGGCTGGTAGGGGATTTTCCTTGAGCCCTTCCAGTATGCCGGCATATTCCTTCAGCTGACTGCGAAAATTAGCTAAAGCCTGTGCTTTGCTCATGTAGGTTACTTTTTCTATCTCCGCCCAGTCGGCAATCTTGTTGCGAAGCACCTCGGCCTTTTCTGGGGGATAGGCTTCATTTAGATAGGCGGTGATCTGCAGGTCGTCACCCATGTGACTCACAAACCGCTGAACATTCATGTAGATTAGCACAAAGAGACCGAGAATGAGCATGGAGATAGCAATGGTGCTGAGTGTCACCAGACTCAAAAACTTATTTGTCCATATGTTTTCCAGGGCCTTTCTCAAAAAATAGCCCAGTATACTCACTCCCATCTCCTTTAGAAAACCCCCCGAGAGCTTATCTCCAGAGCCGAGCGTTGAGCCATGATCTCCCTGGCTGGGCCTGCGGCTACGAGCCTTCCCTGACGTAAAATGCCTACCTTGGCCTCAGGAACCTTACTGATTAACTCCCGGTTGTGGGTAGCCAACACCACCGTGGTGCCCCTCCTATTAATTTCCCGGAACAATTCTAAGATATCTAGGGTAATCTCATCGTCAAGGTTACCTGTGGGTTCGTCCGCCAAAACCAAGACAGGATTGGCAGCCACTGCCCGGGCTATGGCAACCCGCTGCTGCTCTCCGCCGGATAGTCTACAGCAAAGGTGGTTTTCCTTACCATCCAGGCCAACAAGGCGCAACACCTGTCGAACCCTTTTCTCTATGAATGAGCGGGAGCGGCCGGTCACCTCAAGAGAAAGCCCCACATTGGCAAAAACGGTCCGTTCTCCCAGCAACTTGAAATCCTGAAAAACGACGCCGATTTTGCGCCTAAGATAGGGGATTCCTGAGCGTTTTAAGCGCTGGAGATTTATTCCCTCTACGAGAAGTTGTCCCCGGGTTGCCTCTTCGGCATAGAAGATGAGTCTGAGCAGGGTGGTCTTGCCGGCTCCGCTGCGACCTGTGATAAAAAGAAAGTCGCCTTTATCGGCGGTCAAAGTGACATCGTACAGGGCGTATTGTTCGCCGCCGTAACTCTTATACACGTGATAGAGTTGAATCATGGCAGCCGGTCAGAGTTTAGACAAACAGTGGAAGACACACTATCACAGCCATAAACCCCGTTCAAGTAAGAAAAACGTCATAGTAAGGGACCTGAGATTGAGCAAGAGCATGTCTTCGGCGGTGAGTTTCACATAGTGTCTTCCTCCAGCCCCATTGCCCTAATCAATCTGTATTGCGCCAAGTTATAGGCGACCAGGGCGTTAGTGTAATTAGTCTTGGCCTCTGTAAGCCTGGTCTGGGCGTCGAGCACCTCAGTGGCGGTGGCCACCTGCTCTTTGTAGCGCTCTCTGCTGATGCGAAAATTTTCCTCTGCCGACACCACTTGTTTCTGAGCCACTCGAATACCTTCGTCTGCCGCTTTCAGAGTCAGAAAGGCAGTCTTGATCTCGAGAAGAATGCTGTCTTTGACCTGCTCGAAATTCTCTTTGGCTTGACGGAAACGGGCTCGCTGTTGATTGACCGCATAGCGGGTCTTACCCCACTCAAATAAAGTCCAGGTAGCACCGGCCACAATGTCCCAGTTTTCCCGGTCAGTAAATTTACTGCCGTTTACCGCTGGATCATCCCCCTGCCGGTACCAATTGGCCGACAGAGTTATGTCGGGGTAGTAGTCGCTTTTAGCCAAGGTTATCTGTTTCTCAGCTATGGTCACATTCTTCTTTGCCTCCAGCAACTCCGGGCGATGCTCGAGAGCTATCTCTTGACTGGTTTGGTAAGGTCTTTTGTATGGCTCCGTGGTGAGGACATCCACCACCTCATATGAGGCGTCGATTGGTTCGCGGAGCACTGTATTGAGCTGGGCTCTGGCTACCCGAAGGTCGTTTGTCGCCACAATCAATTGCAGCTCGGCTTGCGCCAAGCGAGTTTCAGCATCCAGTAAATCAGCTTTCGGGCTCAAACCAACCTTGACAAAGTTCGTAGCCACCCTGACCCCTTCTTGAAGTTGCTTAACTGACTGTTCAGCCACCTCGCGAAGCTTGGCGGTACGGACAATTTCCAGATATGCTTGCTTAACTTGCAAAATAAGGTCCAGCCGGGCTCTCTCCAGTTGGATTTTGGCTACATCCAACCCCATGTTGGCAAGTTGATAGGTGGAGAGGGTTGCAAACCCGGTAAACAGAGGCTGGGCAACTGTACCGGTGAATCTATATTGATTTTTGTCTTGATTTCTAAAAGTAACCCCACCAAAAGTTTCTGTCGTCTCGCTTGGACGACGGTAATTATAGTCTGCTGAGAAGGTGGGCAAAAAACCGGTTCTTGTTTCCTTTTGCCGCTCTCGGGCGTAGGTAACCTCTTCTTTGGCAACCCGCACCGTAAGGTTTCGGTCCAGAGCCAGTTGAATGCTCTCTTTGAGAGTCAGAATCCTTCCCTTCTCTTGGGCGAGTAACCCAACCGGTAACAGAATAAGGACTAAACTGGGCAGCAAAATCCCAACCCACCTGAGGGCGAATTGCTTGAGGCCATCAGTCTTACCTTGGCAAACCATAGATCACCTCGTTTTTCATGATTTCACGGGCAGCTCTAGCCAGACTTTTACACATCCCCCCCGTTCATAGGGAATCCCCGACAGTTTGTCAAGCATGGGTTAACTTCCCTGCTCCACGATCAAGGCATCATCCCTAGTACCCGATAACCAATGGCAAATCCGAACTGTTAGGTTTGACCTCAACATTTGTAGTCAAAAATCCAAAATCAGCAATCCAAGATCGAAGCCGAACCGTACCTGAACGGTACCTCGCAGGATGAACTTGTCCTGCCTGTCCCGCCTGTCCCGAGCTTGCCTCGGGGAGCGCAGTCACGGAGGGTCTGTCGAAGGAATACCCGAAGACGCCCGGCTTCCGGCTCGACTTCGTCCCGTAGGGGACTACGCCCCGGAGGGTAGAGCCTACAGCTCGGAGAGAAGGACGGCCATATCCTCGGTCCGCCTGAGGCGGATTCATGAAAAATCCGGGCTAGGTGCTCCACTCCTGCCGCACCGCCGCATAGGGATTGGTGGGGCCGTGTCCATGACCCAATGACAGTCCATGACGGATGGCCTCAGTTATGAAATGTTTTGCCGCCTTTACTGCCTCGACCATATCAAGTTCCTGAGCTAGATAGGTAGCGATGGCAGAACCGTAGGTGCATCCGGTGCCGTGAACATTTCTGGTCTCTATCCTGGGAGAGCGAAACTCATGAAATTCCTGGCCATCAAATAGCAAATCAACAGCCTCGCCCTGAAGGTGGCCTCCCTTCACCAAAACGTACTTTGGCCCCAATTCACGTATTTGCGCTGCCGCACGGCGCATTTCCTTCTCCTCGACAACCTGCCACCCTACCAGTGCCGAAGCCTCTGGTAAATTTGGTGTAACCAGAGTCGCCTCAGGGAGCAAAAATTGAGCCAGTGTTTTGCGGGCCTCAGCAGTCAGAAGAGGGTCGCCACTCTTGGCAACCATCACAGGATCCACTACCACAATGGGAGGCTTGTATTCAGACAGTTTAGAGGCCACCAGCTTTACCACCTCTGAATTGGAGAGCATTCCCGTTTTGACCGCATCCACACCAATGTCACTGAATACTGCCTCAATCTGAGCTGCAATAAAGTCCACGGGAACCTCATGGATGGAGGTCACCGCCATGGTATTTTGCGCAGTAAGGGCGGTAAGCACGCTCATCCCGAAACCTCCCAGCAGGGTAATGGCCTTCAGGTCGGCCTGAATACCGGCACCACCCCCGGAGTCCGATCCTGCAATAGTCAATATCCTTTTGAGCATGAATAACTCCGATTTTTAAATAGATAAAAATAACCGAAACTTGGGGGGACATCCGTGCGCTGCTGCTCATGCTAGTAGTTCAAGGAAGGGGAGTCAAGGAGATTTAATCCAGGAGTTTACCCAAAAGTATTTTAGAGAAGTAGGCCATAGGGAAGGTCCTGGGTATAACCGCTAAGACTAGCCATAATAAAAAAAGGCCACCGTACTTACCCTCGCTTTGGGCAAGCCTTGGTGGCCGAGATCTTCGTTGCTCCCATTAATCGAGGAAACTTCTCAAGCGCTCGCCCCGAGAGCTGTGGCGCAGCTTGCGAATAGCCTTTTTCTCGATCTGCCTAATGCGCTCCTTGGAAACACTGAAACGTTCACCTATGGTCTTCAAGGTCTCAGTAGGCTTGCCATCAATGCCAAATCTGGATTTGAGGATAGTTTCTTCCCGCCTGGAGAGGGTTCCTAAGACCTCACCGGTGATCTCGGTTAACTCCTGCTTGCTAACGTCCTCCAGAGGTGAAACCGCCTCGTCATCCGCAATGAAATCACCCAACCGCTGTTCCTCACTGCCAAGGGGGGCCTCAAGGGAAATTGGACGGCTGGAAAGCTGGATAATCATCATCACCTTGTCTAAGCCCAAACCGCTGTGCTCGGCAATCTCTATGGGCGTGGGTTCCCTGCCGAAATCTTTCACCAACTCGTAGAAGATTTTGAAGAAGTAGCTTTTCATCTCAATAAAATGAACAGGCAACCGTATAGTGCGAGTCTTGTCGTAGATCCCCCTAATGATTGACTGCCGGACCCACCAAGTGGCATAGGTACTGAATCTATTACCCTTGGTATAGTCATAGCGGGCAACCGCCTTCAGCAGCCCCATGTTGCCCTCTTGGATCAAATCGAGGAAACTCAGCCCACGACCCCGGTGCCGCTTGGCAATGCTCAAGACCAGGCGCAAGTTTCCTTCCACCATTTCATTTTTGGCCAGATCGATTTTTCTGGCAATCTCCAGAGCCTCCTCCAGCAGTTGCCGGTGACCTTCTGCAGCACCTTGACTGGAGGCCATCTTCTCTAATGCCGACAGGGCATATTCCACCATCTTTTCCCGCAGACCGGGGTAATTCTGCGACTCCTCCTGCCACCTGCGTAGCTGATTTCTTACACCATCGAAACGGGAGTCCTTGGCACGGTCATCCCAAAGTAAGGCCACTAACTCCTCTTGTCCCTCTTTGATGATTCTGGCCAACTCCATCTCCCGTTCCGGCGAGAGAAGAGGGTAGTGAGAAATATCCTGGAGATAGCAACTAATCAAATCTCCCTGAAACAAATCTTCTTCAGATCCACCAACCCCTCCGAGCTTTGCCCCAGAGTCCCTCGCTCCATTGGCTCCACTGCCTTTACCAACGGTTCGGGCCCGGTCCCCATTTTTGTCATCTTCAGCTAAATCTTCCTCTGCTTCAGGGTCAGCCCGGAGAAACTCCTCTTCACTGCAAACCAATTCTTCCAGAGAATCAGTCCCCATGAGCTTGCTGGAAAGCAACTCATCGAGAGCCTCCGCCTGGCTTGCGAAAATATCATCACTCTCGTCTGAGGTCTTTGTTTTCTTGCTAATGCACAATGCCATGGTTTAGACCTCCCTTTTTAGTGGCTAGCTGGAGCTCATTTAGGATTGAAAAATTTTATAGCTGCCCCAACAATAATCTAGTTAACCGGTAGGAAAAATAAGCATTATATTCTCTCCTGTCAAGAGAAATCGAACCAGTGGTTTTAGCTGAACAGGGAGGAGTTGAGGATTGGAGATTTAAGATTGAGGATCGCGGATTGCGGATTTCCATAACCTGGCCTTCTCACCCGCCCTAAATCCGAAATCCGAAATCTTTAGATGTGCAGTTCCACTACATCGCCATCCCTGAGTATGTAGTCCCGCTGCACCATCTGACCGTCAAAGACACCATCGCCCCAAACTTTGGCTATTTTGAGCTTATTCACAAAATCTTTATGCACCTTCCCGGCGAAATCTTCCACCGTGCTTCCCTTTTTCAGGACAAAGGGAGAGGTAAGATCGGGCTCCTTGCCTGGTGCTTTGGAATACACCCGAATGATTTGCAGCTCCTGCACCAGGGTATTTTTCAACAGTTCCAGGTTGCGGCCAGTAACGGTGGACACCGAGATCATTGGCCAGTCGTTGTTAGCCAGTTCCCGAAAAATCACGAGGTTCTCATCAGTGTTCTGATCATCGTGCTTATTTGCCACTACCAGGCAGGGGATCAACTTCGAAAGCCGCTCATCCTCATATCTGCCTCGCAGATGCTCTGGTATTATGCGGTTTTCCTCCAGCAAGTTAGCCGTCTCCTCCAATTGCTGCACTGGATCGGTCTGCAAGTCCACGACCAGCAGAATGAGGTCACAACGACGGATTAGATCCAGTAATTCCGGTTCCACATAGTCACGGTTTAGAGGTGGAGTGTCCACCAACTGAATCTGGATGTTCTCTACAGGCATCATTCCGGGCGTCGGCTTCCAGGTAGTGAGGGGAAAATCTGCTACCTCGGGATTGGCATTGGTTAACCTTGCCACTAGAGCAGATTTGCCTACATTGGCCGGGCCGACAACCACAACTTGTCCGGCCCCTTCCTTGTCAATCTGAAAAGGCGACTCTCTCTTGCCCCCGCTTTTCTGGGCCTGGGAGGAAGACTTCACTTTGGAAATCCGCCGGCGCAGATCGGCCCGCAGTTTGTCCGTGCCCTTGTGCTTGGGCAGCAGGGTGAGCATATCCTCCAGGCATCGGCTTCCAAGTATTCAGGGGGAAGATTTGCTGGCATTGGTGCAGTAATGTTGTTTTTGGGTTATTTTTCACCTACTAAAATATGTCAGAAAACTCGGCAATGCAAGTCAATCAGTGGCAAAGCGGAGCGGTTGAATCTGAGGGGCCGTATCCAAACTGGCCTGGCAAGATGAAAATGACAGGAGTTTCCCCAAAAATAAGCGGGCTATTCCTGTAACCTCTGTCCAGTAGCCAGTTTGCCTTGGAGAATAAATGAAAATGGACTTGCTGATGTCTCTTCTGAGTGACCTATCTTCACTCTCTCAGCCTTGCGAGGACCAGCATGAAGATATGGTGCTCACTAAACAGGAACCCTGCCAATAGATGGTGCGAATCATGCGCGTTGTGGAGTAGCTTCCCCGTGGCCTACGTCTCTAAAATATTTTTGGGGAAACTCCTGAAACTATTTTTCCCCTTGCCCTCGGTCACATAGGTCGCTAGCCTGTTGTTCGTGGAAAAAATAGGGGTGCAATCAACAAAAGAGCTGATGAATGACAAGGACTGACAAACGAGAAATCTAGGAGGTTAGGCTTTGACGAAAATCCTTATAAGTGACAACCTCGCTCGGAAAGGGATTGATTTGTTGCATAGCGTCCCTGAGTTCGAGGTGGAATTCAAACCTGGGCTTTCTCCGGAAGATCTCAAGAGCGTCATTAGTGATGCCGAGGCATTGATAATCAGGAGCGGTACCAAGGTAACCTCGGAGCTAATTGCGGCGGCTGGCAGGCTGAGGGTAATCGGTCGAGCCGGAATAGGGCTGGATAACGTGGATATCCCGGCGGCGAGCAAGCGGGGTATCGTGGTAATGAACACCCCTGATGGTAATGTGATTACCACGGCCGAGCACACCATCGCCATGCTAATGGCTCTGTCCAGGAATATCCATCAGGCCACCACTTCTATAAAAAGCGGGAAGTGGGAGAAAAAAAGGTTTCTTGGACAAGAAGTGTTCCACAAGACCTTGGGAATAATCGGCATCGGCCGCATCGGGCGGATTGTGGCCGAACGTGCCGTGGGCCTGCAGATGAATGTGATTGCCTACGACCCCTTCATGGAGCCTGAGACCATTCAGAAACTGCGGGTTGTCCCGGTGGATTTAGATCAGCTTTTCCAAAGCTCCGACTACATAACTGTACACACCCCTCTCACCCGGGAGAGCAAGGGGCTGCTCGACCGTGAGGCCTTCGCCAAAATGAAGCACGGTGTCATGATCATTAACTGTGCCCGGGGTGGTATCGTCAACGAGCAGGATCTGTATGAGGCAATCACCAGCGGCAAGATAGCAGGGGCAGCCCTTGATGTATTTGAACAAGAACCGCCTGGTGACCATCCACTGCTCAAATTAGAGCAGGTGATCTGCACTCCCCATCTAGGGGCTTCCACTGGTGAGGCCCAGGAGAATGTTGCCGTATCTATAGCCGAACAGATAAAAGAGTTCTTTCTGGCTGGGGGCGTTCGCAATGCGGTGAATACGCCCCAAATAACCTGTGAACTTATGAGCGAGATATGCCATTATCTCACCTTGGCTGAGAGAATGGGCGCTTTTCTGGGACAGGTAACTCAGGGCGCCATGAAAGAGGTGACCATCGAATACATGGGCGGTGTTGCACAGCTGGACACAGCACCTATTACCCTCTCAGCCCTGAAGGGGTTACTTGAGCCTATACTCCAGCATGAGGTGAATTATGTGAACGCTCCGATCCTGGCCAGGGAAAGGGGGATTTTTGTTAAGGATTCTCGAAGTGAGGAGGCCCAGGATTATCTTAATCTCATTACCATTCGGGTGAAAAGCACGGCTGAAGAAACATCGGTTTCGGGCACGTTGTTTGGCAAGAAGGAACCTAGGCTTGTTCGGTTCAACGACATTGCTCTGGAGGCAGATATAAGAGGTAATCTGGTGCTCATTTACAATGAGGATGTGCCCGGGACTTTCGGAAGTATCGGCACCTGCTTCGGCAAGCACAATATCAATATTTCCATGTGGAAAGCTGGACAGATCATTGAAACGGGAGAGAACGTTCTACTCCTCAGGGTTGACAATCCGGTAGACGAAATGACCATGGAAGATCTTATCGATCTTCCCAATGTTAATTCAGTGCAAATATTGGATATTCGATAAAATCACAGCAAACCCTGTTCCGGTTATCCGGCCGGTGGTCTCTGGGTTAGTGGGACAGTCCATGGAGCCCCAGTGAAATGATCGCCGGAGGCGAATTTCACGGGGTAAACATGGAGCATAGGGAAAACAAAGCTGGCAGCCCCGCGACAAGCTCGGGACAGGCGGACGGCTTGCAACTGGCAGGCAGAAGGTTGGAGGTAAAACTCAGATGACAGACGACTGATGACGGAGGACAGCAAGTAAGCATTTCGAAATTCGAAATCCTGTGCTTTGAGCCCTTAACTCTTTGAGCTGAACGATGTGAACCGACAACTAAGCACAGCGAACAGGAGTAGCAATGAATTATAAGGACATCCAGGTCCAAACTGATGGTCATATGAGCACTCTGCTTTTAAACCGACCAGACAAAAGGAATGCTCTTTCCCTAAACATGCTCGAGGAGATGAGCCATGCGCTCAAGGATTTGGCAAGACGACAAGAGACGAAGGTAGTGATCCTTAGAGGCAGTGGTCCAGCGTTTTCGGCAGGGCATGATCTGAGAGAACTCGTGGATAGTACCCTGAATGAATATCGTAAGATTTTCGCAACCTGTATGAAGATGATGCTCTTACTGCAGGAGATTCCTCAACCCGTGATTGCGGCTGTGCACGGAATTGCCACCGCTGCTGGCTGTCAATTGGTGGCGGCATGTGATTTGGCGGTTGCCACCGAAGATGCCCGCTTTGCCACCCCTGGAGTGCGGATAGGGTTATTTTGCACAACGCCAATGGTGCCTTTGAGTCGGGTAGTGGGTCGAAAAAAAGCTCTGGAGATGCTGTTCACCGGGGAGTTCATCTCGGCTCACGAAGCGTTGCAGTTTGGTCTGGTGAACAGGGTGGTACCCACAGTGGAGCTCGATGAAACTGCGATAAATCTGGCTGAGCATATTTGCCAGTTTAGCCGAACAGTTCTGGGAGTGGGAAAAGAGGCCTTTTACCGACAGGTTGAGATGTCTGAGAAGCTGGCCTATGCTTACGCCAGTGAGGTTATTTCGGTCAACGGAGTGATGCCGGTGGCCCAGGAGGGTATAGCCGCCTTTTTGGCAAAAAGGCAGTCAGTATGGCCGGAATAGGCCCAAAGCGCTGGGTGCTTTGGGAGCGAGACGAGAGGTCGGGCAAGACGGGAGGTAGAGTATAATTCTGATCATCCCCGTCTCGCCCGTCTCGCAGTCGCTTATCACCTACTGCCTGGTTCTAACTACTCCGTGCGAAACTGAAAGGAGATACCAATGTACTTGCCAAAGCCATTCAAGAAGTTTGAGAGTCAGTATCCCGAGATTGCGAAGCTCTATGCAGAATTGGGAGTCAAGTGCCAGTCAGCCGGACCGCTGGATGGTAGAACACGGTATTTGATTAACTTGGGAATTGCTGTGGGTGCAGTCTCTCCAGGGGCGGTGAAATCTCATGCCCGCAAAGCCCTTGAGCACGGAGCTACAGCTCAGGAACTGTATCATGCACTACTTCTTGGTCTCACCACAGTAGGATTCCCGGCAATGATTGCCGCTATGGGATGGGTTGAGGAGGTAATAGGAGCTCCAGATAAATAGGCTAAGGGTAATGTTCAGTCCAGAGGAAATCCAGGTGGTCTCCCAGGCGGTGGAAATTGCTGAAGATGTAACAGCCAATCATTTCAAGATTTCCACCGCCCAGTGGAAACATGTGCGCTATGATATCTGCACCCTAGCCGAGCTCAGTCCTGATGAGATAGCAGACAATGCCTTTGCCCAGATTACCCGCTACAGCGGCAAACCTGATCTGTCTAGGCAACGGCATTATGATTACTTCAAGATCTGCTTACAAGACCAAAACATAATAGCGGCAGTGGAACGAGATGAAGGGGTAAGACTTCTGCCCCTTGGTGTATATGTGGTTACTCACGAACTGATCCACATCGTTCGTTTCTGTAAGTTTCTCCAACGCTTCGATGCCGAGCCTTTGGAACGTCAACAGGAGGAAATGAGAGTTCATGAAATTACCCAAAGGACCCTCGGCAGTTTGCGGATTGCTCACCTGGACTACGTTCTACAGGTCTATCGCGACTATCAGTTCATGGAGCAACTCAAAGATCACTCTGCCCCTTCCCGCACTTGACAAATTAGGTACACTGATTATATAAAGAACAACTTGTGAATATGGTTGCGTATTCCACGTTTTTTTCGGAGGTGATTAAGAGTGCCTATTTACGAGTATGAGTGTGCAAAATGCCACCAAACAACCGAAGCATTGCAGAAATTCTCTGACCCTCCCTTGACTGATTGCCCCCACTGTAATGGGCACTTGAAGAAGCTCATGTCTTTGAACAGTTTTCACCTTAAGGGTAGCGGCTGGTATGTAACCGATTACGCTGGGAAGAAACCCAGCAGTCAAGGGGACAAAAGCTCTGGCGATAGTGGTGACAAAGCGGATAAGGCTAAGAAATCGGAAACGAGCGAAAGCAGCACCAAGAGCGGTACTGAGTCCTAAATTCTTAGCAGCTCACCCACAAGGGCCAACCCTCAGCAAATCCAGTCTGATCTCTGTCTGAGCCCTACACAACAGAGGAATTTCTCCAAAAATAGTGAATTTCGAGTCAGTCCTCAGCCATTTTTCTGTCCTGGAGAACATACTCCCAGGTCTGAGAGGTAAACATATGTCGGGGGAACTGGGAGATAAGTCGGCCGGGTAAATAGAGAGCACAACCAATTATTACTGAGCTGCTGGTAACAATGACATAACCAGGACTGCCGGTGAACTCGCATTTGATTTCTCTAATTTCACACAGATCGCGCAACTGGTCAAATGGCAAACTTACTATATTCCTGTCTGCATGAGCACCCAGGAGCTGCAAGGCCACCGAAGTTGGTTTGAGGTGACTTCCCACCCGGCGGAGCAGCGGCAGGCCAAGCGATTTCAGCTGAAGTGCAGCCAACTCCCGCAAACGACTGTCTTTATTAGCTAGCCATACGGTGCGACCGCGCCCGTAAAGGTGATAGGTGGCAAAAACCGCCCTGGGGATGCCGAAGCGATGGTAGAAGAATTGTAGCAGATGATCTCGCTCAGAATCCTTTAACAAATCTGGCCATGAAGAATCCCACTGTATCGATTTGGTGGGGGTAGATTCGCCAGCAGTGTTTGATGGAGGGATCATAGGAAATCTCTTTCCATTGTTGCAGACCTGGACTGTGGGGCAGATCCATTGCAATAGGTTGAATCTCTGCCGGTCTGACTTTTAATAAAAACTTGACTGCGCTTTCGTTTTCTTCGGGAGCGTAGGTGCAGGTGGAATAAACCAAGGTGCCACCGACCTTAAGCAGATCAAATGCCGTGAGGAGAAGGTCACGCTGCAATCTATTTAACTTTTGGCTGGCCCGGCTTGCACCTCTCAAGACTCCGCTAGGACCGGCTCGTAAGGTACCCTCAGCCGAACATGGTACATCCACTAGAACTCGGTTAAAGAAAAAGTTCTTAGGAAAGTGTTGGCCCGGATAGCGAGTGATCAAGGTATTGGTCACACCCAATCTTTTTAAATTTGCCCGTAGCGGGATAAGACGATCTGGATTTCTGTCGTTGGCCACAATTATTCCCCTATTTTTCATTAACTGAGCGAGCAGACTGGTCTTGCTTCCAGGTGCCGCACAGAGATCCAACACTGCTTCGTTGGGTTTGGGTCCGAGGACAAAAGCAGCCAGTGCCGAGGAAAACGCCTGAGAGTGTAAGTGGCCCAAAGAGTATTCCAAAAGATGTCCAGGTTGGCTTATATTCTCGGCCCGGTATACCAGTTTGAGAGGATCTTCCTTCACTAGGACAAGGCCGTGCCGTTCTAAGCGCAGGCGAGTTTCTCTCTCAGGGGCCTTCAGGGTGTTCATCCGGAGATGTACCGGCAATGGATCGGACAGTTTGCTACAGAAGGCGGCGAAATCTGGGATTATTTGAGCAAATGGAGCAAAGTACTCTTCAGGTTTCAGGCTGGGCATGGAAAAATCCGGGATGGAATAGTGATTTCACTGGTGAGGATCGCTTGCGCCAAGATCCCCAGGGTCCTGGGAGCCGGGAGAATCTGTAGTCAGAGGGAGATATTCTTCAGCCGCTGGCGGAGCACCGTGGCGCAGACGGTCTATGACTCTAACGATAACGGCAATAATGATCACCACACTGATTAGTATTATCAGGTTGGAGGCAAAAAAGGTGA
>JARRNM010000044.1:0-26324 GCA_037384945.1 Deltaproteobacteria bacterium
TCTCAAAGGGAGGTCTTGGCCTCCAACAGAAGCGCTGCCTTTTATCGAGGGAAGGTAGCCTCGGCCGAATTCTTTATTGCCAATGTTCTCTCTTTGTCCAAGGGCAAAGCCAAAGCAATTATGAGCGGCCAGCGGGCAGTAGTTGACCTCCCAGAGGAGTCATTCGCCTTAGCATAAATGCGGTTAGGCCAGTTTAGCCCGTCAGCCGGTTTGGCCAGTTTGACAGGCTTAACCGGCTTAACCGACATGCAACAAATAATAGCGAAGAACCTTTTGTAAAAGGAGTCAAGATATGAAAGCAAGAGAAGTGGTCCTGGTGGACGGTATTCGTACGGCCTACGGCAGGGCCGGAGAAAAAGGATTTTTCTGGCAAACTCGCGCCGACGACATGGTAGTGAAAATCATCCGCGAGCTTCTGCGCCGAAATCCTCAGATCACAGCTGACATGGTGGAGGAAAATGTCTGGGGAGCAACAACCCAAGAGGGAGATCAAGGCCTTACCCTCGGGAGAACTTCCGCTGTACTAGCCGGACTTTCAGAGAAATGCGCGGGTGCCTCTATAGATCGCATGTGCGCCAGCGGCATGACAGCGGTGACCACTGCCGCCTCAGAAATCGCTCTGTCCGCTTTTGATATTGCTATTGCAGGCGGTGTTGAGCATATGGGGCACCACCCCATGGGCGCCACTGCAGATCCCAACCCTAGGTTCCTCGTGGATCGATTGGTTTCGGAAGATGCCTTGGTAATGGGAAAGACGGCCGAAAATCTTCACGACATGTTCCCCGGGATATCCAAAGAGATGGCGGATGAATATGCCATGCTTTCCCAGCAAAAAACTGCCGAGGCGTACAAGGAGGGAAAAATCAGCAAAATGATCGTACCCATGACGGTCTACACTCCTGAGGGTTGGGTGGTTGCAGATCGTGACCAACAACCGCGCCCTGACACAACCATGGAGGGGCTAAAGGAACTGAAAACTCCTTTCCGGCCAATGGGCAAGGTGACACCAGGCAATGCCTCAGGTCTCAATGACGGTGCCTGTGGTGTCCTGCTCATGTCCGCTGATAAGGCTGAAGAACTGGGTCTTGAACCAAAAATGCGTCTGGTAGCTTATACATACGCTGGGGTCCGACCCGAAGTTATGGGGCTGGGTCCTATCCCTGCCACTCACAAGGTTCTCAAGATCGCTGGTTTGACCATTGACCAGATGGATTTCATTGAACTCAATGAAGCTTTCGCCGTGCAGTGCATTGCTTTTATGGAGGAATTCAAGCTTAAACGGCCGGACGATCCCCGCCTGAACCCATGGGGAGGAGCAATCGCCTTTGGCCACCCTCTGGCCTCTTCTGGCCCCCGCTTGATGATCCACCTCATGCAAGAGTTTGCTGAAGATCCCACAGCCAAGTATGGACTTACCACCATGTGTGTGGGTTTGGGTCAAGGGGGTTCGGTAATCTGGGAAAACCTCCAAGGGGAGGGTAAAAAAACACCCAAGAAAAAATCGCCTGCCAAGGGGAAAAAGAACTAAGCAGGTTTGGTCAGTTTGGCCAGTTTAGCCAGTTGGGCAGGCATGACCGGCTTGACCGGCGAAACGGGCTTAACTTTTAGAGGAGATAATTATGGCCAAAATCGTCACTCAGTTTTATCCGCGCTTCTACGAGTCCGCAGTGGGTATGATTGCCTTGCTTACCATGGACAACGGAGAAGATTACAGGAAACCAACCACTTTTGACGAAGAGGCATTGAACTCCCTGAACCAGGCTCTGGACTTGATTCAGCGGGAACAGGGGGTCAAAGGTCTGCTAGTCACGGGAAAACCATACATCTTTGCTGCCGGCGCTGATCTTACTCAGATACCCTTCATCAACACCTTCGAGCAGGGCAAAGCCATTGGGCAATTCGGCCACTCAACCTTCAAGAGGATCATGGACCTGCCTTACCCGACAGTAGCAGCCATAAACGGTGCTGCCCTCGGCGGTGGCCTGGAGATCTCACTGTATTGTGATTACCGGACAGTGTCAAAAGGTGTCACTGCCATTGGTTTCCCCGAGTGTTTTTTGGGTCTCATTCCCGGCTGGGGCGGCTCTACTTTGGCACCCCGGTTGCTCGGCCCGGGAAAGGCGCTGGAACTGATCATCTATAATCCCCTCAATCAAAATCGCCTGATCAAAGGGTTCCAGGTCTTCAACATGGGGCTGGCAGACCGTTTGTTCGATACTGCGGAGTTTGTGGACGATTCTCTTCTTTTTTTGGAAGGGATCATAGAGGGCAGTGAAAAGGTTGAGCGTGCCCCGGTTGATTCCAGCAATTTGAAGCCCTTACTGAAGCAGGCTCGTGATTTTGTCGACAGCAAGGTTCATGGTGCGGCCATTGCGCCGTATAGAGCCCTGGAATTGATCGAGGGAGCCTTCAGCTGGGACCTGGATCACGGATTCGCCGAGGAGGAAAAGGCCCTGGGCGACCTCATTAAAAGCCGCCAGTGCAAGGCGAGCATCTATTCCTTCGACCTCGTCCAGCGGCGGGCCAAACGTCCTGCTGGAGTCCCCCAAGTCGAGCCATTGAAAGTTTCTAAAATCGGCATTATCGGGGCAGGTCTCATGGCCTCCCAACTGGCCCTTTTGTTCCTTCGACGCTACGAGATACCTTTGGTGATGAAAGACGTTAAACAGGAGTTTGTTGACAAGGGCCTTGGATACATTCAGGCGGAACTGGATAAGCTAGTGGAAAAAGGCAGGCTGCCTGAGGCCAAGGCACGCTACCTTTTCACCCTGGTTAAGGGTACTCTCGACTGGAGTGATTTTGCTGACTGTGACTTGGTGATCGAGGCGGTTTTTGAACAGCTGCAGGTAAAACAGCAGGTATTCGCCGAGGTCGAAGAGGTGGTGTCATCGAAGTGCATTCTTGCCAGCAATACCTCGAGCCTTTCCATAACAGCAATGGCCTCGAAGCTCCGACACCCTGAAAGGGTGGTTGGCCTTCACTTTTTCAACCCTGTTGCTGTACTGCCGTTGGTGGAAATAATCCCTGGAGAGAAAACAAACGAGGTCACACTTGCCACCACTTTCGGTGTTGCCAAGCAACTGAGGAAGACTGCAATACGAGTGAAGGATTCCGCTGGCTTTCTGGTCAATCGCCTTCTGACCAAAATGCTGGTGGACTGTCTCGATATGGTTGACCAGGGTGCTGATTTTCAACTTGTTGATGAGGCCGCCCTCAGCCTGGGATTGCCCATGGCGCCCTTTGAGCTGTTAGGATTTGTGGGACCGGCCGTGGCAGCTCATGTGCTGGAGACCCTAAACCGCTCCTTCGGGTCGCAACGCTTTCCTATTAACCAGAATTTGCAGCGCATGGTTGAAGCCAATATCCCCGGGGTCTATGTGGATGAACCTCCAAACCTCAGGGTAAATCCGGCACTAGAGGATCTATGGCAGAAAAAAGGAGAAAAGGATTTTCGCCAAGAGGAGATCACCGAACGTGTACTAACAAACCTCACCCGCGAAATTGATCTCATCATGGAGGAGAAAGTCGTTGGAGATACCAGGGACGTGGATTTAGCCATGATCATGGGCGCGGGCTGGCCATTCTTCATGGGTGGGGTGACCATGTACCTTGATTTGGCTGGGTATACACCCAAGGTGCTACAAAAGGTTTTCTTTACTTTTTAGCCCCTCGAATCAATATTATCGCTCCCACTTAGCTGACAGCGGACAGCTGGCAGGTAAATCTAAATCTATTATCTGCCTCCTGTCTGCTGTCTGCTCCTTGCTGCCCCCTGTCTAGTACTCTCTCCACAAATAATCATTGAAAATCCATCGGCTTTGTGCTAGAAATCTCACATTTATTTTCTAGGTATCCCCACTTGTTGAAAAAGAACGGATTGCGTGTTAAAAGTTCGCTTTATGGCTTCTCTATTGAGCGAGATTTATCTCTATTAAATCAGCATGTTAAGCGGATAAGGGGAGGATGGCGATGAAAAAGAGTTGGATTCTTATTGTCTCGTGTTTGGTGATTGGTCTGGTATTTTCACCTTCAGCCTGGTGCAAGTCCGACACTATTAAGATCGGGATTAACGCCCCTATGACTGGTGATATCCCTAAAGTGGGAGAAGGCACAAAGTTCGCTGCCCAAATGTGGCTCGGGGACATCAATAAAGCCGGGGGGCTTCAAGTTGGCAAGAAGAAGTACAAGGTAGAATTGGTAATTGAAGACAACGAGTCCAAGGCTGAGTCGGCGGTAAAGGCCGCTACCAAGATGATTGTCGAGGACGAAGTTCTGGCGATTGTCGGACCTCAGGCCTCCAAACAAGCGGTACCTGCAGGCGCTGTGGCCAACAGCTACAAAACGCCCATGATTAGCCCGTGGTCCACAAATCCGGATACTACCAAAGATCGTCCCTTTGTTTTCCGTGGCTGCTTCCTCGATCCTTTCCAGGGGCCTGTGTTGGCTAATTTCATCACCGAGGAGTTCCATTTCACTAAAGCCGCGGTTTTGTATGACGTGGCAAGTGACTATCCCAAGGGATTGGCCGAGTTCTTTATGCAGGCCTGGGAAAAGCTCCATGGCCCGGGCTCTGTGGTAGCCTATGAAAGCTTTACCACCAAAGACACAGACTTCAGTTCCCAATTGACCAAGATCATTCGCTCAGGAGCCGAAGTACTGTTCACCCCTCAGTACTACAACGAAGTGGCTTTGATCGTCCAGCAGGCCCATGAACTGGGGTGGAACAAGCCCATCGTGGGCAGCGATAGTTGGGGATCCGCGGAAACAGTGGCCCTTTGCGGCAAAGACTGTTACGGCCTCTTCTTCAGCACCCATTATGCTGCTGCCGGCGCAACTGGCGCCACCAAGACTTTTATTGATCGCTACAACAAAGAGTACGGCTATGTGCCTGACGATGTGGGTGCCTTGACCTGGGATTCCATGCGCATTGTTCAAACGGCCATCGAAAATTGTGGCGAGATTACCGGCAAGATCGAGAAGGACCGTCAGTGTGTCCGCGACGCCCTGGCCAAGATCAAGGAATTCGACGGTATTACTGGCAAGATGACCTTTACCGAAGAGGGCGACCCACTTAAGTGTGCCGTCATTGTTAGAATAAGCGATAAGGGAGAGTTCGAATTTTATAAATCTGTCTGCCCGTAGACTGAAGTTCGCACCAAATTTAGATGGCATAAATCTTGGTGGATGCAAGTAGTTTGAGGTAAGCGGGCCAGGGCTAAGAGCCCTGGCCTCCTTTTCTTTAAAGGTCAAGGGAACAGTTCACGCCCTCCTCGCCTTTTCCCTGTTGAACCACACAGCATATTTGACAGGGTCGGCCCTATTACCCCACGCCGCAGACAGGGAGTTAGAGTAGGAACTCGGGCCCCGGTATGCTGAGGGAATAGAGTTTCGGGCGATGTGGGATGTTTCAAATAAGGAGCGGAAGCGGTGACTTTTTTCTTCCAAAACCTGATCAACGCTCTTCAATGGGGTAGTTTTTATGCCCTGATCGCCCTGGGTTATTCCATGGTTTATGGCGTCCTCATGCTGTTCAATTTTGCCCACGGCGACATTTTTATGGTGGGAGCTTACATCGGTTTCGGGGTTGCAACCGGACTGGTGGCCCTATCATCCATGGGATCCCTGGCACTACCCAACTGGTTGATTCTGGTATTGACCATCATCATTTCTATGTTTCTGACCTCCTTCGTGGGTATGATCGTGGAGCGGGTAGGCTATAGACCCTTGCGAGATGCGCCCCGGGCTTCCGCTGCCATCACCGGTCTCATGATCGGCATCATATTGGAGACCGGAAATCTGGCCCTTCTGGGAGCCCAACGAATAAGTTTTCCTGCCTTGGTCAAGTCGAGCACTTATAACCTGGGTGGGGTCTTTGTCACCAATAAAAAGATCATGATTGTTGTTGTCTCCATTGCCCTCATGTATGCGCTCCATCTTTTTGTCCGCAAGACCCGATGGGGAATGGCCATGCGCGCCATGGCCTTTGACTACGTGGTTGTCCCCCTTCTGGGAGTTCCCATAAACAACATTGCTCGCATGACCTTCGCCATCGGTTCGGCACTTGCCGCCGTGGCAGGGATATTCTTCGGTGTGGCCTATCCCGTCCTGGACCCTTACATGGGAATTGTCTTCGGCTGGAAGGCTTTCGTGGCTGCCATACTAGGAGGTAGAGGCTCCATCCTTGGCGCTTGCTTGGCCGGCTTTCTCCTCGGATTCATCGAGATCTTTGTGCCTATGATCTTCCCCTCTACTCTGCGGGACTTCATCGCTTACTCCATCATTCTGCTTATTTTGACCTTCAGGCCCCATGGCTTTTTCGGAGAACCTTACAGTGCCCGTCTGAGGCTTTAAGCTAGGGCCTGGGTCAGATGTGCTGTAAGAAATACCTAGGAAGTGGTTGTGGAAATAAACAGCTCCCTTTCCTCTGAAAACAAGACTCTGGTAACCCGCATCCGGGATTCCTTTTCCCAGGTTCCCCTGTTGGCCTGGCTCTGTGCCGTTCTGGGTGCGGTTTTGCTTGAACGCTTTTTGGGCGATCCCCTCTCGGAGCTCTTGGGGCTACCCAAAATCCCCGCCCTTTTCGGCACCGTGACTATTCTTAAGAAACCCCAACTTCTTCCCGGCACTTTTGCATTTCTGTTCCTGATCTATGTACTGCCTGTAACTGTCATCCCCCTACTCCTAGGTTCACTAGTGAATAGAATTGTGGGCCGGCTTTTCAAATTATCCCCTGCTGTCTCTGTGGTTATCCACCTTGGCCTGTTATACCTTATTTTGCATCTGTGGTCGGATATCAGCGGTTACCGGCTCCTCACTCTCAAGCTCACTTTAATCGCCGTCATCGTCACCTTGAGCCTCAACGTGATCAACGGTTACATGGGAGAATTCTCCTGTTCTCATCCAGGGTTTCTCGCCCTGGGCGCCTACACCGCCTCGGTCTTCACCCTATTCTTCTTTGTCGACGACAAAGTATTCGGAGCGGCATTTCTTCCCAAGTTCCTAGGACCGTTCTTATTCCCTGTCGCCTTGATCCTGGGCGGAGTCGTAGCTGCCATCGGTGCCATTGCTATTGCCATTCCCTCGTTCAGGACGAGGGGTGACTATCTGGCAATCATCTCCCTGGCCTTTATGTTCATCGTCAAGAGTGTGATCGAGAATCTGGAATTCGTTCGAGGGCCCCGGGGCTTGAGCAGCCAGCCAAATTATGTAGATCTGCCTACGGTGTTCATATGGACCGTAGCCGCCGTATGGATTATCAACAATTTTGTGCGCTCAACCACGGGTAAGGCCCTGAATGCTGTGCGGGACGATGAAATGGCAGCAGATGCCATGACCGTCAACACCCGGCGCACCAAAATATTGGCCTTCCTTTTCGCCGCCTTCTGGGCTGGTATCGCCGGCGGACTCTTTGCTCACGTGTTGAGGTATGTAAACCCTGGAACCTTCGGCATCCAGAAACTCGCTGAGGTTTTGGCCATGGTCTATTTCGGCGGCCTCAATTCCGTCTACGGGTCCATTGTCGGTGCGGTGAGCTTGAACCTATTAGGTGAAGCCCTTCGGCCATTGGAAATATTCAAATGGATCATCATTCCCCTCCTCTTGATACTGGTGATGATATTCAGGCCCACTGGCTTGGTTGCTTTTAAAGACTTCGACGTCATGAAGCTGATTAGCCCGAAGGAAAGAGCGAAGAAGATGGAAGATTTGACATTTGAGATTGCAGATTTGCCGAAGACAGACATGAGTTGAAATCATAAATGTGCCAGCTGCAATCCTCAATCTGCGATTAGATAGTGACTTACAAAGAGATAACCTAGAGACCGGGACAACATGCCATTGCTTCAGATTAAAAATATGAGCCACGATTTCGGCGGGCTCCGGGCGGTAAATAACTACAACCTTGAAGTCGAACCCGGCCAAATCAAAGGGCTGATCGGCCCCAACGGAGCGGGGAAAACCACCATCTTCAATCTCATAAGCGGCATTTACCAGCCAACCGAGGGTGATATCTCACTGAATGGCAAATCCCTTGTCGGTCTCAAACCTTATCAGATCGCCGCCATGGGTCTCGGCAGGACTTTTCAGAACCTCCGTTTGTGGCGACACATGACTGTCCTCGATCATGTAAAAATGGCCCGTTACTCGAAAATTAACTACGGGTTGTTCGGAGCCTTCTTCGGCACGCCAAAGCGGAGAAGGGAAGAGGCAGATATAGAAGAGAAAGCTCACAGTCTCTTGAAACTCGTGGGTATGGCTGATCTTGCTCATCAGGTAATTCTCAATCTCCCTTATGGTGCCCAGCGCAGGGTGGAGATGGCCAGAGCTCTCGCTACAGAACCAAAGATATTGTTACTTGATGAGCCTACTGCGGGAATGAATCCTGAAGAACTCAAGCAGATTATGACAATTATCCGGCGAATCCATGGCGAATTTGGTCTGGCGATCTTTCTCATCGAACACCGGCTAAAAGTGGTCATGGAACTCTGTGAGATCATCCAGACCCTGGTTTTCGGTGAGATCATCGCCGAGGGTTCTTCGGAGGAGATCCAGAACAATCCTAAGGTTATAGAAGCCTATTTGGGTAAGGAGACGATTCTCTGATGTTGGTGGTGGAAAACCTGAGGGTCTCCTATGGCAGAATTCGGGCCCTCCACGGCATAAATTTCAATGTTGACGAGGGCGAGATAGTATGTATTATCGGCGCGAATGGTGCCGGAAAGAGTACCACCTTGCGCGCCGTCTCCAGGATGATCCCTGTTGAACCGGGTACCAGGATAACCTACAAGGAACAAGACCTGCTCAAATATCCCGCCGATAGGGTGGTTAGCAGGCTTGGCATATCCCACGTGCCCGAGGGAAGGCGTATTCTTGACAACTTGACGGTCATGGAAAACCTGAAACTTGCCACCTACGCCAGAAAAGACGGTACTGGTAAAATCGGGGAGGATCTGGAGCGGGTGTTCTCCATCTTTCCCCGTTTGGAAGAGCGACGCAACCAAAAGGGTGGAACCTTGAGCGGCGGCGAGCAGCAGATGCTGGCAATCGGCAGAGCTTTCATGAGTGGAAGGAATGTGATGCTCCTCGATGAACCCTCTATGGGACTGGCGCCTTTGCTGATGCTCCATATGTTCGAAGCTCTCAAGGAGATAAACCGGGAGGGTGGGACCACCATTCTTCTGGTTGAACAGAATGCCCGACTGGCTCTTCAGTTTGCCCAGAGAGGGTATGTACTGGAGCACGGGAATTTGGTCCTGGAAGGTAAATCTGAGGCGCTCCTCGATGATCCCGAAGTGAAAAAGGTATATTTAGGAGGTTAGGCCTGTCTTAGCTCACTTCATCGCTACCTGGAGGTCGTTCCTCGAAATATTGATCCTGTCGCCCCAGCCCATAATCCATGACCTCAGACGAATAACCTCACAACGGCAACTCAATCACTCCCCGTCTTATGATGTCTTCAGCCAAAAGATAGTGAGCACCCATGGCTCGCGCTACCTGACGTCCGTATCCGAAGCTGCACGGATCCTCTTCAGTGTCGATAAAGATAGACTCGATGGAACTTGTTTTTATGCTCTCGGCGTAATGCAGCGCTTCATCGTAAGGGTCATCATACTCGAGGGCCACATTTCCTTTGCCGTCCGATACTACAACCAGCAGGGGCTTCACTTTACCGTTTTTCAAGTTTTCCCCCCTGAGGAGAATGCCAGCCTCCTTGAGTCCGAGGCCCAAGGGAGTTTTACCCCCAACCGCCAGGCCACGCAGATGGCACTTTGCCACCTGGGGACTCCTGGTGAATGGTAGCAGCAAATCAGTCTGCGCCGCCCGAAAGGCCAAGAGGGCTATCCGATCCCTTTTATGATAAGCGTTATTGACTATTGACAGAATAATACCTTTAGTAAGCACCATCCTCCGATTGGCACCCATGGAACCACTGGCATCCAGCAGAAATAGAAGTGCTACAGTAGTTGGCTGCTGCCGCATCTTCTCACGAATATCTGGTGTGGTTATGCGGATAAATCCGTGGCTCCCTAAATCTTTGGATCTTCTTCCCGCCGCCGCACGCAGGCTGGCATCAAGAGCAATATTGCGAGGACGACCTCGAGGTATGCGGCTTTTAATGTAGCGTCCACTGAAAGATTGAGGGATTTGACCAAAGTGCTTTCCTCGGGATGAGCAATGCCGTTTTATAGGGGATCTCCCACGAGTGCGTACGCTAAAAGTACTGCCGATGTCATAACGGGTCCCCCAGTCAAGGATTTTTCTTGGGAGGGATCCAAGCGCAGACGGTGGGGTAAAGCCAGTCGAGCTGCAGCTATGACCTCTTGTTGGGTCACTCCGTTGCGCCCTGCGTAGGCAGCAATGGCCTTTGCCGTTTTGGCCATGGCAATGTCCGCCCGGTGACCATCAGTGCAAGCAACCGTAGCCAGTCTGGTGATAAAGGCAATCTGTTTTGCGGAAAGACCAACTCCGGCCACTTTTTCCTTTGCCTCCAGTATGTGGCTGGCGAGGGCTCGCTCCCTGTCCTCCCATTTACGGACAAATTCTTTGGGTGACTTCTCACAATCCAGACGGTTGGTCACCACCTGGCCGCGGGCCCTTTCATCTTTGATGCCCAGCACCGCAGCACACAAGGCGAAGCGATCCTGCAACTGCGGGCGTAGTTCCCCTTCCTCGGGGTTCATGGTGCCTACCAAGATGAACTTGCTCGGATGACTATAGGATATGCCCTCCCGTTCCACCACATTTACTCCCATGGCTGCCGCATCCAGTAAAATATCAACCAGATGGTCTGGAAGGAGATTCACCTCATCCACATAAAGAAAGCCGCGGTGGGCCCTGGCCAAGAGTCCTGGTTCAAAAGACTTCTCACCCCTCCGGACTGCCTGCTCGATATTTAAGGTCCCCAGCACCATCTCCTCGGTCGCACCTAGAGGAAGTTCCACAACCCTCATTGGCTCTTGGACTGAAGGCAGCCTTTCTCCTTGTCGGTGGCGGTGAAGACACTCATGGCACATCAGGCTCACCTCTGCTGGATCACATCGGAAGGGGCAGTCAGCCACCACGGAGATGGGAGGCAAAAGGCTGGCAAGGGCTCGCACTGCAGTGGATTTGCCGGTTCCCCTTTCACCTCTTATCAAAACACCGCCAATGTCTGGGTTGATTAGGCTCAAAATCAGGGCCTGTTTCATTTGCTCCTGACCGACAAGGGCAGTAAATGGGAATGGTGCAGAGGAAAGTTCCATGGCCCAATCTTTTTAGCAAATTATATCGAGAGGAAAAAGTCTTTTTATCTGTTCTCTGTCAAAATCGATTGGTTTTGCTGTCGGTGTGGGCTGAGCCGGTTATGGATTTCAGATTGAGTATCTGGCCAGACCGGTTGATCAGTTTAATGGTAAAATACAAAGAATATTCATCTCTGCAAAGCAAAGGAATCAAACCCATAGCATGCCCATTCAAGTCATACCTGGATCATTGACCACTGAAAAGGCCCTACAAAGGCTCATCCGGCTGCTTCTCGACAAAGAAAATCTCCGGCACAGATTGCCGCCTGGGAACTTCGGACCTAGGGTCTCTCAAGAGGAAGAGGCCCAACCGTTATTGGACCGGGTGATTCAAGTCACTCGAGGCACCCTTGCTCTGGACGAACTTCCCAAGACAGTTCCCAGCATAAGATTCACCCGGAGGCTGAGTCGGCTTCCACGTCAGACACTCTTACTGTATCTCTTGTTATCGCCCGCGGGCCTGCTATTCCTCTACCTTACGCCGACGGAATCTCAGGCCAGCGCCGCCCTGTGGATTGCCCGGGGTGCGATTTTCTCACTCTTTGTCATACCTCTTCTCTTTTATCGACGGGCGCGGATCAACATAGAACATGAATGTGGTTACGTGAGGGACTCTAGAGGCGAGTCCATCATTGTCATCGACCAGCTGCGCACCGTTCAGTTTCAGTCCTACCTGGCCCACGAGTACGGCCATCACCTATACCTTGACCGATGGGAATCTGGAAATGAAGAATGGCTGCGGGAAGGATGGGCCCGGTTAGTCCAGTGGCAGGTAGTGCAGCAGTTGTGCCGTCAGGAAGAGAATCCAGCCTATCTTTATCACTCCCTGGCCCAAATCATCGGCGAGCTCAAGTTCGCCTGTGAGATAATCAGTAGGGCTCTCCACCAAAGGCTACCTTTCCGAGTTCGGCTCATTCGAACCATTTATCAGAGGAATCCTCTTTGGCGACTCTTAACCGGCACTCCCGGGTTCAATCCAGTCAGGCTCATTGACCATGCCGTTGGTACTGCCGTCTTTTTCCTGGAAGCTGATCGCATAGGGCCAAACGAGGCACTGCGACAATCCTTTGAGAAGGACAAACAAGAACACAGTTCGGATTAAAGAGATAGAAGGGAATTTACTGGCCACGAACCACTGGAGTGAATAGTGGCTGAAGATCTTTTTAGTGCCTAGTGGCGGCGCCATACGCCTAGAGGGCCCCTATGAGGCGGGCGATGACAATGCGCATTACCTCTGAGGTTCCTTCACCAATCTCCAAGAGTTTCTGGTCCCGATAGAATCTCTCCACCTCATATTCCTTCATGAGTCCATAGCCTCCATGCAATTGCACTGCATGATTGGCGCAGCGACTCATCGTCTCGGAACAGTAGAGCTTAGCCATGGCGGCCTCTTTGGTGAAAGGTTTGCCCTTGTCTTTGAGCCAGCAGGCCTTGTAGAGAAGGAGCCTGGCCAATTCTATCTCAGTGGCCATATCGGCAAGTTTGAAGGCATTGACCTGAAACTGTGAAATTGGGCGGTTGAACTGTACTCGTTCTTTGGTGTACTGTAGCGCCCGGTCATAGCAGCCCTGAGCCCCACCTAAACCCATGGCAGCTATGGATAGTCGACCACCGTCCAAAGTCTTGAGCATCTGGTGAAACCCCTCTCCCTTCTTACCCAAGAGGTTCTCTTTGGGAACCCGGCAATCCTCGAAGAACAGTTCGCTGGTGTTTGAAGCCCGCCAGACCATTTTCCCTTTCATTTCCCTGGACTCATAGCCTGGAGTACCGCTTTCCACCAGAATACAGCTGAGCTCTTTCTTGCCATCCTGTCGGATCCCTGTTTTAGCTAAGACAGTAACACCGAGAGATATTTCCGTGGAAGCATTGGTAATGAAGATTTTACTTCCATTGATCACCCACTGGTTTCCGTCCAAGACAGCTGTTGTCTGAGTGTTACCTGCGTCAGAGCCGGCATTGGGCTCTGTGAGGCCAAAACCCCATAACCCTTCTCCGCTACAGAGCTTAGGGAGATACTTTCCCTTTTGTTCCTCGGTGCCAAATTCATAAATTGGGCCGCTTCCCAAAGAATTTGCTGCTGCCACTGTTGCTGCTTGCGAGCCATCTACTCTGGCTAATTCTTCAACCGCAATTATATATCCCAGGTTGTCGAGTCCCTGACCGCCATATTTCTCCGAAATCACCATACCAAAAAGACCCAATTTCCCCATGGCCCGGGTTAGGTCCGGAGAAAACTCTTCCCGTTCATCTAGACCCCTGGCCACAGGTTGAATCTCCTTAATACTGAAATTGCGCACCGAGTTTCGCAGGATCTCATGTTCTGTTGACAGAGCGAAATCCATGGTAGCTCCTTACGGTGATGAAATGGAAAGGATCGCCTGATTGCCAGAATTTTTCCTTGCAAAGCACCCTGGACCGGCTATGATGACATTATATTAGGTAAGCATAATCTGACGAAAGAATAATTGAAGTTTTGTCCATTTTACCAAAGATGGAGAAGAATAATGAATCAAGGGAACGACGATCGGTCAACTCGAGATCCCTTATCTGTCGAGCCTTTTTATGGCCAGGATCCCCATGAGATTGATTTTTTAGAGGGCATCAGCCGAAGTTCGGAACATGACCTTGAGCCGGAAGAACCAAGCGGTGTCGGTGAACGAATCAAAAAGCTGCGTGAAGTCAAGAAACTTTCCCTTGGCGATGTCTCCCAGAGAACCGGAATCTCAGAAGAGATGCTTGAGAGCATTGAAGCCGACGCTACTGCTCCACCCCTCGGCACCCTAATTAAACTGGCCCGTGCCTTGGAAATGAAAATGGGTTATTTGCTCACCACGGCTGAGCCCAGACCCTTTGTGATCACCCGCAAAGATGAAAGAAAGCCAGTAAGCCGACACGCAGCCGAACAGCAGAGAAAATACGGCTATTCATACCTGTCTCTGTCCCCTGGGATGCGCGACCGCAACATGGAACCGTTCCTGGTGACCCTTTCGCCCGCGGCAGAGGAAATGCCTGGTTCAGCCCATGAAGGAGAGGAATTCATTTACGTGCTGGAGGGTGAAATGGAGGTTATAATCGGCCAACATCGGGAGGTACTCTCTCCGGGCGATACAATCTACTACCACTCTTCCATACCTCATGTGGTTAAATGTCACCAGGGCAAGCCAGCGAAGATTTTGGCCGTCCTTTTTGCCGAAACGAAATAATCGCAAAGCGCATACCGCTTTGCCCCAGGTCGCAGCGGACAGCTGCCAGCTGCTAGCTGCCTGCTGACTCCCTAGCCCGGATGTTTCATGAATTGCTGTCGCGAGACCACAAAGATGGGCGTGCCACCTGGCAACCGTCCCGCGCTGCCGCGGGATTGGTTCCGAACCGTACCTGAACGGTACGTCGCAGGAGCCGACGGCCGAGGACGCCAGGAAGGACGGCCATATGCGTGGTCGCAGCAGGTTATTCATGAAACATCCGGGCTAGCTTACCTCCCGGATTCTCGTCGGCTCCTTGGGTACCCGGCCCGTATGAACTGCCTCCGAGCGTAGCTGCCGACCAAGTATTTTCTCCATGGCCCGACCGACTTCCAAAACCCGATCTACATCCACCCCCGTATCTATCCCCATTTCATCCATCATAACCACCATGTCTTCCATGGAGACCAAGCCAGTTATAGTGGGGTCCTTATAATAATACACTCCCGTTCCCGCCACTGGAACCCCATCCACGAAATTTGCCGGTTGGCCTCCCGTTCCCCCCAGGGTACCTTCAAAGTGGGTAATACCGGCTTGCAAGGCGGCTAGTACGTTGGCCAGACCCCAGCCTCTTGTGGTATGAAAGTGGGCCACATGGAGCTTGGGATCTGGGAAACCATCCAACACCATGCTGTAGTAATCATATACTTTGTCAGGCGAGGCAGAGCCGTCGTGATCCGCATGCTCAATATCATCCGCTCCAATGTCCAACCATCGCCGGGTAAATTCAACTGCCTTCTTGGTGTCAGTAGGTCCTTCTATTGGGCAACCCCAAATGGTGCTCACCGTACCGCATACCTTCAAACCGTTGTCGTGGGCTAGCCGGATATATCTCTCTGCCATCTTCCAGTATTCCTGGAGAGAGAGACCAGAATTTACTTTGTGGTGCGATTCACTGGTGGAAACCATCATGAGAATGCGATCCGGCCCAAAACCCTTCTGTCGAGAGACCACAGCTCGGTCAACCGCCCTTTCCCTTATGGTGATCGCTGTCGTTTCCACATCCTCAATCACGCCGGCAACAAGCTTGCTCGTGTAGAGAAGCTCCATTAGCTCATCTGCATCAGCGAACTGCGGCATGCCCCTGGGGTTACCGAAGTTTGTCACTTCCAGCCGTTTGAACCCTGCGAGAACTAGTTGCTCTGCCAGCCAGAGCTTGGCCCTGGTGGGAATAAACCTCTCTTCGTGCTGAAGGCCATCTCGCACACTGATGTCACCAAGTACTACTTTGCTGGGGTATTTCAGGCTCATACACTTTCCTTTATATTGGTATTGATGGTGTCCGTTATGGTTCACTTCCCCTTCGCCCCATAGCGCTGAGCTCAGGGCGCAAGGTTCAGGGCCCAAGGCAAATGCCTAGCAGTCAGTAGCCAGCAGGAGAGAAAAAAACTCTATTTTGCTTGTTTTTCTCCTGAATTCTGTATTCTAAATTCTGGCTTTTTACCCCATGCTCCATGCCCTATGCTCTATGCCGGTTATACAACGGACAGCGGACCATGGACAACTGAGTGGTACGTCAAAAACGAAAATTGCCGAAAGTACTATCGGCAATGGGCCTAAGAAGGCTAACCTCCAAGGCAAGAGCCAGTGCATCGCGAATTTCCCTAAAGAAAAGGACGCGGTCGTTAAAAAGCCTGCCACCGCAATAAAAGGGGTGAGCTTCGAACTCATATTTTTTAAGCAGTTCTTCTCTGAAGGAGGCAGCCTCTGCTTCGGTCATCTCTTGGCCTTCGGTTTGACGCTTTTTCTTCTCGAGGCTAAGCAGAACTTCAGCGGCAGAACGTCCCGACATTACTGAAGTTCTGGCCCGCATAGTGGAGAAGAGGAAATGAGGGCGATATGCCCGGCCACACATCCCATAGTTGGCTGCACCATTGTCCGGACCTATGACCAGTTGTATTCTCGGCACTCTAGCGTTGGAAACCGCCCGCACCATGTCCGCACCATATTTGCCGATGCCGCCGTGCTCCGCCTCAGATCCGACCATATAGCCAGGTGAATTCTGCACAAACAAAAGAGGTATCTTTTCCATGCTGCATCGGACAATAAATTCAGTGGCTTTTCGCGCCGCTTCTACAAAGATGATGCCTGAATCATTAGCGGCCAGTACTCCCACTGGAATTCCTTTGATTCTGATCTTGCCCGTTATAATCTTATCTCCTCTACCTGGGGCGTAGTCGCCCTTGTATTTCCGCAATCCCACCCCATCTGCAAAGCATTCAATAATCTTACCAACCTCAATGGCCTGGTGGACCCTAGCAGGCATCAACTCGTAGATGCTCTCCTCGCTTACGGCCGGGGGGACTTCTTCCCATCTCCGGCAATGTATCTTTTGAGGATGCTCCTGAGACAAAATCTCCCGAACTCTCTCTATGCCTTCCATTTGATCCTTACATATATGGTCCGCACCTCCAGATAATCTGCCATGCACCCTTGCGCCCCCCAGAGCCTCGGCGTCGATCTCCTCGCCGATTGCAGCCTTGACTAGAGGTGGACCGCCTAGAAAGGAATAGGCAAGATCTTCTATCATTATCGCCTCATCTGCCATGAAAACGATATAGGCGCCACCAGCCGTATTACCCCCGGTGCTTAAGGTAATCTGTTTCAATCCCATAGCCGACATTCGGGCCATATTGTAGAACATGGAGCCAAAGTGGCCGTCATCCGGAAAAACATCGGCCTGCATCGGCAGGAAAGCTCCACCAGAGTCTGCTATATAGACACAATTGAGGCCACACTGCTCGGCTATGGCCTGGGCCCTCATGTGCTTTTTCAAAGTGATGGGGAAATAGGTTCCCGCCTTCACCCTGCTGTCGTTGGCAAATATCATGCTCCAACTACCGTGAATTTTACCAAGGCCGGTCACCAAACCAGCGCTCGGGACGTCTCTCACTCCACTGGGGTAGTCCATACCGAAACCGGCAATCACCCCTAGCTCAAAAAATTCTGTCCCGGGATCGATGAGGGCCAGCACTAGGTCACGGACGGGTTTTTTCCCCTGCTTGGCCAAGCGAGCGATGGCTCGCTCCCCTCCTGGGTTGACGGCCTGCTGTATGCGCTGAGCCAAATGCTCTTCTTCCCGAAACCAATGCTCTCTGTTTATCTTTTCCTGACTATGCTGATCTTCTTGCATGTTCTTGGCTCACTCCGTTCGCCGCAGAGCGCATGGAGCATAGGAAAAATAAAGCTGGCAGCTAGCAACTGGCAGCAGGCAGCAATTTTTAATTGGCGGTAATGATTTTTTGCTGTCCGCTGCAAGCTGTCCCCTGCCGGCTGTAACTAACGCTATGCGCTTTGCGCTATGCGGCTTATTCTATCGCCCCTGATAAACCGGTTGGCGTTTTTCAGCGAACGCCTTCAGCCCCTCTCGGCGATCTTCCGTGGGAATGCATGTTTCGTAGGCGCTGGCCTCGATTGCCAGTCCTGTGTGAAGCTCCACACCTTGCCCATTGTTGATCGCAAACTTAGCCTGAGTCACGGCAATGGGGCCAGCTTTGGCAATCTCACCGGCCAGCTCCAGGCTGACTTCCATGAGTTTGCTCCTTGCCGCCAGCCGGTTCACCAGCCCCTTGGCCAATGCCTCCTGAGCCGAAAGCTGCCTCCCTGTGTAAATAAGTTCTTTTGCCAGTGGAACTCCTATGAGCCGAGGTAGACGTTGAGTGCCTCCGGCCCCAGGTATGATGGCAAAACGCGTTTCTGTAAGCCCCAGAGTGGCATTAGTCACGGCTATCCTCAAATCGCAAGCCAGTGCAAGCTCTGTGCCTCCACCCAGAGCAAATCCATTGATGACGGCAATTACCGGCAGCGGCAGCTCCTCGATCTTGATTAACAACCTGCGAATGGCGGAGAGATAGCTGCGTACTTCGGTCTCAGACATGGTTAGCCGTTCTTTTAGGTCTGCCCCAGCGCAAAAAGCCTTGTCGCCGCCTCCGGTGATTAGCAGCGCCCGGAGGTCTTCTAGCGACGGGGCCTCATCGATAGCCAGTTCCAACTCCTGGATTAGTTTGGAATTCAGGGCATTTCGCACCTCCGGTCGATTGAGGGTAAGAATCAAGAATGGTGGCCGATGCTCAATTAGAAGTACTTGATCAGACATATAATTGCTCTCCTTTGAACTGCAGTGAAGTCATAGCTCATTGAAAAATAAATTCAGGCGGTAAGATGTGGCAAAACAAGTCAGGGCCTAGGGGTTAATTTATACCCTAACTCCCTTTACAATCAAGATTTTTCCAACACCCATTTACCATGGCCAGCAAGGCGTGGTCATGAGCATAATGGCCCTGCCCCCAGAAGGAGGCAAAGATTGGTTGGTAATGGTTAACCTTAAGGCAAAAGACGGAACCTCTGTTGTCCACGACCTGAAAAAGGCCGGTTTACCAGTGAGTTATGAGACCTAGTTTTGACCTAGATATTTCCTATTCCAATTTCTCTGGAAATATTCTATGCTGTGTCACGTGAAAGTTATTTTTATCTCGAATTTCTCTTTAGCTCTCTTTGACATCGCGAATGCTCGCCGCTAGGAATGGAGTGTTAGTAGGTCATGACGCACGTTATATGGAAAGACATTGTATGGACGGGTGAGGACAGAGAACTTGGGATCAAAGAGCTTTTAACTATCCTCAAAGGCTATGGCCCCATGGAGGTGCTCCATTTTGAAAAGCCCAACCATTACAGAGGCAAGATTAGCGTCTGGTTGGACGAAAAAGGGATCAGGCACATAACTCTATACCATCTGGAAGTCTTGGGCGAGAGACGCAAGGGCGCGGGTAGGAAAACCCTACAACACCTCCACAATATATTTGGTGGTTCCGTCCACGTGGAGGACCCAGGCGAGACAATTCCTGCGGACGAAACGGCGGGCGGCATACATGTACGCCAGCCAAACCAGGAAAGCGCCCTGTTTTGGATCAAGATGTTTACCGAGAATCTCGTCCAGACGGTGGAAGGCGATCTGATGAATCTAGATGATAATACCTCTCCCCGTGATCTAGAGAAGCTTAGATACAGGTTTTCAACTGAAGCCGAAGATGATTCGAAAACTACCTCTTCAGAATACAATTCATCCTGAAGGTTGAGATGTCATAAGCCTTTCGTGCTGCTCCCTCCTTTGCGCCTTTGTGGCTGGCAGATAATAGCGAAAGCCGCCGCACTCAAATACCCTTATAGTTCCATCAACTGCAAGGCCGCAGCTCAGCTGAGGCTGTCCTCCAATAGTTGAGTTAGTCTGATGTTTGCAGTTGTAGCACTCCTTGTAACGGCAGCGGCTATCTTTAGGGGCGCTCATAGGGGTCCTCCTTTCCCAAATCACGGGGTTAATGGTGCAATCGGACCGAATATTTGCGCGCAGCAATGCAGCTTTCTGGGAGGAACGACGCGGAGAGATGATAATCCAATGACGAGCTTTGGCCATCTCTAAAGAATTAATGGTAGGTTTGGGTCACGATCAAAATGCCGGCGCTTCAATTATAATTTTATCGGTTCATTTCCCAAATGGCAAAGTCTTTTTTTGAGGTTTTCGTCCCAAAAGGAGTTTTAGCTTCCTGTCGCCAACTCCCTCGAAGAGTGCGATTATATCTGTTTTTCGCCAAGGGCAAAGGGGATGGCGTCAATTTGTCAAATCTTCGATTTATGGGTTATGGTTAATAGGTAGTCTCCATCCGGAGACTTGCTTTTCGGTTGTCATTCTGAGGAGTCCCGCTGAGAGCGGGACGACGAAGAATCGCGTGGCTATTGGGAGTGCGGGAGATTCTTCGCGGAGTTTATCCTGCCTGTCCCGGGCATAGTCCCGGGTAGCTTGCCGAAGGACTCAGAATGACACTGTTGAGTTTCCGGATGGAGACCAGGTCGTCAATAGATAATGGGTTGTAGCATTTCTCCCACCTCTAACCCACTACCGTGACCTATGACCTTTCGCGACACTATAAGTTTGGCGTCGAGTTTTATCTTTGTGATCTTTGTGTTTTAATCATTGAAATCGCAAATGAAGATGGTTTTAAGGTGACTCTTATGGCGGGCGCGGAAGCCCGCCCCGCGAACTTTACTTTCTCATTGCCACGGCTGAATGCCAAGAGCTGAACGGTGGAATATAGAATGGTCGAGTTAAAAAAAGGAACCGAAATCGAACTGCTGGTGGAGAACCTTTCCTTTGGTGGCAAAGGTTTGGCTAGAGTTAATGGCTTAGTCGTCTTTGTCGACCGCACCATTCCTGGCCAGCGAGTCCTTGTTCGGATTACCCGAAAAAAATCTTCCTATGCTGAGGCGAGGGTACTGGCGGTATTAGAGGATTCACCCCACGCCATTGCTCCGCTCTGCACCCACTTTGGAACCTGTGGCGGTTGTCTCTGGCAGAACTTTCCCTATGAAGAACAACTCAGGGTAAAGAGAGATATGGTCTGGGAGTGTCTAGCTCACATTGGTGGGCTTCTCCATGATGTGGTCCTGCCAACCCTACCCTCCCCACAAATCTACTACTACCGGAACAAGATGGAGTTCTCCTTTGGGACTCGCCGTTGGTTATCCCAAGAGGAAATTGACCGCAATAATTTGGAAAAACCTCGGAATTTTGCCTTGGGCCTCCACGTAAAAAAATTCTATGACCGAGTTTTAGATATTGAGGAATGCCACCTGCAAAGCCCCTTGAGTGTCGCCATCCTCAAACGGGTGCGACAGTTTGCCTTGGCCTCAGGTCTCCCCCCTTACAACACCTTCGATCACACGGGTTTCTGGCGCTTTCTGGTGGTGCGTGACAGCAAGCACTCCGGACAAATACTGGTGGAGCTTATAACCGCACCTGACCGTAGCACCGCTTCACCAATAGAGCAACTTGCCTCCGTGCTCCTGGCCGAAATTCCGGAAATAACCACCCTAGTCCATGGCGTTAGCGTCAAAAAGGCACAGACAGCTAGCGCAGACACCCAAGAAGTAATCTCGGGGTCTGGTTATATTGAAGAACGGTTAGGTGACCTCCAATTTCGCATCTCCTCCGGAGCGTTTTTTCAGACCAATAGTCAAGCAGGCAAGATTCTTGTCGATCAGGTACTGGCGGGATGCGCTCTCACCGGCCCTGAAGTTGTCTGGGATCTTTACTGTGGCACCGGGACCATGGCCATTGCGCTGGCAAGTGGAGCAAGAAAAGTTATCGGCTTCGAACTGAATCAGCAAGCGGTGACTGACGCCAAAATCAATGCCAGATTAAATGGTACTGATAACTGCGAGTTTGTTATGGGTGATTTGGCGAGTCAGTTTAATAACCCCTTTGCCCTTACCGAGCAGTACGGTGATCCAGACGTAGTGGTGACTGATCCGCCCAGGGTAGGCATGCACCCCTCTGTGGTAAAGCAACTTGCGGCCTTGGCCCCGCCCAGAATAGTCTCCGTTTCTTGCAACCCAGCCACTCTAGCTCGGGATTTAAAGATGCTCTTGGAGAAATATCGCCTCCTCCGGGTGCAGCCCGTGGATATGTTTCCCCACACCCCACACATTGAGACCGTTGCCGTCCTCGAAAGGAGATGATTCAGCTGGCAGCTGACAGGAGGCAGCTGGCAGTTCCAATTCCAATTACTTCCACCACAAGCTGCTCGCTGCCAGCTAACAGCTAGTTTTTAGGCGTCGATTTCACGAACGAATACGGCGTTTTCCTGGATGAAAGCATAGCGCCGGGACGGTTCACGACCGAGAAGAGTCTCAAAGGATTCGTCCGTCCTGGCAGCGTCTTCCACAGTCACTTGGAGAGCCCTTCTGCTTTTGGGGTCCATGGTAGTGGCTTTGAGCTCCGCCGCATTCATCTCGCCGAGACCCTTGAATCTCTGGATAGAGACCTCTTTGGCGGTAGAATTCGCCAGCAAGTTCTTTTTTTCCTCCTCACTGTAGACGTAATGCAAACGCTTTTTTCTATTTTCCTTGGTCTGAATCCTATACAGAGGCGGCTGGGCCAAGTATATATGGCCTTTTTCGATCAATTCTCTCATATAGCGATAGAAAAAAGTTAGGAGGAGGGTGGATATATGAAACCCATCAACATCCGCGTCGCAATTAATGAAAATTTTGCCATAGCGCAAGCGGCTGTAGTCGAAGTGATCCCCCACTCCTGTGCCTATACACCTACTGAGTGCCTGGATTTCTTTGTTTTTCCTAATTTTGTCTGCACTCGCTTGCTCCACATTTAAAATCTTACCTCGCAAGGGAAGCACCGCCTGAAAGCGACGGTCACGAGCCTGCTTGCTCGAACCGCCGGCGGAATCACCCTCCACAATGAACAGCTCGGTCTCATCCACTCGGTTTGAGGTACAGTCGGCCAGTTTGCCCGGCATAGTAAGGCGACTGGTTGCACTCTTCCGTTGCACACCTTGACGGGCCTGGCGCGAGGCCTCCCTGGCCTGAGCTGCCAGCAGTATCCTGTCGACTATGGCCTCGGCAGCGGTACGATTGTGGAAAAGATAGTTTTCGAAAGCGTCCTTGACCACCGTTTCCACCTGGGGTTGTATGTCTGAGTTCAGTCGCTCCTTGGTCTGGCCTTGAAATTCCAAGTCTCCGGAGACGAAAACACTTAGCACTGCCACCAACCCTTCCCGGACATCTTCCCCGGTGATCCCCTTTATCTTCTTCAGCTGACTGTTTTGCCTTGACATGTATTCACGGACTGCCCGGGTAAGCCCATGACGGAAACCGTTCTCATGGGAGCCGCCACCACTGGTGTAGACAGAGTTTGCGTAGGAGTAGAGAGTCCTGTCGGTGGTGGTGGTCCACCACAGGACCGTTTCCAACCGCAGATCGTTGTCATAGGTAAAATAGAAGGGAGTCTCGGTAATAACCTCCTTCTCCCTTATTAAGTCATCAATGTAGTCTCTAATACCCCTATCGAAATGAAATTTATCCACAGTACCATTGATCTGGTCATCCACGGTAATAGTCAAACCTCGGGTAAGAAAGGCCTTGGCCTTGGCCTGTTCCTTGATTATTTTGGGGCTGAAAACAACATCTTTAAAGATGTCAGGGTCCGGTCGAAACACTACTGTTGTTCCCCGCTTTGTGGTGGGACCGAGGTCCTGCAATTTACTCTTCCGCTTACCCCGGGCGAAATTCTGCTGCCACTCAACCCCGTCACGTCTGGAGTAAACCTCCATAGATTCGCTCAGAGCATTCACCACCGAGATACCAACCCCGTGGAGCCCTCCGGAGACCTTATAACTCTTGGTTGAAAACTTCCCCCCGGAGTGCAGTGAGGTCATAATGGTCTCCAGGGTATTCTTTCGTGACTGGGGGTGCTTGTCCACCGGGATACCCCGGCCGTTGTCTGTGACCTTTATGGTGTTGTCTGCCCCGATAACGATATGAATGCGGTCGCAATGGCCGTTAAGCGCCTCATCTACCGCATTGTCCAGGGCCTCGGTGAATAGATGGTGTAGACCGGTACTTGAGGTATTGCCGATAAACATTCCCGGTCGCAGCCGCACAGGCGCCAGCCCTTTGAGTACCTGGATGTCCCTTCCGGTGTAGGTGCTCGCCATTGTCTTCCCCGGCTGGGCGAACTTCCCCAGCCGCAAATTATTCAAGCCAAATTTAAGTTTAAACTTATATTAAAAATATCAAACAAAATCAACATGATTTAAGTGTTATTAACCCGGGTGTTTCATGAATTGCTGTCGCGAGACCGTAAAGATGGGAGTGCCTGCCCCGCCATCGCGAGCCTGCTCGCTCAGACGAGGCGGGCGGGCCGCCGGCCAACCGCAGGATGGTGGACCCGAACCGTACCTGAACGGTACGTCGCAGGGCGAGCTTGTCCTGCCTTCCCCGCCTGTCCCGTGCTTGGCTCGGGGAGCGTAGTCGCGGGGAGCCTGTGGAAGGAACACCCGAGGACGCACGGCTTCCGGCCCGTAGAGCCTAGAGCTCGGAGAGAAGGACGGCCATATCCACGGTCGCAGCAAGTCATTCATGAAATATCCGGGGCAAGTCATCTTTGATTGGCTTCATTCTCCGAATCACCATCATCCTCAGCCCCAGCCAGTTCCTCCTCTCTCGATTTTAGCTGGACATCCTTGATCCCGCCCCTAATTACCGCACCCTTGGCGCCACGGTTGTATATGGGCAGTTCTGCCACCCCAATTTCTTTTTCCTTGCCCTTCTTGGTGCTAATTATAAGGAAATCGTCTTGATCCACCGTAAAAAAATCCCTCACCCCCGGCGGATCAGGCTTAATGAGCCTGACCCCGCGACCAGCTCCCGCCAAGACATTCACCTGGACCATTGGCGTAACCAGGACCCTGCGGCTGGTGGCTATGCTCAGAAGTGGTCTCTCTACTGGACGCACACCAACTACTTCATCACCAGAGCGAAGTCGGATCAGGGTTCGTCCTGCTTTTGCACTGGGATCTTTGAGACTGCTGCGTTCGAAACAAAACCCCATTCCCTGGCGGGTTACCACCAGACAAAGGGGCGGAGGCGGCTCTGGCGCAACCTTCTCGCCAGGTTGTGCATCCTTACCCAGATCAGGGAAAAATGTCAGCTGCCCTGGCTCAGCTTGACCGCCCCCTGCGTCGGGTTGCGCCATGAAAGTGATATCTAACTCGGCTCCGGGCTCAGGTTCCGCCGCCAAGGCCGCTACGATCTTTTCCTCGTCTTGGAAGTTGAAGATGGTTTGAATTGGGTCTCCATAGCCTTTACCGGAGACATCCAGGTCGTAGATGCGGTTAACGTAGACTTTGCCAAAATTCGAGAAGAAGGCAACCGCCTCTCTGGTGTTGGACCTTATAACCGCCCGCACCTCGTCACCTTCCTTGAGCATCTGGGTGCTTGGATCGTAGGACTTCACCCGTTTGAGCCAGCCGTTTCGGCTGATGACCACATAGACATCTTCATGGATCACAAAATCTTCTTTGTCGTAGGTGAGCTCAGGGCCGTCAGCGATCACCCCTGTAAGCCTCTTGTCGCCGTAGGTCTTCTTTAATTCTGTGACTTCTTTTCGCACTTCCTTCCAGATCCTGGCCCGGCTGGCCAGGATAGTTTTTATCTGCTTTAGCCGCTTTTCCTTCCCGGCCAGTTCTTCCTCTATTTTACTTACCTCCAACCTTACTAAGGCGTGTAAGCGAAGGTCCAGAATTGCTTTCGCCTGTTCGTCATCGAGCTCGAAACGTGCCTTTAGATTGTCGTGGGCCTCCTGTCTATCCATGGCCACACGAATGATTGCGATCGCAGCGTCCAAATCGACAAAAATCTTCATAAGACCAAGAAGTATATGGATTCTCCTTTCCAGGCTGGCTTTCTCGAACTCCAATTTGCCCACAATCACTTCTTTACGAAAATCAAGAAAATGATTGAGAATCTCCTTTATGGACAACCGTTCCGGAGTCGCTGAGGGGGTCAAACAAGTGAAGTTCAAAGGGAAGTTTATCTCCATGTCAGTGTGTTTAAACAGAAAAGTCTCTACCTTTTCGGGGTCTACTTTGCCGTCTTTTAATTCCAGTACGACTCGTACGCTTTCGGCGCTCTCGTCCTTCACGTCGTTCACCATGGGGAGCTTTTTTGAAAGGACGAGCTCGGCAATTTTCTCGACCAGACGGGATTTGTTAACTGAATAGGGCAGCGAGGTGATGACCAGCTGTTTCTTGCCCCTTTTGAGGTCTTCCACCTCGAACTCCCCCCGCACCTTGATGCTCCCTTTGCCGCGGCGGTATATTTCACTTAAATCTTTGACAGAGGAGATAATCCGGCCGCCGGTGGGAAAATCGGGCCCCTTGATCCGAGCCATTATCTCAGCGGTGTCGGCGTCTTCGTTGCCAATCAAATGAATGAGGGCATCGCAGACCTC
>JARRNM010000044.1:26358-42118 GCA_037384945.1 Deltaproteobacteria bacterium
GCCAACGGCAATGCCGCTGGAGCCATTAACCAGCAGATTGGGTAAGCGCGACGGCAACACAGCCGGCTCAGTGAGCGTGCCGTCGTAATTGTCTCTGAAAGCCACTGTTTGCGCCTTGAGATCAGCCAACAACTCACCCGCAATGGCTGTAAGCTTCGCTTCTGTGTAGCGCATGGCCGCAGCAGAGTCGCCATCTAAAGAGCCGAAATTCCCTTGCCCGTCCACTAGAGGATATCTGAGAGAAAAGTCTTGGGCCATTCTCACCATGGCATCGTAGACGGCAGCATCACCATGGGGGTGATATTTTCCTATTACCTCCCCCACCACCCTGGCAGACTTGACGTGACGGGCAGCCTGTCTCGCTCCTATTGTTTCCATGGCGTAGATGATCCGTCGATGCACCGGTTTGAGACCGTCCCGTACGTCGGGAAGGGCTCGCGAAACTATGGTGGAAAGGGCATAGGCAAGATAGCGGGATTCAACTTCTTCATGAAGGATGGTTTGGGATACCCCCATAGGCAGGTTTTCTCCTTTAAAGTTTACACTTCACCGCCTCCTTTGCTGGCGACTTGTAGCACCTACCGTAACCCCTGTCAAGAAGCAATGAGCTAGGGACTTAGGCAACGAAACAAGTGAGAGAAAGACAGTAATTCCCTAGCCTTTTTTACCCATTTTTTGCCGTACCACTTTTGGGTAAATTTACCCATTTCTGGTACGGCAAATTTTGGGTAAAAATTAGCTATCTAACAATGATGCTACTAATCAGCTCCAGAGTGGGCTGTGACCAGTTACAACATCGGCAAAACTTGCGGTTGAATTATCTCTGGTTTTGTTGTCTCATAGTGACGAAGTACTAAGCGGAGGAGATTATGAGTGATCTAACGAAGCTCTTGGAAGAACTCTCTTCCTGCCCTGGCCCCCCGGGAGGGGAAGAGCCGGTGGCCAGTCTAATCAGAAGACATTTAAAGACTCAATGTCGGATCCAACGTGATGGTCTGGGCTCTCTCCTCGCCTCAAAGGAAGGGACAAGGAAACAGCCCCGCATTATGCTCACCGCCCACATGGACGAGGTGGGCTTCATGGTGCAGAATATCTCCAAGGATGGTTACTTGCGGTTACAGCCGTTAGGTGGCTGGATAGCCAGCCAACTGCCTGGCCAGCGACTATTGATTCATGGGAGCAAAGGACCAGTCGAGGGAATTGTCGCCGCTATTCCCCCTCATTTCGTCAAAGAGCAGAAAAGCGAGACCAAGGTTGAAGACCTTTTACTCGATGTTGGTGCCGCTTCGAAAGAGGAAGTTGCCTCAATGGGATTACAGCTCGGGGATCTTATAACGCCCGCCAGCCGCTTCGCTGTCTACAACAAGAAATTTCTTGCCAATAAGGCTTGGGATGATCGGGCCGGCTGCGCGGTGCTGGTCGCTGCCATGCAAAAGCTCAAAAAACATCCAAATACGGTGGTGGCCGCCGCAACTGTTCAAGAGGAAGTAGGCTCCAGGGGAGCGGTAACCGCGGTTGAGCTGGCAAAACCGCAGGCGGCCATTGTGCTGGAAGGTCCACCAGCAGATGACCTCCCGGGAGTTGCCAAAGACAGCCCCCAGGGAGCTTTGGGCAAGGGCTGCCAGATCCGGCTGTACGACCCTTCCATCATTATCCACAGGCGCTTCTGGCGGTGGGTTACTGAACTCGCTCAAGCAAGAAAGGTCCCTTACCAGTTGGCTGTACGCCAGAGTGGGGCAACAGACGCTCGTGCCATTCATCTGGCTCAAGGTGGCATTCCAACGGTAGTTCTCGGCGTTCCGGTCCGCCACGCTCACAGCCACAGTGGCTTAATTAATTTGCAGGATGTCAAGGCCACCCTGGATCTCACCGTTGCGATTCTGGAGAAGTTGGACAGCAAAATCCTTAAATCCCTCCTGCCAGCGTAGTGTATCGACACGGCGACATGGAGAAACGGAGAAATGGAGAGAATTTGACCCGGAAATGGCTCGTATTCTATCACCGTATGTCCCCTTCACCGTTTCTCCGCGTCAGATTGCTCGGAACCTAAATCATACGAATCCAGATATGAAGGACACCTTCGGTCGTATATTCCTAACCCGCGACCTCCCCGGTACCGGCGGTCGCATCAAAGAAAGGGTGGAAGATTTCATCGTTGAGGAGGTCCCCCTTTACCAATTTTCAGACAGCGGGGGCTTCTCCTTTCTTTTCGTGGAAAAAACCAACCTTTCCAGCCTGGATCTGGTGAAGGTAATACGAGAACATCTGGACCTCGAAGACCGCGAGGTTGGCCTGGCTGGCTGGAAAGACAAACGTGCGGTCACTCGCCAGTGGATCTCTCTTCCCTTTGAGAAAACCTCGGAAGACCGCTTAGCCCCGATGGCCGACAGAGGTATAAGGATCCTGCAAAAGAGACGGCACTCCAACAAACTTCGTATAGGACACCTTCTGGGAAACCGTTTCTCCGTTTTTATTCGCCAACCAGATCCGCAGGCTGAAAATAGGGCCGCATCCATTATCCAACGTCTACAGGAACACGGCCTGCCAAACTTTTACGGAGCTCAACGCTTCGGCGCCAGAGGTGACAACCCGCAAAAAGGGTTGGCTTTGATGCAGGGGAAGTACCGCCTTCCCTCGGTCCGCCAAAGGAAGCTTTTGATCAGCGCCTCTAGTTCCCTCCTTTTTAACCTCACCCTGAAAGACCGCATGGAGCGGGACCTTTTCGCCAAACTGCTTCCCGGCGACATTGCCAAAAAACATGACACTGGTGGGCTCTTCTTGGTAAGCGATCCAGCCAAAGAACAGCCCCGGGCAGATCGCTTGGAGATAAGTGCCACAGGTCCCATTTGGGGTAAAAAAATGAAAAGGGCCCGAGACGAAGCCGGTGGACTTGAGGAAAGTATCCTCACCTCTCAGGGTTTGACGCCAGATGTTTTTCACAAACAGCCAGGAAGCAGGAGAGCACTTAGGGTGGTTCTAAAAGAACTTACCATGCAGCCGGAGTCAGAGGGACTGCGGTTGGAGTTTTTTCTTCCCAAAGGTTCATACGCAACTGTGCTCCTCGATGAAATCATGAAGACGTGAGAGGGCGCAGTCAGATTTCCTCAAACCTGTTCAATTCCATGTTCTTCTTGATTGTACTGGGATCGTAAATCCGTCCGTTGAAGGCGATGTAGATGCCTGCAGGCAAAAGTTGGACAGCAGTGACTGCGGAACCGATATTGAAGGGGGCATCGCTGACTTTCGACCTAGCGGGTTCGATCGCACCTGTCAGCACGATAACCTTGTTTGGAATACCCCTCAGCTTTTCGGCCGTTTCAACCATAGTGTCAGTGCCGTGTATCACTATGAAATGTTTGTGGTCATCGGCTGATATCTTCTCAAACAAAAGCCTGCGATCATTATCGGTCATATCGAGGCTGTCTTTCTTGAGCAGGGATTCACACTCATAGTCAAAATTGACCTGGGCTTCCCTCAATATCTGTTCCACTGTTGGCTCACCCACCTCATACTTACTCTTCTTGTCAAAATAAACCTTATCTATCGTACCCCCGGTAGTATAGACCTTGATTTTCATCTTTCCTTTCTCTCGATCCGCTACTTTACGGTTACCGATCGGCGGCTACCAACCGCCGCCACCACCACCACCTCCACCGCCGCCGGAGGACCCTCCTCCTCCACTTCCAGAAGATGAGCCCGGTGCGGTGGAAGAAGAAGATATCGCTCCTGTGAAGGAACTGCCCAGACTGGAGGTAACTCCCCTTATACCATCCGTTCTCCAGGAATTTCCACTATACCAGCCGGGATGGTATCTTCCCCCCACGGCACTCGCCGCCAGCACAGTGGCGAATTGCTCGGTCCATTCGTTCTCCACATCCAGGGCTAAGGCATAGGGAAGGTATTTTTCGAAAAGTTCCGGAGTTTTCTCTGGTGGATTCAGCATATTTAGCCGTTCTCTTTCCGCCACCGACAGGTATAGTTTAAATCCCTCGATCTTGTCCATAAGCTTTCTGCCCATTAAGGTAGGAGCCTTTAGCAGATGATAAAAAAGTGCGTTGATTAAGACCATTACCACAAGAGTGATTGCCGCAAGAGGTGAGACGGCGGAGGAGAAAGCTGCCAGGCCGAAGACTTCCCCGGCGAAGAATGGCAGGGAGAAGAGAGTTATTCCCAGTGCACCAGCGGAGCCCATTACCTTTACTCCACCTGAGCCAAGTGCCGCCCTCCAACCATTTATCACCTTCAAGCCCAGCATGAAACATCCTGCTGTCCAGATGGATAACCAAACACACATGAAGAGGGCAAATGACAACTGCTCAGCACTTAGGATTACCGAGGCAAGGGTAAGAAACATTATAACCAAACCGACAATGAAATAGCTTGAATTGAGCATAAAATATTTTTTGTTTGCCCCATTCATTAAATACTTTTGCAGCTCCTTTGAGGCGCCGCCGATCTTCTCGTGATTTGAATTTTTTAGTTTGATTTTATCGTTATTGCCAAAGAGCTTCCGGGCAATTTTCACCTCACCTCCCGACAGCTTTGCTTCACCACTACCAGTCTTCTTGAGGGTGAAGGTCCCCGATTCGTCTTCTTTGATGGTCAAGTAGCCCTTTACCGCCATGTTTACTACAGCCACTGCAAACAACTTGTGGTCTCGGCGACCCAAGCGCATAATCAACCGCGCCAAAGCCGGGGAAACCCATTTGGGTGGAGAATAAAGGGGGAATATAGTCCCCTCTGGCGGATCCTTGCCCACCAGATGCCAACCAACAAGATAAAAACAGCAGAGCGCTAAAAGCCCGATCAAGGCCGGCCCTACTGAATAGTTATCCTTCCACATATAGGTGAGTTTTTCCTTGGTAGTAGGTTCGGCCACAAAACCCTTGGGCCAAGCCACAGCTATGGTTAAACCCTCTTTGGGCCTGAGTTCCCTGGTGGTAGTGAATATAATGTTGCCGTACTGGTCATACTCTGCGGTGAAATCTTGACCTTTTTCTCCAAACCTACCAGTGTAAGCAGCGCTTTGAACAATATCTGCCCCCGGAGGTAGCTCCACCAGGGCCTCAACTTTTTCGATAACAAACGCCCAATCATTGCTGGTGACATTCCAGTAAAGCTCGTCGAAATCATCGAAAAAACCAAGTTGACGGTCTGTTCTGTAGGTGATGGTATAGGTATAGATTCCAGGTTTGAGGAATACTTCTTTCCTTCCCATATATATTCTTTTGCCGTTTGAGAGATCCTTGAAGTGGTACGGTTCTGGATGACCGTCTCGAAGAATCTCTAACACCTCGAATCCCACTCTAACTGTATTACCGTAGCGATCTTTGTATTTTGTCGGGAAGTCGCGGTAGATACCTCGTTTGATCTTCTGCCTGGCACAAACGACGGTAATCTTTTCAGTTACGGTCATGCTGCCGTCTTGCTGCACTCGCATCCGGATGTTGAACTCGAGAATTCTCTCTGATTGTGACGAAAAAGCAGCTGCGGCAAAAGTGAAAAGGCAAAGACAAAAAAACAAAACCACAAGGGATAGAAAAGATCGTCTGTTCATCAAATTCCTCCACCAGCTATTATGAGAAGGCCACCTTGGGCACTGCTCTCTCTGCCTTGTCCTCAATCTCAAAAAACTCGGCCTTGGTGAAATTGAAATATTTGGCAATGATGTTACTGGGGAAAGATTCAACCTGGATGTTCAGGTTGCGCACCGTGCCGTTATAGTAGCGGCGGGCCAATTGGATCTGCTCCTCTATCTCCGATAGTTTCTGTTGGAGGTCGAGAAAATTTTGGTTGGCCTTCAAATCAGGATATCCTTCAGCCACGGCGAAGACGTTAGCCAAGGAGCGAGATAGTAGTCCTTCCAGGCGAGCCTTTTCTCCCACTTCTTGTGCCTTCATGCTCTGCACCCTCAGTTCAGTGACCTTGCTCAAGAGGTCGCGCTCATGTCCCATGTAGCCTTTCACTGTTTCCACCAAATTAGGGATTAGATTGGCCCGTCTTTTGAGCTGAACCTCTATGCCGCTCCAACCCTCCTGGACCAGATTCCGCAGTCGGATGAACTTGTTGTAAATAAACACCGCAAAAGTTATGAAAAGACCTATTAAAACTATGACCACCACTGTTGAACTCATCTCAGTATCCTCACCTCTGTTGGTAAGCTATTTTGCCCCCATGCTTGGAGGTCCTTAACTCGGGCGAAACTGTGCTGTAATATCCCAAGCCCCAGCAGCAAATTACATGCCACAGATTTACGAGCAATCCTCTTCTCCCATTCTTCTCATTCTTCCTTCTCCTTCGGTGCTCCTTGAAGAGATCACGAAAGTATGAAATATTTGGGCATGACAGGTGGGCGAGCTGGGGGATGAAGAATTTTTCATGGAAAATATGAAGAATAGACCGTCTACTACAGACCAGTGGCAACAGAGAATTGTCGATTCATGGCAACCTGGCACTCTCATTCTCACTTCTGGAAGCAGAATGGCCAGGCAACTTGTCCATCGCTACCGACTTCAACAAATAGGGAATAAGCAAAAAAGTTGGCAGCCCCTGGAAGCACAAAGTCTCAATGGCTGGCTCAATAGAAGCTTGCTGGCTTTATGGGAGGAGAAATCCCTGGCCCCTTCGTGGCTAAGATTGCACCTTTGGCATGAAATTGTCCGTAACAATCCACTACCCGCCGATCTACCTCTGGATTTAGCACTCTGCCAAACGCTGGATCAAACCTTTGCGGTGCTGATTCGTCACCGACTAGATCCCACCGAAGCCCAATACCCATCGCCTTTGGTTTCATGGAGAAGACATGTATGTGGAGAATTCATATCAGCTCTCAGAGATGTGAATCGCTTTCACCCTGCCGAGCTGCCTGTAAAGATTTCTGAGGCCCTCAATTCAGGTCGTCTATCCCTACCCAAGCGATTAATTCTCGCCGCTTTCGAGGCGGTTGCTCCTATGGAAGAGAAACTTTTCCGCGTACTCAGTCAGAAAACTGCTGTGGAGGTTTTCCCACTGCCCAAAGCGAAACCTGCCAACGTCCATGCGGTCACCCTGCCCGATATGAGGCAGGAAATTATTTATTTTGGACAATCTTTATTGCATTCATCCCAAGAGTTGCGACCCGGTGCCATTGGAGTTGTGGTGCCCAATTTGGAACTCTACGCCTCAGCTCTGAGAAGGACCCTAAGTACGCTCCTGGGTCAGCCAGCCACCCCCCAGGAGGAAACCTTCAATATTACCCTCGGGACGCCACTGTTGGAACATCCCTTGGCGCAGGCTGCCCTTGTACCCTTTAGGTTGCTGGGAGACGAGGAAAAGCGTCATGTTCTAATGGGATTAATCCTTTCACCTTATTATGGAGCTTGGGGTGGAAACAGGAGGCAACTGGCCCGGCTTGACCGCTATTGGCGGGAAATGCTTCCTGAAGCAGATCTCGACTCTCTTTACCATAAAGCCCATAGCGAGGAGTCCAATTTAATACCTTACCTATCTCCGGGTGGAACTAATCTGCAAGAGTTGCTGCTACCCTTCCAAGGGCAAGCTTCCCTTTCAGCTGAAACATGGAAGGACCTACTCCATGAACTTTGGAAATCTGTCCAATTTCCCGTGCTTGCCGATGAAGCTGATATAGTTGCCTTCAATCACTTGGAATCTGCCTTAACCAGTTTGGTCGCCGACCTTGGTCCCTGGACTATGGATTTCCGTACATTTCTTGCGTGGTTTCGACAGGCTCTTTCAGTAGAGATCTTTCAAGTTGCCGGTAGCGAGCAGGCAGGTGTCCAGGTTATGGGGCTGATCGAATCCCGCGGCCTTGCCTTCCAGCAACTATTTCTTTTGGGAATGACTTCAACAGCCCTGCCACAACCGGTAAGACCCTTTCCCTTTCTGGATTTAGAGGAACGAAAACAAATACTAGGCGGCACCCTGAGAAGTCAGTATGAGTTTGCCCACGGTGCTTTTCAAAATTTGATGGCCATTGCCCCGGAGATTACTCTCACTCGGCCCGAATAGATAGAAGTGGACCCCCTTGACCATACCGGATGCAGCTTGGGCCAGGGCAGATTGGTTACGCTCAGCCTGGAAAGGATTAACCGAGTCGCCCCCGAAAGAAACCGCACTGGACCGTTTAACCTCACCCCCTCCCTTTCCTGCATCACTCTCGGTAAGCAGTTTGGCCGTTGCCTTCCAGTGCCCCTTTCGCTTTCTGATCCAAGAGTTGCTCAAACTTAAACCACTGGCCGAACCTGTTGGAGGTCTCAGCCCCGCTGATCGCGGCCTGAGTATTCATCAGGTGCTTGCCTGCATAACCCGGAAATTACGATCAAGGCAACAGGAGGGCAATCTCGAATGGAATCTTGTGTTGCCCTGGGTTCAGGAATGTGTGGATGCAGTTCATGAGAAAATGGCTGCAATGCCCGGTTGGCAGGTGGAACGTCGCCGTTGGTTGAGTAAGGATTTCGGTCTGCTCAGACTTTGGTTTCAAGCAGAACTCAACCACCTCCAAGCTGGATGGCGCTGGCTGGCTGAGGAAATTCCCTTCGAGGGATTGACTGTCGAGGGTTGGCCCACTAGGCTAAATGGCCGCGTTGACCGGGTTGACTTGCATCCTGAGTTAGGTCTGCTCTGCTGGGATTATAAAAGCGGCTCCAGTCCTAACTTTTCAGAAGTCTTCAGCTACCTGAGCCAGCCCCAGCTTCCGGCCTACTTATTGGCCATAATTCAGGGTTTGATAAAGATTCCCGGACTCTCTCAACTCCATAAATATCCCCTCCAGGCAGGCTATATAACTCTTAAATCCGAAAAGGATCTCAAGCTGGATCTTCTCGGGGCTGATGCCGGGCAATGGCGGGATTTGCTCAGTGTCTGGAAAAAACGTCTGGCTGAGCTCGGGCAACGACTCCAGCAGGGTCTGTTCCAGGCTGAGCCTGTGCCTGATGCCCGGCCGAGAGAGCAAGAACGACTTTGTTCCTATTGCGGCCTGCTTACCATTTGCGATCGGAGGGAATCGCTGGAGAGATAGGATAAATCATAGACGCGCGAAAGGCGGGAAAGGCGAGAAAAACGAGAAAATAAATTTCATTACATTCTTATAACTTTCGGTTTGCGGCCGTAGTGGAATAATCTTACCTTTCTTGCCTTTCTCGCCTTGGTCCTTTCTCGCTCTTTAGAAGATAAGCAAATGCATCTTCTCCCTGACGAACAAACTCGGAACAGAGCCTTAGACATCCGCGGAAGCTTTCATCTCGAGGCTCCAGCAGGCTCCGGTAAAACCTGGCTGCTCACTGGTCGTTTCCTTAGACTCCTTGCGGAGATCGACCATCCTTATGAAATTGTTGCTCTTACCTTTACCAACAAAGCGGCAGGAGAGATGCGTCAGCGCCTTCACCACTTTTTGAGGCTAACGGCGAAGGGCGAAACTCCACAGTACCCCCATGAGCAAATTCTCTTAGAGGCTGCGGCTAGTGCGAGAGAGCGCCATCCGGCCCACCGCTTACAAGCCCCCGACGCTCTACGAATCATGACCTTCCATGGCTTTTGTCTCCACCTGGTTCAACGTGCCCCTCTGGAAGCCTCTGTGCCCCCCGGTTCCAAGGTGATGGCTGACGAAGAACAACAACAACTCCGGACTCAAGTTGCCGCCAGCACCATTCAAGATTTGCTTCATCGTCCATCGGGAGACCCTTTAAGAATGGCGGTGGAAAACCGACTTCTTAGGCTGAACAATAATTGGCTGGCTCTCAGGGAAGAGCTTGCTGATTTACTGGCAAAACGTGATCTGCTGGATGACCTGCTCACCCTTATGGGGCACCATCCCGATAAAAAGCAACTGGAAGAGATTTTGACCGGGAGACTGGAACGCTTGCTCAATTTTAGGCTTAATCAATGTCGTGCTGCTTTAGAGTCCACCTCACTGGGAAGTAATTGGCCCAGTTTTGCCGCTCACCTGCATAAATACGGTGCTGAGGCTGCAGCTCGTTTGTCTGAGGCCTTACCTCCTGCCGAGTGCTCAGAGCTTGAAAACTGGCAAGATCTAGCCACAACCCTTACCACCTTGGATGGCAAGCCGAGAAAAAGATTAGGTCCGGCTACCGGCTTCTACAAAGGGTTCAGCCATACTACCTGGGCAGAGAGAATTCAGGAACTTTCTCCTGAAAGTCTAAGACATTTACAGGATATCAAGAGACTCCCCCGTTTGGCTGATGGTATCACCAATCTCGATACTCTCTATGATCTGGTTTTGGTGGTGGGGGAGGCGCTGAATCGCTACCGGTCAATTTGCCGACAGCGACGACTACTAGATTATGTAGAGCTTGAACAGGCCGCCCTTCGTCTTTTCGACCAGGAAAGCCCCACGGATTTGCAGCTATTCCTGGACCGGAAAATTCAGCATCTACTGGTGGACGAATTTCAAGATACCAGCCGTAGTCAGTGGTTTCTCCTCCAACATCTATGTGGCGGTTGGCAGGTTGACTCCGGCAGGACCCTTTTTGTCGTCGGTGATCCAAAACAGTCTATTTATGCCTTCCGCAAAGCTGAGGTCTCTCTTTTCCTGGAGGCAGCGAAGGGTTTGCCACTTCAGGGGCTGGACCTCTTTCCCCTGGAGAGTCTCCGACTTTCTGCTAACTTTCGTTCACATCCTCGCCTGGTTGAGTGGAACAATGAGATTTTCGCTCAGACCATAATGAATGAAGCGGATGAGGAAGCAGACGAGGTGGTCTACGTTGCTGCTGAAGCCCTGGTGACGCCGACTCCCGATCAGCTGTCTTTAAATCTTTTCTCCTCAAAAAATGAAGCAGATGACCTCAGAGAGGCCGAAGCAACCTGGCTAGGCAAGGCAGTACTGCAAGAATTAAAGCACCTGTCTGAGGGAGAAAATATCGGTATTCTTCTTTTCGCCCGTACCCACCTAACCTGTTACTTAAAGGGGCTTCACAGTGCCGGTGTGGCAGTGCGGGTACAAGAGGGAGCACCTCTGTTGCTTCAAAGAGAGGTTCTTCATCTGCGGCAGATAGCCCATGCCTTGGTGAGGCCCCAGGACGATTTGGCTTGGGCGTCTCTGCTACGGGCTCCCTGGTCCCGGCTCACCTTGAATCAATTTGTCCAGGTGGCCAGCCAACCACAAGCAAGCTGGCTGGACAAACTAAAGACCGTCAACAAAGACTTTTCCATCATGGGGAGAGTTTGGCAGGCGATGACCAAGGTCCGTCAGCGACTGGGCCGGGAACCTCTGGCCGCATTGGTGGAAAAAATCTGGGTGGAACTCGACGGTCCCGCTGCCGTGGCAAGCAACGGCTCCACCGCAAGTGTTGCAAATTGCCGCACCTACCTGGAAGTTTTAGCTGAGGCAGAGCAAGGACTGCCGGAGGATACCTTGATGACCTCTGAAATGCTCCTGCAGAACGTCTATGCCCCGCCCGATCCAGGGGCAGCTTCTTCCCCGGTGGAACTGATGACGGTCCATCGGGCAAAGGGTCTGGAATTCGATGTGGTTTTTCTCCCCTTTTTGGACTGGAATCCCTTGAGTGGTGGCCGTCTTTCTCAGCCGCCTTATCTGGTGGAAAGGGTGCCCGGACCTCAAGGAGAGCACTTAATAGCAATGGCTCCGGACCGGCGGCGAGAGAAAACGGCTGGATTGTATCGACTCTTGCGGGATATGGGCAACAAAAAGAAACTGGCCGAAGCAAAACGGATATTCTACGTGGCAGTTACTCGGGCGCGGAGGAGTCTGTATCTTAGTGGAACTGTGGGGCAAAGACATGGAGAACTGTCGCCCCAAAAGGATAGCCCCCTGTGGTGGCTCTGCTCCCATCACCGGCTGAAGCTATCCGAAAAGCAAGAGCTCACGGCAGAGAATAACCATCGTCTTGATCTTTATCTCAATTCCCCTGTTACCCCTGAAATTGTTCATGAAAAAGTTACGGTTCAGGTGCTTCCTCAACCACTACCCTTTTCTCCTGAGCCCTTGCCCTATTCCACCCTTGCTCCGTCGCAAATGACTGACTGGGGTCAAGCAGGTTCAGCTCACCAAGAAGATCCAAACGCGAGGGCTAGAGGGACGGTTACCCACAGGATCATTGAGCACATATCTCATGGCCGCCTTTTTCCTGAACCCATCGCCCTGGCGGCCGCTCTCATTGGCCAAGGACTTCCGGAGACTGCGGCAAAACCGTTGGCAAATGAAATACTCAAAGAGATTCAGCTTTGTCAGGAGGAGGACTTTTTCAGCTGGCTGTTAAAACAAGACCACCCTCAGGCCTTTAGCGAATGGAGTCTGGAAGATCTGCCAGCCACAGACATAATTCGTGCCGGAACTGTGGATCGACTAGTCTTTGATGGCAGTGATTGGTGGGTGGTTGACTATAAGACCAGCCGCCCAGTCGAGGGCGAGAGCGTGGATAGCTTTCTCGAACGGGAGTCCAATCTATATAGGCCTCAGCTTCATGCCTACGGACAGATGGTGTCCAACTATTTCAAAGTAAGCTTGAGCGCGGTTCGAACTGTCCTCTATTTCACCGCCTTGCAACGGCAGGTCGAACTTCATTCTTAATTGATAGGATCCGCCCCTCTAATCTTTACTCTTCCCAGCACAGCACTTTTGAAAGATTTTTACCCAAAATTTGCCGTACCAGAAATGGGTAAATTTACCCAAAAGTGGTACGGCAAAAAATGGGTAAAAACTGCTAATCGCAAATATTTGGTGCCTAGTGTTTAGTGCTTAGTACCAAGTGTTTAGGCTTCCACGGAGGTTTCGATACTCAGGAGCTTGGCACCCTGCTTCAGGACAAATTCATCATGAATGGTCTCCCAGATCCAGCCCGAATAACCGTACCCACCTACGGGCTTGGCAACAAAGGCCCCTTGCCACGTTTCCGAGCGCGGCTGGTTGACAGCTATCGTGCCAAAAACGCCAAATTTCATCTCCTCTACCTGATGACAATAAGCTTCTCCCACCAGTTTTTCCCCGACCTTCCAGGCTTCCTGCTCATTCCCGTAAATTGCAGCCCTGAGACCGTAGCGGTTATCCAGGGCCAAGCGAATCGCTTCTTCGGTGGTAGAGAAAGATTGGATAAAAGAGACCGGGCCAAAGGTTTCGTCCTGCATGCCCAGCATATCATGGGTGGCATCGACCACCACCGTTGGATGGACAAGATTGCCCTCGATTTTCCCACCGAGAACGATACGGGCTCCGCGAGCCACTGCATCCTTTAACTGAGCTTTGATATTGGCAATTGCTCTAGGGCTGGCCACAGGACCCATTTCAGTTTCTGGGTCCTGGGGATCTCCCAGCTTTATGGCGCGACTGAGTTCCAGAAATATCTGTAAAAACTCCTCATGGATCGACTCGTGTAAATAAACACGCTCAGGGGCGGTGCAGGTCTGACCAGCATAAATATATTTTGCTTCGGCCAACTCACGGGCTGCGGCCTCCAGGTCACTTCCAGGAAGGACTATGAAAGGATCTTTGCCTGGTCCTTCAAAGACAAACTTTTTTTGATATTGCCTTATGGACTCCTCATACCTACCCGCATACGCATCTGTGCCGAACAAACAAATCGCCGGTGTTTGAGGATCCCCTATGGCATGCTCCAGGAAAGTCTTGCCTTCAGCAAATTCAAAGCGGATATCCTTGCCGAAAATAGGCTGGTACATTGACTCGGTGAAACTGGCAATCGTGGAGCCCCGTGAGGCGAATTTAACTCGCACCGGGTTCCCCACCAAATATATTGAAACTATGGCAGTATTGAGCCAGGCACTGCCGTTGTAAGGCAAGATTAAGGCGATCTCTTGTCCTGGGCCGCAAAGTGGCCGCCTGGCGGCAAAAGTAGATATCATTTCATCAAAGCCTTGCAAGTTCTTCAGGTTGACCTCCACCTCAATAGTGCACTCTCGACGGGTGAAGCCGTTGTCCCTGATGGCAAACGAAATAAGCTCATCACGCTTCTCCTGTATCTTGGCGATCAGACGGTGCACCCGTTCCAGTCTCTGCTCCATTCCAGTCATTTCTTCCCCCTATAAATAGACGAACTCGTGTGACCTAGCTAGTGTCCATCCAGAAACTCAACATTGTCATTCTGAGCCCTTCAGCAGGCTCAGGATATACTCCACAAAAAATCTCCCGCAAGGCCCGACAACATCGAGATTCTTCGTCACCCTGCTCCTCAGAATGACATCCGAAAGGACCCGTTTCCGAATGGACACCAGCTAGCTCTCTCAATCACCTAATCTTATAACTTTGCCACTTCCGCTTACAATAGGTTCTTGTATACCGCTTGCTGCGAGCTGTTTTCTTGTGTTGCCCGGTGTGGGCTGTCAGCTTAATATCCTCTTGCTTTTTTCAAGGAGGCCATTATCTTATAGAGCGATCAGCTTGCAGCACTCAGTTCTCAGTCTTACCTCGTTCTTTTCGCCATGGGCTATGCGCAAAGCGATAATCTGACGGCTGACAGCTACTATTTAAGGAATGGAGAAAAAAATGGAAGAAGAGAGAATCTATTTCAAGGTGGGCGACGAAGTCTGGCGCAAAGGAGGCTATTTTTACCAGAGAAACGCGATTACAGCTATGGATGGTGATAAGGTGAGCTTGGGGGATAAAGAGTCCACCATCGACGAGCTTTTACCAATCTCGGTTTTTAATGTTCCCCCTACGATTGTGGGGTTAACCTATGAAACCCACATTTACGAGTATCTGGTATTTAGGACCTATACCAGTAATCGGGCGACCGATATGGGGTCGAGAGAGAAGGCTGAAGGGCTTTATGTAGAAAAACCGGTATGTGACCGTTACCGACGCCAGCATTTTCCCGGACACCCGGCGGGTAAAGCTGATGTTTTGAAGCTCCTGGCGAATCTAGAAGAGCAGGGCTAAGTATATCACTGGGCACCAGGCACTATCTCTGCAACTGTCTACATAAGGGCCAAGCCAATGATAATACGACCCAAAGTGAAAGAAATAGAAGAATGGCTCCGAGAAGTTCGTCGTGATTTCCACAAACATCCTGAACCGCGTTTCCAGGAAACCAGAACAGCAGAAAAAGTTGCCGAATACCTCCGCGATTTCGGCCTTGAGGTCCATACCGGTGTCGGGGGCACTGGCGTCGTGGGTTTGCTTTGCGGTGCTTCTCCAGGCAGGACCTTCGCTATCCGGGCCGACATGGATGGACTGCCTATTGAAGAAGAGAGTGGTGCTGACTACGCTTCATGCAATCCTGGCTTCATGCACGCTTGTGGCCATGATGCTCACATGGCCATGGCTTTAGGCACGGCCAGGGCATTGGCCTCATCCCCTCTACTTACAAGCGGCCAAGTCAAGTTTATTTTCCAACCTGGAGAAGAAGGTGGACACGGCGCCAGAGAGATGATCGCCGATGGAGTTCTTGAGAACCCTAACGTGGACACTATAGTGGCGGCCCACGTTGCTCCCCTCATACCATTTGGCACGGTGGGTATCTATCTGAGAGAAGCGTGTGCCTCTGCAGACGCCTTTTACATCAAGATCACCGGCAAGGGCGCCCATGCAGCCTATCCCCATCTCAGCCAGGACCCAGTTTTGGGGGGTGCTCAGCTCATCACCGCCATTCAATCCATCGTGAGTCGCAACACCGATCCCAGTCGGGGCCTCGTTATCAGTGTCACCCAGGTTCAGGCCGGTACTGCCACCAATGTCATTCCCGAAGATATAATGATTGCAGGCACGATTCGGGCTCTCAACGAAGAGGTGCGTCAGCATGCCATGAATAGGTTAGAGGAAATGGCGAACTCTATC
>JARRNM010000045.1:0-21968 GCA_037384945.1 Deltaproteobacteria bacterium
GTCAGCTGTCCTGGTCCGCTTGGGAGACAATCTCCTCGAAAAAACGGCGAGTGTACTCTCTTGACCTTCCCTCCCCATCAAAGTTGTCATAAAGCTTGGCTATGTTCTCCGCACAGATCAGGAAGAAAAGTAGCTGAAGGGACTCGCGCTGCGGTCTAATTTGCGGCAGATCATCTGCTATGGAAACGATCCTCTGTGTCTGATGCATCATTATTTTTGCCGTGTGCTTCGGATCATCAGGAGCCAATCTCTCGACCTCTTCCACAAACTCATTAACGTCTTCGCGAGTCGGGAAGAACGGCTTGTAGAACATGACCCATTTGTCCATAGGAATATGTCCTTCCTGCGCCACAACGGCCGAGCTCAGCGGCGGGGCTGATCGGTGGCTGGTGTATGACCTTTCGAACTCACTACTGAATATCGAGAGGAACTGTTAGCCCCGTCCGTCTGCAGCGAGTGGTTAGGTTTGCACTATAAAACTCTGCTTCCGCAATGACCCAATGGTCAAGTCAGTCGGCCGCATTCGCCAAAGCAAAAGCAGCGAGGAAACCGCTTCGCCTTTAACCGGAGATTGGGTTGCAGTTGAGGTGGAGAGCTAGTCTTCCTTGAGTTGTTCTGGCTGCTCTTCGCCCTTGAAAATGCCCACAACCATAAGCAGGCCGAGAATAATCCCGACGATGCCCGCAGGCCGGCCCCATACCCATGCGACAAGCTTCTTGATCAGAAGGTGTCTTCCGTGGGGCTCATACCCACCAAGGTCTGGGTTCAAGACCATTATTATTCCCACACCGATAAACAGAGCTGAGAACAGCAAACCTAACGGTCGAGCTCAGCGGCGGGGCTGATGCATGGTTGATGTATGGCCTTTCGTACTTAGTCCAGAAAAACGAAAGAAACTGTTAGCCCCGTCCGACTGCAGCGAGTGGTTAGCAACCTCATTGCTGTAAACCGTATCATTGAATTGTGGTATTAGCGTTCTCCTTGAACAGCTTTGTAATAAGGTATCGACCGAAACGCAGAGCGGCAACGATGACCACTCCGACAAATATTGTTCCGCCGACACCTCCGACCAGAATCTTCCAAGTGGCCATCGGTTTTAGTGATGTGAAAGCAAGGCCTAGAAACGTGAGCAGAAAGCCTGCAACACCGAAGACAGTGAAGGCGATGATACCCGCCTTGCTGGTCATTTTAAGACTGGCTTCTCGCACACGTTGATTAATTCTCATCTTGTGTTGCTAACCTTAGATTATGTGGCGTATTATCTCCTTTACAATGCGGAATATATATCAGATCTGTCTAAGTTTTCATTAGAATACGCCATGTTGGCAAAAATCCACTCAAATATTATGGATTGAAAATACTGAAACATTGGCTTTCCTGCTATCCAGGGTATTTTTCGTAGTTCAATTGCGGAATTTCGGGTTGCAATTCTTGTGCTCGATTTGTATTTTGATGAGTGTTTGGCGCACTATGGGAAAATAGAATCAAAGAAAGGGGCACCCCATGAGACTTCTCGATCAAGTCCGCGAAGTAATCCGCAAAAAACACTACTCTATTCGCACAGAACAGGCCTATGTTCAATGGATCCGGAGATTTATATTTTTTCACAACAAGCGCCATCCCAAGCATATGGGAGAAAACGAAATCTCGCAATACATATCTCATCTCGCAACTCATGATAAAGTCGCAGCCAGCACCCAGAATCAAGCCCTCAACGCCCTCGTTTTCCTGTACAAACATGTTCTGCAAATGGAGCTGGGCGACTTTGGTCCCATGGAAAGAGCCAGGCGACCGGAGAGGTTGCCGACGGTATTGACCAAAGAAGAAGCAAACCGTGTGCTGGCGGCGGTGCGGGGCACGTACGGGCTGATGGCGAAGATCATATATGGTTGCGGCCTGAGGCTTATGGAGTGCGTGCGCTTGCGAGTGAAAGACATCGACTTTGAACGAAATCAAATTACCGTGCGCGACGGTAAGGGGATGAGAGACCGCACAACCATGCTGCCCCAGCAATTGAAGCCATTCCTCTCAGACCACCTAGCACGAGTGAAGATGTTGCACGAGGAGGATCTCAAAAAAGGTCTCGGTGAAGCCTACATGCCTTTTGCCCTGGAACGAAAGTATCCCAGGGGAGCAAGGCGGTGGAGCTGGCAATATGCGTTCCCCTCTGAGCGTATTTCCGCTGACCCTCGTGGCGGCAAATTGCGGAGGCACCACGTCAATGAGAGCGGGCTGCAGAAAGCCGTTCGAACTGCAGCGAGGACTGCGGGTATTTTAAAGCCGGTCAGCCCGCACACTTTGCGGCACAGCTTTGCCACCCACCTGCTCGAGGCCGGGTACGACATCAGGACGGTGCAGGAGCTGCTCGGGCACAAGGATGTGTCCACCACAATGATTTACACCCATGTGATTCAGAAGGGCGGTATGGGCGTAAAAAGCCCATTTGATATGTTGTGATCGGTTTTGGACCAGACAAGGCTCATAGCTCCGCCAACTCGGGGCGGCTATGCGCTGCGCTAAGTGTTTTAAAAGACAATGAATCAGTAAAAGCAACGGCCAAATACCTCGCTCTGAATCCGGATGCAAAATTCGTCCCAATTGGGCATAGAGCATAGGGCATAGGGCATGGAGCATGGGGATAAGGCGAGAAAGGCGAGAAAGGGAAAAGCAGAAGGCTGACTTCTGCTCATTACCGTAGCTCCGTGTCATCTCGCAAGAGTAAACGATATACATATTGGTATAATACCTTTTGGTATAAGACTAATCTGCATAAAGTGATTAGCAAGCAAAGATTTGGTATGGTATGGCTGACATAGGAGATGGGCAGATCGACGAATCGAGTTCTATAACAATCAGTTTAACAGGGGATGCCCCTTTCACATGCCTAAATGGGCTTGGTTTATCCAAATCTTGAAGAATCGGTCAATAATGACAAATGAACCATTGCTGCGATCAATAACGTCTTTATCCAGAAGTGTCTCAACCGCTCGCTGAACGCTGCCCGGAGAACGAAGATTGTAACGCTGGAGAAAGTCTGCGGCAAACACCTTTACACCTTCAGGTTCTCCGGCTATTCCTATTAGGAATCTCCGTTGGTTCATCCCTAAAGACTCCCACAGGGCTGTATACGCATAGTTCTCCCTGTCCAGCAGCAATCGGGTGGCGGAGTCGATCGTTTCCACGGTAGCTTTGGTTCCTGTCTCACAAAGTTCCCAAATGGCATGGCAGAGATGCTGGGTATAAAATGGGTGACCGCCAGTCCGCTGGCAGATTGACCGGATCACATTGTCGCTTATTTCTTTGTCATATTTTGTGAATCTTTCGCGGATAAAAGGTAGCCAGTCCTTCGCCTCAATTGGGCCAAGAGGATAGTGCCCCCCGGCGCGGTACAGTGGACGAGATCGATCGACAAACATTTTCTGAATGAGATGCTTGCGGCTGCCGAGAAAGATGTAAGATACTTCCTGTTGGTTTTGGATAGCACTTCTTATGGAACGCTCTGCAGAGTCATTGCGGTATTCCAATATGCGCTGGAACTCATCGAATACGATAACGAGTGTTATATTGCGTTTGGCGGCAATTTTACCTGGAGCGGCAAGGACTTCTTCCAGGGCAGGGGCTGTTACACCCGATTTGCCCAATTCAAAACTAATCTGAGGATTCCCAGCAGAATCCGCTGAGACTGATGGTGTCAATCTGCCAAAGAATTGCCTGGCTGCCTGAAGCATTCTGTCGGCGGTGGTTGACATACTTCCGGCAATCGCCTTTGCGCATGTAGTAGCAAATGACTCCTCTCCATCAGTGGGCCATAAATCAATGTAAGCGCTCAGGAATTGGTTTTTTGGTAATTTTTTTAAGGCCAGCCGTATGAGAGATGTCTTGCCCATTCGCCGCTCTGAATAAACGAATAGGCGTTCACCGTTTACCATTGCTTTGGAAAGATCTGCTAGTTCCCTCTTTCTATTGCAAAAGGCATCCTTACCAACGACACCTCCATATCGGAATGGATTTATCATATTATGCACCTCGCATAACGCATTATGCGTAATCTCACTAAAAAGTCAAAAGATTTTATTCAACATTGAAAACCTGGTCCTTAGGGCCAAGTCAGAGTTCAATGGCTTTGTCGGTTCAGGTGCGAACCGTTTTGGAGTACTGGAGTATTGGAGTATTAGAGTGTTGGCAAAAACCAAAGCCCGAATTTAGCTTGCATTGTTTCTTTCATTACTCCATCACTTTACCACTCCATCACTCCAGCAGACTGCCGCTAGGGGGAAAGACTATGGAAGTCCCCTCAGGGGGCAGTGCAAAGCCGGGTCCTTTGGGTCCGGATTCTTTACTGCAAATGGGACACGGGGCCTTGACGATTCCGGATTTCGGAATTAGAGAACTAGGGAATTAGGAAATGAGAGAATTAGGGAACTGGGTAATTAGATAATCGGGCAATTTGGGGATCAGAGATTTAGACAACCAGTTGTATTCGGTTTTACTGTTAACGGCTTTACCAATTTCCTAATTTTCTAATCGACTAATTTTCTAATTGACGGTTTTTACGATTTGAACGACTTCAACTACTTGAACGGTTTCTAAACATTTTTGACATTTTAGACATTTGGTTCTTTGAAGGGTAAGAGTCGGCCGGCGGCGAGCTCCAACTCTCTGCACAGACGCTCCCAGGCTGTATCCAGAATTGTTTTTAGATTGACCACGTCGGCCTGGTTGTAAAGAAGGAGCTTTCGCAGAGACTCTCCGTTTCCCTGTTGATATTCGTGCCAGAGGACAACTGCCTCGTATCCGCTCATTTCCTGAATTTCCGCCGATCTCGCTATGCCAAAAAGGGGTTCAATACTTTTTAGGCCGCCACGATAGCCGAGCCGCCGCACTACATGCAGTAAATCGATATGAGCCTGGCGCAATTGCAGGTTGCGGAAAAAGCCGCTTATAAAAGGAAGATCGAACCTGCTGCCGTTGAAGGTGACCAAAAGTTCGTAGGAGTCTATAGCATCTTCAAATTCTTCCATATTGTGACCATTGATAAAGTGATGAGTTTGCCGGCCGTCGTACAGACCGATCACGGTAATCTCATGACCGTAGATAGTCATGCCGGTGGTTTCGATGTCCAGAAAGGCACAACTGTGTCGAAAATCTTTGTAGAGCCGCCACCGTTCAGATGGAGGTAAAAATTTGTGAAAATAAGCGGCCTGGCCCCGGTGCTCTCTGGATTCCTGGAGACGGGACTTCATCAGTGTACGGTTTTGCCTGCTGCTAGGCCAATGGTCAAGGTGCAGCTCGAGCTGGTCCCAAGTGAGAATACACTGGCGCCAGAGATCTATTTCTGTCTTTGGCCCTATATGGGGGAGATGTAAAAACGTGTTTTCAAGCATAACAATTGGTCATTAGGTCATTAGGTCATTAGGTCATTAAGTCATAAAGTCATCAGGTCACTAGGTCAATAGGTCATTGAGCATGGAGCATGGAGCAGAGAGAAAGGAGCCAGGAGTCAGGAGTCAGAATTCAGGAGAAAAGCAAGCACCATTGACTTCAACTGAGCTACCGCCTCTTTGAACCGCAGAATATCGAACAAGGAATTTCGAATGTCAAAGTGAGCACTTCATCATTCTGCGGTTCCTTGTTCTGCGGTTCGATATTCGCTGTTTCGAATCATCTGTCGTCTGACCTCTGATCTCTGACCTCAAATCCGCGTCTCCGTTTCACCGGCTCGCCGCGTCGTTATGCCTTAAGTTGGACATACTCCACAGGCCACGCAGTTGCCGGGATCACACTGTGGAGTAGACTGGCCGGCGAGGGCCAGCTGGTATTCGTGCCAGAGATAATCCTTGCTCACCCCGTGGTCAATGAAGTCCCAGGGAAAGAGCTCGTCTCGATCCCGCTCTCGATACACGTAGAACTCGGGGTTGACATTTACGGCTTTGATGGCCTGTGTCCAATTACTCCCCTTTTGGGAGACTATCTCGAGTAAGGTTGCCAGCTGCCGGTCGCCCCGGGAGAGCAGTGCCTGAATGAAAGCCCAACGGGGCACATCGGCATGTACCTTCACATTGGCCACTGGGCCCAGCCCACGTTTCAGCTTTTTAATTCTTGGCTTCAGAACGGAGAGATCACAGAATGGCACCCACTGGAAGGGCGTAAAAGGCTTGGGTACAAATGAACTGACACTCAAGGTAATAGTACCCAAACGTTTCTGGCCACGGCCGATGACCAGTTGTTTGTGCTTGATCCTTTTGACCAACCTGATGATTGCCGTTACATCCTCCTCTGTTTCCGTGGGCAGTCCAAGCATAAAATAGAGGCGCAGGTTGGTAATGCCTGCACTGAGCACTGCCGTTACCGAGTCCAGAATCTGCTCTTCAGTCAGATTCTTGTTTACCACCTGCCGCAATCTCTCGCTTCCGGCCTCGGGGGCTATAGTAACCGTCTGGAGACCGCTTTGACGGAGTGCGTCCAGCATCGTGGGTGTGAGAGTATCGGCTCGCAGGGAAGAGACAGTCAGAGATTTTCCTGCCCTCCCCAGTTGCAAACAGATGGCGTCGATATCAGGATGATCCGAGACGGTTGAGCTGAGGAGGCCGATCTTTCCTCCCGCCGGAGACCGATCCAAGGCTGTTTGCACCACTTTGGCACTCTGGCGATGACGCACCGGTCGGTAAACAAAGCCGGCGGCACAAAAGCGGCAGCCCCGGCCACAGCCCCTGCCGATCTCCACCAACACCGTGCCGGGAAATTCGGTGTGAGGTGTGGTTATTACGGAGGTAATCGGCTTTTCACTCTCAATTGGTGCCGGCTTAGCTGGAATTTTCTTCGGGATATCTATAAGAGGCTCGAAAGATTTCAGTCGACCATCTGTGTGGTGTTCGACTCGAAAAAGGGAAGGCACGTAAGCAGAGGATACCCTCCGGGCAATGTGGGTCAGCCGTTCTTCTCTCAAAGGGTAGGTATCCCGGGCTTCATGGCAAGCGGCGATGAAATCCCCTAGAAGGTTTTCCGCTTCTCCTAAAAGAAAGACATCTATGAACGGTGCGATGGGTTCGGGATTTAAGAAGGTGGCTACACCGCCCGCCACCACCAAGGGCTCGTGCTGGTGGCGGCGGGAGCTGTAGAGGCTCAATTTACCAAGCTGCAGGAGGTGTACCAGGTTGGGATAATCATTTTCAAAGGGTAGTGAAAAAGCGACAATGTGGAAATCTGCCATGGGTCTCTGGCTTTCCACCGAGAGCGGGCCAGGACCCGACCTTGCGGCCGCCATGTCCTCGGATTCCGGCAAGAATAATCTCTCGCAAACAACATTGGCCAGCAGGTTGAGGCGGTGGTAGACCGTCTGGAAACCCAGGTTGGACATACCTAGAAAGTAGCGATTCGGGTAAACCAGACCGATTGGAATCTTGCCACCCCAGTCCTTTACGACCGTACCGGTCTCGTCCGCCAGCCATTGCTTCTGTCTGCGTTGCAGTTGCCAAGACATTGGTAACCTGTAAAAGCTCTCGCCGCAAATAGGTTTTCGAGTTGTCCCTGCCTAGCAGGAGTCTGGCGAGGAGATTGCTCCTCGGCGATTCCAGAACTCTCAGCTCACAACGCTCAATTATGCCACAGAGACCAGATTGAGTCCTCACTTTTCTCCACCTAGATACATCTGCTAAAACATTCTTCTTCACTGCCCCCGCAGGGCAGCAAACATTTGCCGCGGTGTCAATCTGCCTGCCGTCGGAGGAAGGTGGGGATTTCCAGTTCGTCTTCATCTATGGGCAGATCTTTGTAACCCATGGGGCGGCTCAACTCCCTCTTGCTCTCTTGACCTTTTCGACCCCGCCGCAGAAATGTGGGGATTTCCAGGTCATCCTCACGGCGGGAGCCATGGATAACTCCCAAGTCGGGTTTGGGTCTTGCATCTATCTCACCGATTCCAGTTGCAATAACCGTGACTCGCAATTCTTCTCCGGCGCCCTGGTCCAGCACCGTGCCCCAAATGATATTGGCATCCTCATGGGCTTCCTTCTGGATGAGCGAAGATGCCTCCTGGACCTCGTCAATAGTAAGGTCCAGACCGCTGCTTATGTTCATCAGTACTCCCTTGGCCCCACTTATGGAGACATCCTCCAACAGCGGGCTTGATATGGCTTTCTGGGCTGCCTCAATAGCCCGATCTTCCCCGCTGGCCATACCGGTGCCCATGAGAGCCATGCCCATCTCACTCATGATGGTTTTGACGTCGGCAAAATCGAGATTGATCAGACCGGGGATGGTGATGAGATCAGAAATCCCTTTCACCGCATAGAGGAGCACATCGTCGGCCTTCTTGAGCATTTCGAGAAAAGTCGCTTTCTTGGCCGCCAGGCTCAGCAAGCGATTGTTCGGAATGGTAATTATAGTGTCCACCACTTCCCTGAGTTCTTTGATCCCGCTGTCGGCCGCTTTCATGCGCTGACGCCCTTCGAAATTGAAGGGTCTGGTCACCACCGCCACGGTCAGGGCTCCCATTTCCTTGGCTATCTGAGCCACTATGGGCGCACCACCGGTCCCGGTGCCGCCGCCCAATCCAGCGGTAACGAAAACCATGTCACTGCCTTCCAGGGTCTGGCGGATCTTGTCAGCGTCTTCCAGGGCTGCACTCCGACCAACCTCGGGATTAGCCCCTGCCCCGAGTCCTTTAGTAATGTTGACGCCCAGCTGGAGCTTGGTAGTGGCCTTGGAGATCTCTAGGGCCTGGGCGTCGGTGTTGGCGGCGATAAAATCAACTCCCTTCAGGTTGGCGTTGATCATGTTGTTTATAGCGTTACCGCCTCCACCGCCTATGCCAATGACCTTGATCTTGGCTCCGTTATTGCTTTCGACGAACTCAAACATCATAATCCACCTCCTGCACTAGAGCGTTCAAAACAACTTCCCCGGCGGCAATTCACGAGCCCTTTCGTTGCAGCCGACGGGAGAAGAAGAGAAACCCCGCAGTCAGAACTGCATAACAGCCTATGCATGTGAAGAACATGGCAAAGATGAAGTAAAGATCCGAGGTTGTCACTTAGGCCCCTCCCGGTCAAACGACCTAAGTTGTCGGACTTCAATGAAGCTTAGTCTTACAGAGTGACAGAGTGACGATGTGAGATTAAGTACTCCTTTTTCTCCCATCGCACATCCCCCATCCCATATCCCAAATTTCACAGCCAATATCCCTAGACCACATCCTTGAACCACTTACGCATTCGATCGACAAGCCGGTTGAAGATATTATTCTGACGGATACGGAAAAGTTTCTTGGGCTTGGAGTTTGCTCCGTAGAGGACGAGGCCCACTCCCGTGGCATACATGGGATTCTTGACCACATCCACCAAACCGCCGATGGAGGTGGGCAGACCAGTCCGCACCGGCAGATTGAAGACCTGCTCGGCCACATCGGCGAGACCCGGCAGCAAAGCAGTGCCGCCGGTTATCACCAAACCTGAGGCAACAAGATCGGAATAACCGGAGCGCAACAACTCCCGCTGAAGCAAGGTGCAAACTTCCTCAACTCGAGGTTCCAAAATCTCGCCCAAAATCTGCCGGCTAAGCACTTTCGCCTTGCCACCTCCAACACTGGGTACCTGGATAGTCTCATCCTTCTGAATCATAGCGGTGAGAGCACACCCGTATCGTTGCTTGATCTTCTCAGCCTCTTCTACTGGGGTTCTCAACCCCACAGCAATGTCGTTGGTGAGGTTGTTGCCCCCCAGGGCGAGAACCGAGCTGTGGCGGATACTGGCACCCGAGAAGATGGCCAAATCCGCAGTGCCGCCACCAAAGTCCACCAGTGCCACGCCCAATTTGCGCTCTTGGGGGTTCAGTACTGCCTCGGCAGAGGCGAGGGACTCCAGGACTATGTCGCAGACGTCGAGGCCGGCACGTTGGCAACATTTGACGATATTCTGGGCCGAGGTAACCGCACCGGTGACAATATGCACCTTGGCCTCCAAACGGACACCGGACATGCCCAGGGGGTTCTGTATGCCCCTTTGGTCATCGATGATGTATTCCTGGGGTAGAATATGTATTACCTCTCTATCAAAGGGTATTGCCACTGCCTTGGCCGCATCGATGACCCGGTCGATGTCCTGCTGGCTCACCTCGCGATTTTTAACGGCGATGACACCATGGCTGTTGTGGCCTTCGATGTGACCACCGGCAATGCCAGCGTAAACTGCATTAATTTCGCAGCCAGCCATTAACTCTGCCTCTTCCACCGCCCGTTTGATCGAATCCACTGTACTTTCAATGTTGACCACTACCCCTTTACGCAATCCCTCAGAGGGGTGGGTACCAATGCCCACTATGTCGATTCCCTCTGCGGTCATTTCGCCAACCACGGCGCAAATCTTTGTGGTGCCGATGTCCAGTCCCACGATCAACGAATTATCCTTGGCCATGTTTAAACTCCCTTTTTCTGAGGTCGGTCCTGCTTGTGAACCTTAAAATTGCCTCTGACAAAAACCCGGTTTCCGTGGCTCAGATCAATCCCCCGCAGCTGAGGATCAAGCCCTTTTTCATCTAGATAGCGCAAGACTTTCTCCAGTCTGGCTATCTTGCTGCCATAATTGTCACGGCCAAGATCGATCTGAATACCGCCGCGGACTGTAAAAATGCTGAGTCCTTTGTCTTTGCGCCAGCGGATCTCTGAGATGAGCCTCCAGGGGAGTTGCAGCTGGCTCACCTGGTAGAGATCTTCAATGAGAACAGTGAACTCCCGGGGGAGCTTGGACCCTGAAGCAAGAATTTCCGGAGCAAGTCCTGTTATTATGGGCAAACCAGCGTAATCTCCAGGCTCGGCGCTGGTGAAACATACACCTCCAATGTCCATCAAGTAAAACTGCCGGCCCTTTATCAAGGCCACCGGCGTGCGTTCAACTATATCTATGCGAATCCGGTCTGGAATCTCCCTGCTGATCAGAGCTGAAGCTATCCAGGGATGGCTGGTGACCCTTTGCCTTACCCGGTCGAGATCGAGGGAGAGAATGTTTACCCCGGAAGGTATCTGCGCTTGTTGGATGACGGTCTGGGGGTCCAGGACTTCACAGCCGCTCACCTGGACACTAGTCACCTTAAGAAGGGGTGAAGTGAGCAAAGTGCGGTAGCAGGCTACACACAGTACACTCAAACCGATAAATGCCAAGCAAACCGCGGACAACTGCAAAATGGAGCGAAGTCGCCGTTGCAGTTTTCGAGGATCACCGCGGTAACTATTCTTTTTGTTTGAACCTTTGGTGGTTTCAAATGGTAAGGAAATTTGCATCAGTTTCTTGCCCACCTTGATTCGTCGAAACCATTTTGTTCAATTACTGTAAGTTATGATTATTTCCCACGACCTCAATTTCCAGTTCCAGGTGCACGCCAAATTCCCGAGCAACTTTCTCCCGGGCGAGGTGAATCAAAGCAAGGATATCTCTGGCCCGTGCCTGACCTCGGTTGACAATGAAATTGGCGTGTTTTGGAGAAATCTGGGCATCTCCAATGCGGACACCCTTCAGCCCGACTGCCTCGATGAGTCTGCCGGCAAAATCCCCGGGAGGATTCTTGAACACTGAACCGGCAGAGGGAAGTCGCCATGGTTGTTTTTCTTTCCGGACTTGAAGCAACGAACGGATCCTTCGGCGAATTTGCTCTCGGGAGCCTGGAGTTAGCAGAAACTCCGCCTCAACCACCACGGCAGCCAATGGCAGTTCGAGCCTGCGGTAAGCGAAGGGGAGTTTAGCGCGCTCTAGCCTTACCAGAGCCCCATCAGAGAGGACCAGGGACACAGCGTCACACACCTCAGCCATTTCCCCTGCCTGGGTACCGGCGTTCATGCGCAAAGCACCTCCCACCGACCCGGGTATACCGGCAATAAACTCAAGGCCACGGAGACTTTGTTGCAGGCAGAAGCGGAGTAATCGACTGAGACGCAGCCCGGCGCCCGCCTTGACTCTCCCATCAATATATGCCACCTGCGAGAAACCTTCTTCCAGACTAATGGCAACAGCCCTCATGCCTGCATCCTGCACCAGAAGATTAGTTCCCCGGCCCAGGATGAAATAGGGATAGTGGTGTTGATTCAGCACCTGGAGGGCGGTTTGCAGCCCCACCAGATCCAGAGGACGGAGGAGGCAGAACACCGGTCCCCCAACACGTAGTGATGTATGTTCTGCCATTATGATATCCCAGTCGACTTCTACGCCGTCCAGGTGCTGAAGTTCTTTTTTCAGTCTATCGTCCATCACTTTTTGTCATAGACGGCGGACCCAATTAGCGGGTCATGCCATGAAGTGTTGAAATATTGGAGTTACCAAAAATTCCAACCAACAAATCACAGTGACTAAGGTTTCAGTGTTCAGTGTTCAGGTGTCAGGTTTCACTCTTTATTTTTGTTCTTACTGACACCTGACACCTGAAACCTGAATCCCAAAGCCCTGACACCCGACGCCTGGAATTCTGGGGTTTGGTGCTTGGAATTCTATATTTTGCACTGCTTCACCACTCCATTACTCTAGTTTTTTCTGCCAGCTGCCAGCTCTTATTTACCTCCTTCCCTGTCCTGCAATCGCTTTAAAAACTCCTCCCCTGTTTGCCAGATATTTCCGGCACCGAGAGTTAGAACCACATCTTGCTCCCGTACTTCTTCCATTAGAATCGGGATAATCTCCAGGGGATTGGGGATGTACCTGATGTTGCCGTGACCGTGTTCCCGTATGGCAGTTGCCAGCTTTTCAGCATGCACCCCGGGAATCTCAGGTTCACTGGCCGCGTAAATGTCGGTGACGAAGAGCACATCAGACTGGTAAAAGGCGGTGGTGAAGTCCTTGAACAGCGCTAGGGTGCGGGTGAACCGGTGAGGCTGAAAGAGCACGTAGCGGCGCTGGGCTGGAAAAGACTCGGCTACAGTTTTGAGTACTGCCTTTATCTCGTTTGGATGATGGCCATAGTCATCGATTACGGTGATTCCACTCACCTCGCCCTTAATCTGAAAGCGACGCTGCACCCCAGTCATTTCTTTCAGACCCCGGCAAATAGCAGGGAAGGGGATTTCCAGTTCATGGCCCACAGCAACGGCTCCCAAGGAATTAAGCACATTGTGCCACCCAGGTATGGAGAGGTTCACTTTGCCCAGTTTCTGACCACGGTAGCAGGCGAGGTAAGAACCACTGAGTCCCGCGAAGGAGATCTCGCGAGCTTGAAAATCAGCCTGGGCTGAAAAGCCGTAAGTAACGAGCCGCTTCTTTATCCTCGGCAGCAGGCTCTGAACGTTTTCATCCTCAAGACAGAGAATATTGAGGCCGTAGAAAGGAACCTGATTCATGAATTCAAGAAAGGTTTCTTTGATTTCATCAAGGTCTTGGTAAAAATCAAGGTGCTCGGTGTCGATGTTAGTGACCAGTGAAATGGTAGGTGAATAGAGGAGAAAGGTGCCGTCACTCTCATCCGCCTCCGCCACCACGAAGTCACCCTTGCCAAGCTTGGCATTGGTGCCCCAGGCATTTAAGCGGCCGCCAATCACCACTGTGGGGTCCAGGCCGCCCTCGGCCAGGACGGTTCCCACCATGGAGGTGGTGGTGGTTTTTCCATGAGCCCCTGCCACCAAAACGGCATACTTCAGCCTCATGAGCTCGGCTAGCATCTCGGCGCGGCGAATTACCGGTAGGTGATAGTCTTTATTGGCAGCCACAACTTCAGGATTGTTGGAATCAATGGCCGATGAAACCACAACCACGTCAGCCCCGGCCACTTGCTGAGGTTGATGGCTGTAATGGATAGTTGCCCCGAGATTCTCCAGCCGACGGGTGATTTCCGTCTCCTGCAGATCGGAGCCACTGACCTGGTGATCGAGGTTCAGGAGCAATTCAGCGATGCCGCTCATACCGATGCCGCCGATTCCAACAAAGTGAATGTGGTAAGAACGTTTGTACATTTTTCAGTTCAGCCGATTAGTCAGTTAAGTTGGTCGTCATGAGATCCGTTAAAAAACAGAGTTTTCTAAATATTTTAGACATCTTAGGCATTTTAGCCACCTGTCTTACCCCATCTCCCCCTGGTCGGGTGATTCAGCCAGTTTTCCGGGTGCCAACCCTGGGGGTAAGTCTTAGAGTAAGTGCTGATATTCAATAAAATGCCCATGGCCAACAGATTGGCTAGCAGGGAGCTGCCGCCGTAGCTTATAAATGGTAGAGGTAGCCCCTTGGTGGGCAACAGCCCCATGACCACCGCACAATTTATAAAGGCCTGAAGCCCCACTGCCATGGTCAACCCGAAGGCCAGGTAAGTGCCGAAACGCTCAGGAGCTCTCAAGGCTATTTTGACGCCCTGGTAAATGAGCAGAGCATAAAGGAGGAGTACAATGGCGACCCCCAAAATACCGGTCTCTTCGCCAATGACGGCGAGGATAAAGTCTGTGTGTGGTTCAGGCAGATAAAAGAGCTTCTGTTGACCGGAGCCCAGACCAACTCCCAGAAGACCACCGGAGCCGAGAGCCAATAGGGAGTGGAGGAGCTGAAAACTGGTATCACTTGGGTCTCGCCAGGGGTTCAGAAAAGCGAGGAACCTTTCCCAACGGTAGCCCTTTTGGGCTATGGCGAGAGCCAAAAGGGGAGCCACTGCTAAACCGGTGGCCAAAAGATAGCGCAAACGAACACCCGCCACGAAGAGCAAGAGAAAAGTCAGGACCGCGAAGGTTATGGCCGTTCCCAGGTCTGGCTGCAGCATAACCAGACCAATGAAGACCGCAGATACCACGAGGTGCGGTAGGTAGCCAACCGAAAGCTCACGGAGCCGCTCCTTCTTTTTGGCGGCGGAGTAGGAGATATAGATTATCAGTGCCAGCTTGGCGAACTCAGCTGGCTGGATGGAGATAGGTCCGAGACGCAGCCAGCGCCTGGCTCCCCCGACCCGGTGGCCCACATGAGGCAAGAGCACAATGACGAGACTCAGCAGGGTGACCCCGAGAAGGACATACACCAGACGACGGTAGAGAATGTATGGTAAATTCTTGCTAACAATGAGAACAGCCAGACCGAGAAGAGCAAAGACAATTTGCCTTTTGACGAAATACATGCTGTCGCCAAAGCGCTCTTGGGCAATAATTGAACTGGAACTGTATAGCATCACGAGTCCGATACCTATGAGGACCAGGGTTAGGAGCAGAAGGACAAGATCGCAACTGTTCTTATGTTCGCTTCCTCCAGCCATTGGTTCATTTACCATTTCTCATTTAGTATTTATCAATTTTCATCTGGCATCCAGGGTCAAGCATTCAGTTGTGGGCATTAAACTTCCCGCTGTCTTTTGTCGATGAGACCCAAGGGGAATTGACCATGTCGACACCGGCTTCCATGGCAGTATATTTATGAACCAGGTTACGGAAGTGGTCGCCCCGGGCCTGGTAATCCTCATACTGGTCAAAGCTGGAACAGGCAGGGGAGAGAAGGACGACGTCCCCGGCCACGGCAGCGCCCAGGGCCACCTGGACTGCCCCATCCATGTCCTCCACCACTACGGTGCAGGAGAGATTACCTAAAGCCTCGGCCAGACGAAATCTTGCTTCGCCCAGCAGCACCAGCATTTTCGCTCGCTGACGGACCAAGTTGACCAGGGGATCGTAAGAGCCTTCTTTATCACGCCCCCCGGCGATAAGGATGATGGGTGAAGAGAAGCTCTCGAGGGAGTGGACCACCGAATCCACGTTTGTCCCCTTGGAGTCGTCGTAGAAGCGGATGCCTCGCCATTGGTGTACCAATTCCATGCGGTGCGGCAGGGGTTCGAAACTGTCTATGGTCTCCTGTATGGCCTCTGGGTTGGCCCCCATACTGGTCGCTGCCAGTACTGCAGCCAAAAGGTTTTGCTGGTTGTGTTTGCCAAGTAGCTGCCAGCGGCGGAGATCATAGCGACGCAAGGGTCCAGGCATTACCCGGCACATGAGCCAGTCTGAGTCCAAATAGGCATGGGCTGAGTTCTTGGACAGGCTGAAGTTGAGCTGACGGCTGCGGATGGTACAGCGAACGGTTATCAGGGGATCGCGGGCGGGCACTACCGCGGTATCTTCTTCGGTTTGATTAGCAAAGAGGCGACACTTGCTGGCCTCTTTAAGTAAGGTGATCAGAGGATTCCCGATATTTCCTCCCACAAAAACCCTTTTACCGCTGTGCTTAAGCATATCCCCCGCCAAGGCTGTAGCGGTGGTCTTGCCATTGGTTCCGCTTATGGCCACAAGGGGCAACCGGAGAAAGCGGCTGGCCAATTCCAGTTCGCCCATAACCGGGATCGACCTCAGTCGGGCTTCTGCCAACTCCGGCAAGTCCAGAGGAACGCCCGGACTGACAATAATCAACTCCGCCTGGGTAAACACCTCCAGAGGATGTCCTCCCAAGGCCAAGGTGCATCCCAATTCTTCAGCGTGATCTACTGTGGAACCAAGCTCCGAGGCCGGAAGATGGTCGGTGACCGTGACCCGAGCCCCTTTAGTCACAAGAAACTCGGTAGTGGCTAAACCACTCTTGGCCAGCCCAACAACCAGTACCTTTTTATCTTGGAAGTCTTTCAGTTCCATTTTCCCACCTGCTCCCTCAAAACGAGGGATATGAGATGTGCGATATGGTATCTGAGATAAAAACTCATAGCTAAAATCCCCCACCCCCCATCTCAGATCCCAAATCTTACTTTGACCTGACCGGGTTCTAATTCGTCTTATTGTTGCTTAAATTCGGAGAGGAGAATCTCTACCACCTTCTCCATCAGCATGCCCCGAGATCCCTTCACCAGCACCCAGTCGCCTGCCGCAAGAAGGCCGCAAACTTGGGTGGCGATTTCCTCGTGAGTTGCAGCTTGGCTAATTTGGTCCCGGGCCATACCTCCATCAGCAGCACCGGCGAGAAGGTGCGAGGCCTGTTTGCCCAGGGCTAGAAGGTAATCAACCCCTTCCTCAGCTGCTATCCTGCCCACCTGCCTGTGGAGGGAATCACTGTTTCCTCCCATTTCCAGCATGTCGCCTAGTACCGCGAAAGCTCTTCCCTGTTCCTTGACCTGCATCAATGTTTGCAGTGCCGCTGCCATAGAACCCGGATTGGCATTGTAGGTGTCGTCTATAAGGTGAATATCACCAGGAAGAGTTAGTACCACCATCCGTTTATCTACGGCCTGAAAATTATTCAAGGCGGCCGATACGGTGCTCGCCGGCAGGTTCAAGGCCCAGGCTACTGCTGCCGCGGCTATGGCGTTGTTGAGGTGGTGAAGGCCGAGTACCGGCAAGTGAATCTCCAGAGTTTCCTCTGGTATTCTGAGAAGGAACCGACTGCCTTGCCCATCCACGCCAAGAACTCTCTCGAGCGACACCTCGGCTGGGTCACCTTTTGCCGAGAATCCCACCTGCCGCCCAGAGAAACCGGCAGCTTCCTTGACAATCCTGGGGTCGTCCCGGTTGACCACTATTGTCCCTGTGGGTGCCATGCCCGCGAAGAGCGCCCCTTTGGCGACCTGAATGGAGTCGAGGTCTCCCAGTCCCTCTAAATGGGCAGACTGAATGTTGGTGATCATCCCCAGGCTCGGCTGAACTATTTCGGTCAAGCGCTCTATTTCACCCGGTTGATTCATGCCCATCTCCACCACTACCGCCTCATGACTGGTGTCCAATTGCAGCAGGGTAAGGGGCACACCCACGAGGTTATTGAAAGTTCCGTGATTCTTGAGAACCTTCCTCGATCGGCTGAGAATCATGGCAACCATCTCTTTGGTCGTGGTCTTGCCGTTTGAACCGGTAATGGCCACCACCGGGATTGAATACCGACTCCGCCAGTACGCTGCCAAGTCACCAAAGGCCCTGAGCGTATCGTTCACACCAATGACCGGGATCTGCAGGGCCCGGGTGTCTAATTCTCCCACCTCCTTAAGAGCCACAACCACTCCGGCGGCACCACTGCTTGCCGCCTCTTCCACAAACCGGTGACCATCAAAGTTCTCTCCCACCAAGGCTACGAACAGCTCGCCTGGACGCAGGGTTCTACTATCAGTCGAGATTCCAACAAAACGATTCTCCTTACCCTTCGCTAGCAGTTCTCCCCCGGTGGCCTTGAGCAATGTATCCAGAGTCCATCTATTTGTGGTTTCGTTATCAGTCATTAGTCATTTGCTTTGAGCATGGGGCATGGAGCATGGCGCAAAAACAATAATTGATGGCTCTCCATGCCTAGTCCTTACTGCTCGCTAGTTCCCTCTTTCTACGCTCTTCCAGGGCGGCTTTCGCCACAATTCGATCGTCGAAATCGATGCGCTTATTTCCAAGGATCTGATAGTCCTCGTGACCCTTGCCGCCGATATAAACCACATCCCCTTGAGCGGCGTAATCGATGGCCAGGCGAATAGCCTCTCCGCGGTCTACCATCGAGGTGTAGCCGGTGGTGCAATTTCCAGCACACTGGCCAAGGGTAACCAAAAAGGCAAGACCCTGGGCTTTAACTCCGGCTTCAATATCGGCCATAATTGTCTCAGGCACCTCACTTCTTGGGTTGTCCGAGGTAATAATCACGAGATCAGCCCTCTTCGCCGCGGCCTCGCCCATGAGAGGCCGCTTGCCCCGATCGCGATCCCCTCCGCAGCCGAAGACGCAGATGATCCTGCCGGAGTGGAGTTCTCTCAACGAGTCGAGGGCTTTCTCCAGGGCATCGGGAGTGTGAGCATAGTCAACCAGAACGCGCACCCCCACATCGTTGGGGATGTTCTCTAGTCTTCCGGGAACCCTGGCCAGGGTTTTCTGGCCCGCAGCAATGCCCTCGAGTGGCAAACCAAGTCCCACCGCCACCGCTGTGGCGGCGAGGAGATTGTACAGGTTGAGACGACCGAGCAGGGGAGAGTGCACCGTAAGCTCACCCCTGGGAGTGCGAATCAGGGCCTGAATGCCTGAGAAATCGCACCTGACCTGCTCGGCCCTGATTTCCGCCTCTCCTGAAAGACCAAAACGGAGCACGGGGCCGTCGATGAGGGCGAACAGTTTTTCGCACCACAGATCATCGGTATTGATTACGGCGAGGGCGGGAGTTTCGCCTGCTTCTTGAAGAATATGGGAAAACAACCGGCTCTTGGCGGCAAAATACTCCCCCATGGTGCGGTGATAATCCAAATGGTCCTGGGATAAATTGGTGAAAAGGCCCACGGCAAATCGGGTGCCGTCCACCCGGTGCATGTCGAGGGCATGGGAAGTGGCTTCGAGCACCACGTGGGTTACCCCCGCATCTACCATTTCCCTGAAGGTGCGCTGCAGGTCCACTGATTCCGGTGTAGTTACCGACGCCGGTTGGACATAACCAGGATAGCGAACATCCACCGTGCCTATCACCCCCACCTTCAGGCCGCAAGCGGTGAGAACGGACTCCAGTAAGTAGGTTGTGGTGGTCTTGCCGTTGGTTCCGGTGATGCCCACAACCGTAAGGCTATGGGAGGGGAAACCGTAGAAGCGGTTGGAAAGTTGGGCCAGAGCTACCCTGGTATTGTCAACCTGAAGGATAGTCACCCCAGGCATGGGTTCCAGTGGCTTCTCCACCACCAGAATTTGACAGCCCTGGTCAATGGCCTGGGGGATGAAATCATGACCGTCGCTTCGAGTTCCTTTGATCGCTACAAAGAGACTGCCCTCCGAGGCTCGGCCGCTGTGGTAGGTAATGGCCCGTACCTCACGTTCTAGGTCGCCGTGTATTTGAAGAGCACTAAGATCCTGAATCAGGTTTTGCAGCAGCAATGTTTGCTCCCTATTCTGCAGTCAAGATAATACTGCAGGAGTCAACCGTGCTGAGATTTCTGCCCGGTTCAGGATTCTGTCCCACTACTCTGCCACTTCCGTGAATATCCAGTGAACCGGCAAAATTCTTCAGTCGATTCAGTGCCTCTCTGAGGCTGAGGCCGGTAAGATCAGGCATCACCATGACCTGGTGGTATTTTGTCCGAGCATAGGCCACCGGCTGCAAGGCTACCAGGGAGGATGGTGATGAGACCCCACGGTCAATGGCGGCAACACTTTCTGATTTTGCTTTTCCCCTCTCCGGAGGCACCTGGAGGGCATGGAGAGCCTGCTCGGCAATCCGGCGAAAGGTTGGCGCCGCCACCACTCCACCATAAAATCCCTTTTGAGGTTCGTTGACCACCACCACAACCAGTATTTTGGGATCAGCGACCGGTGCGAAGCCGACAAAAGAGGCGGTGTAGCGATCATCGGCATAGCCGCTGGACTGATGATTCCTTTTTTGAGCAGTACCGGTTTTGCCAGCTGCCTCGCAAGTACTGCCTTCATTTTTCGAGCGGTATCCGCACTTATTACTCTCCGCACCACCATGGGCTTATTTCTTTTGACGACTCGTCCTTGCCCGTCCAGCACTTCTTTGATGAGCAGGGGGCGCATGAGCAGGCCGTCGTTGGCAATGGCCCCTAAGGCGGTGGCCAGCTGGATGGCAGATACGGAAAGGCTTTGACCGAAGCCGGCGGCCGCAAGATCAACGGGGGACCATTCATCAGGTAAGCGTATCAGGCCGGAGGTCTCACCGGACAAGCCAATGGAGGTGGGAGTACCGAATCCAAAAGCGCGAATGTAATGGTAAAAGCGTTCCGAGCCAAGCTTCTCCGCTATCTTAGCCGCGCCGATGTTACTGGAGAAGCGCAGAATCTGCGCCACGGACAGCCAGCCGAATTTCCTCAAATCGTGGATAGTGTGGTCCAAGATTCTATATTTACCTTGTTCGCAGTAAAAGAGCTCATTTGGTTCCACCAGACCATCTTCAAGAGCGGCCGCAGCCAGGAAGACCTTAAAAGTGGACCCGGGTTCGAAGGCATCAGTTACTGCTCGATTGCGCCATACCGAGGGCCCATAAGAGGAAAAAGAGTTGGGGTTGAAGGTTGGGAACACGGCCATGGCCAGGACCTCGCCCGATTGGGGCTCCATGACCACGGTCATACCGCTTTTTGCCTCGAAATCATGTACAGTCTTCTTTAATTCATTTTCAGCGATGTACTGAATGCGTTTGTCCAGGGTCAGCCGTATGCTATATCCCAGGGGAGCAGATTCATCCGGAATGCCATGAGTATAAATAATCTGACCCCGAGCATCTTTGGCTCCAGGAAGGGTGCCGGAGTGGCCACGCAAGGTAAGATCTTGGGCAACCTCCAATCCTTCCAATCCTAGGTGATCTCGGCCAACAAAGCCAATTACCTGGCCTGCTAGTTCCACATTCGGGTAGTAGCGGCGATTTTCTCTAACGAAATGAATTCCCTTTATGCCAAGAGCTCGAACTGCATCAGCTTCGCGAGGCGAAAGATAATGTTTCAACCAGACAAAGGCCCGCTCTTGGCGAAGCTTTTTTCCCAGGCTGACCGCTGGGATTTGGATGACTTTTGAGAGTTTCCGGGCGGCGCCAGCGGGATGATCTATGACGCGAGGATTGGCCGCAAGGGAATCCATTTGTATGCTGACAGCCAGCTCTTGACCGTTGCGGTCATAGATGTCCCCCCTGCGGGGCTCAAGGCGAAGATTTCTTTGGACCTGCTTGTTGGCAAAATCCGCCCAATCCTGCCTTTGGAAAAACTGAATTTGCAGGCTTCGAGCGATCAACAACAGGAAAGCCAGAAGCAAACCTCCGGTGACCAAAAGGACGCGGAAACGTATCCAGCTAACTGTAGGATTATTTGAGGGAGATTTGTAGGTCATGGCAGCACCACAATTTGGTCCTTGGTTGGCTGTTTGAGACCCAGCTGTTCGATGGCAATGCGTTGCACTCTCTCGGGAGCTCTGAGCCTGGCCAGTTCCAAGTGCAGTTTCTTGTTATCATTCAGCAGCCGGTTGTGCAGCTGATGGGTGTCTGACAACTGATAACCAAGCTCTACAACCTGGACTCGACACCAGACATAGCCAAAGCCGCTTAACAAAAGCCAAAGAAAAAGGGCAGTTACGGTGGTTAACCTCCTCCGTCTCCACTTAGAGGCAATTTTCT
>JARRNM010000046.1:0-32486 GCA_037384945.1 Deltaproteobacteria bacterium
CGCACGGTGCGGCGGAATTCCTTGCGTCCGCCTCCTTCCATGGAAAAGGAATCCAGGGGGACGCGAGCTTCTTCCCCCAGTTTCAAAACGGTAAGCCCCAGTTCCACATACAAACCGAGGTGGTCCGCCCCCACTTCATAGAACACCGGCCAGTCATAGTGGAGGTCGCACAGTTCCATATAGCGCCAAAGCAAATCAGTCCACTCCTCTTCCGGGCCCACAGGATCCCCCATGGCAATCCAGCTTCGCCCTTCAACTGCATACATGATGAAGGCTGTTCCCTGGTGACTGAAAAGAATGTTCTTGTCGCCCACCAAGGCGAGATCGGCAGAAGTCTGGGGTGATTGCTGGACGATGGCAGAGATTCTGTCCATATCTTTCGGCGTAGGAATCAACGGTTTCGGGGGGGATGGGCGAATAAGCCTCGCCAGACCGAAGGTCAGGGCGAGAATCACTGCTCCCACCGAGGCCCGGAGAAATCGGGGGGCGTTTTTGTCAAAAGCAAATTTCCACCAGAGATCTCCAGAATACTCCACGTGCTTGTAAGAGAACATTCCCAGCCAGACCGAAGAAAGCAGTACCAGAATGATGCCGGCAATCCAACCTGGGCTGAAACGCTGGTCCAGGAGAGAGGCCTTCCGGTAAAATTGGCGGCGGAAGGGCAGAAGGGCGGCAAGCATAAACCCCAGGAGAATCGCCTCTTCATAGTCCAATCCTTTGAGCAGGGAAAAGACTATGGCGAAGCCGAGGAGAACGACAGTAAGATGATAGGAGGCATCGAGCCTTCTTTGTAAGCCGCGAGCCAAGATGAGAAGACCCACGCCAGCTAGACTGGCGAAGAAGTGGGAGAGTTCAAGAACCGGAAGGGGAAGAAAATGTTTCAGCCAGGTGAGACGGGTGTCGACCGCAGGAGTAGCCCCGGAGAGGAGAAGAATCGCCCCCCCGACAAAAATGGTAAAGGCAAAAACGGGTGGCACCAGTCCGGAGCTTCGTTGGGCAAAAAATGCGGTAAATTTCCTAAGACCCTCTCTCCTCTGAAGCAATTCTTGGCCGGCCAGCAAGAGTGCAGCCAGAAAAAGAGGAATTAGATAGTAGATGAACCTGTAAGCCAAAAGCGCGCCAAGGGCTTCTGAAGCAGACAGAGTTGGTGAAAGAAGCAGGACAACTATTGCTTCGAAAACACCGAGACCTCCTGGGACCTGGCTTATCAGACCACCTGTTTGGGCGAGCAGATAGATGCCGAGAAATCCCGGAAAAGAAAGAGCCGGAACTTTCGGCAGGAGAGCATAAAGAACTGCCCCCGCCAGGGCCCAGTCCGTACAAGCGATTACCACTTGGACGAATAGCACGTGCATGGGAGGAAAAGAAAACTCCCACTCTCGAATCCTGACGGACCTTTTACCCACAATTGTCCACAGGAGGTATACAGCCACAACAGCAAGGAATATTATTCCAAGCGTATGGACGGAAGCAAAGGGAAGATGCAATACCTTGGGTAGCATCAAAGGTTCGAAGAGGAAGGCCACGCCACCAAGGGTGAAGAACCCGAGCCAGAGTGTCAAGCTGCAGAAGACCACCACCTTGGTGATCTCCACGGTGGAAAGCCCCCAGGCTGAGTAAAGACGATAGCGTACGGAACCTCCGGCGATCATGCCAAAGCCCATGTTGTTACTGAAGGCATAGCTGATAAAAGAGGCCAGGCCGAATTTGCGATATGGTAGAGGATGGTGGACATATCGCAAGGCCAGAGCGTCGTAGCCTGTCATGATGAGATAGTTCAAAAAAGTGAGGGCCAGGGCGGCGAACAATCTTTCTTTGGGCAGGTTCTCAAGGCTGTGGATGATGTCGTGCAAACGGTACGCCTTGAGTTGATTATGGAGCACCCAGAGGGCCCCGGCAAAAAGCAGCAGTCCTAACAGCGGGCCAATCCTGTGCACAAGTCTTGAGCTTTTTGACGGGCTATCTGAAGGAGGCACACCTTCCATTTACACCCCCAGTTGGTACCTTGCCCGGTTGGTAGATGAAAGGAATGTGGTATATTTTAACCACCACCAATTTTCTGTTATGGTTGGCCCGTCGATCATTCTCACGCCAATGCGGTTATTGTTGATAAAGTCTCATCCTGGACCAAGGTAAAGCAGCTGTAAGATTCTATCAAACAATAATCAGTACATCCATAGCCGCTTGGGTGCTGCCAATTCACTTTTGCATTTATGTCGTTTTTGCTGCAAACAGTTAGACAAGGGAGCAGATATGGAAAAAGATGGAGAAAAGACGGTTAGCTGTCAGGTGTGTAAGCAACGGAAAAGCATGGACGAGGTCCTTTATGGTGAACTGGTTCGTCCCTCAGTTGTTGAGACTATTCGTAAGAGACATCCTGATTGGTCTGACTCGGGCTACATTTGCCTCAATGACCTCAATCACTTCAGGGCGGAGTATATAGAAGACGTCCTCGAGGAGGATAAAGGGGAGTTATCTCTCCTCGAGTCCGAAGTGGTGAAAAGCATGGCGGAGCACGAGTTGCTTTCCCGGGATATAGAAAGCGAATTCGAAGAAAAACTGAGTTTGGGCCAACGCATGGCGGACAGGGTGGCCGAGTTCGGTGGAAGCTGGAATTTCATTCTTTGCTTCGCGGCGGTGATGCTCCTGTGGATTGGGGTAAACTCCGTGGCCCTTTTCTGGAAGCCCTTCGATCCCTATCCATTCATCCTCCTCAATTTGGCTCTTTCTTGCCTGGCTGCCATACAGGCGCCCATCATTATGATGAGCCAGAACCGCCAGGAGGTTAAAGATCGTTTGCGGGGCGAACAGGATTATCGGATAAATCTCAAGGCAGAATTAGAAATCCACCATCTGAACGAGAAACTGGACCACCTCATCGTCAACCAGTGGGAGAGACTCCTTAAGATTCAGCAGATTCAAATGGAACTCCTGAAAGAACTGGTGCCCCAGAATAGGGGACAAAGATGATACCAACGCATTGCAGCAACCTCCTAGAAGGAAAACATCTTGTTATTCTATGTATACTGGGTGTCGTAGTATGACCCGATTATCGGCCCACTTGCTTGCGGCGATTCCCACGGGCAAACTCCCACCGTTTTTCAAGATAGTAGAGTATGGGAACGGTCATCCTGGAAAGAAAGAGGGAGGCAATCTCCCCAGCCATGAGGGAAATCGCCAGACCCTGGAAGACCGGGTCGAAGAGAATTACCGAAGATCCTACAACTACAGCCGCTGCGGTGAGCATCATGGGGCGGAAGCGAACTGCCCCCGCATCGATCACCGCCTGATCAAGGGGCATGCCTTCGGCAAGGCGTAATTCAATGAAGTCTACCAGGATGATGGAGTTGCGCACCACAATACCGGCTCCAGCGATAAAGCCGATCATGGAGGTGGCGCTGAAAAAGGCACCCAAGAGTCCGTGGGCCGGCAAAATACCCACCAGGGAAAAGGGGATGGCTGCCATGATGGTGAGCGGCGTGGTCATGGACTGAAACCAGGCCACTATGAGGATGAAAATGAGAACCAGGACCGCCATAAAGGCAATACCCAGGTCCCGGAATACCTCATAAGTGATCTGCCATTCTCCGTTCCATTTCAAGGCGAACTTCTGATCACTGCGGGGAAGGTGGGTGTATAGCTGTTGGATGTTGTTCCCTCCAGGCAGGGGTATGGCATCGATGCTTTTACGCATCTTCAAGATTGCGTAGACCGGGCTCTCCATCTGCCCCGCCACGTCACCGATTACATAAACCGCCGGCAGCAGGTTCTTATGATAGATGCTGCGATCTATCTCGGTTTGCTGCACCGAGACGAGTTCGGACAATGGCACAAGCTTTCCTGCCGGGGTAGCCACTTTTACCGCCAGGAACCGTTCCACTCGGGAACGGTCTCTCAGGGGCAATCGGAGAATAATGGCCACATCTTCCAATTCCCGCGGTCTATCCAGGAGGCCCACCTGGGTTCCTTCCAGGGCGATTTGCAGAGTCCGGTTCACCATTTCGGCACTGATTCCGTTGAGGGAAGCCTTTTCCTTGTCAACCACCAGGTTGAGTCTCTGCTGCGGCCCTTCCATGTACCAATCTGTGTCTACCACTCCGGAGGTCCTGTCAAAAATGGTGAGAACCTGGCGAGCAATTTGTCGCTGAAGGGCATAGTCAGGTCCATAGATCTCGGCAACGAGCGTGGCAAGCACCGGTGGTCCAGGGGGTACCTCCACCACCTGGATGCGGGCCTGGTGGCGATCGGCTATATTCCGGAGGTACGACCGTACCCGTTTGGCGATCTCATGACTCTGAGCACTGCGCTGGTGTTTTCCTACGAGATTTACGTGAATTTCTGCCAGACGAGGGTCTCGGCGGAGATAATAGTGGCGCACCAGACCGTTGAAGCTAAAGGGTGCGGCAGTGCCTGCGTAAATCTGGTAATCGGTCACCTCGTTCACCCCGGCGAGATAATTTCCCATCTCCCTGGTAGCGGCCGCCGTCTCTTCCAGAGTGGCGTGTTGAGGCATGTTGAGGATAACTTGGAATTCGCTTTGGTTGTCAAAGGGCAGCATCTTCACCCGCACCCAGCGGAGGGGAATGAGTGAGCAGGCAGCTATGAGCAGCAGTACCAGCCCAGACAGGAAAACCCAGCGCCAGAAGGGAATTTCAATCAGCGGAGTCATGATTCGACGATACAGCCTGGTACTCCAGTCTTCCCGGTGGTCATGGGTGGAGCCGTTGTTGTTCTTTGCCCGCTTCAGCAGTCGCAGGGAGGCCCAGGGGGTGACGATGAACGCCACTAGAAGGGAAAAAGTCATTGCCGCCGAAGCGCCCACCGGAATAGGTCGCATGTACGGGCCCATGAGACCACCAACAAAGGCCATGGGCAGGATAGCCGCAATGACGGTGAGGGTGGCGAGAATTGTGGGGTTTCCCACTTCATCCACCGCCTCAACCGCTACTTCCGAGAGGGGTCGTCCGTGGTTCTCCGCCAGATTGAGGTGCCGGTTAATATTTTCAACCACGACGATGGCGTCGTCCACCAGGATGGCGATGGAGAAAATCAGGGCGAAGAGGGTTATTCGATTGAGGGTGTAGCCGTGTAAATAGAAGACCACAAGGGTCAGCGCGAGGGTGACGGGAATTGCCACACCTACCACGCCGGCCTCTCGGTGACCCATAGTGAACCAGATGAGGACGGATACTGAAAAAATGGCGATAAACATGTGGAAGAGGAGTTCATTGGACTTTTCCTCGGCACTTTTTCCATAGTTGCGGGTAACCGTCAGGTGAATGTTGTCAGGAATCAGCCTGCCGCGAGCCTCCGCCACCCGTTGCAGAATTCTCTGGGCCACCTTCACGGCATTGGCACCTTTGCGTTTGGCGAAGGTCACGGTTACCGCGGGGAAAACCCCCATTTTGGACCAGTGAGGGACCGACATCCCTTTTTCTTTAAAGGAGGGACCCAGACCCAGTAAGACGTATTGATCAGGTTCAGCAGGGCCGTCCGTAATGGTTGCCACCTCACCCAGGGAGACGGGACGACCTTGGTGAACACCCACCACCACCCGGGCAACATCCTCCGCAGTGCGGAGGAAACCCTCGGTGTGCAGCCGGATTTCTCCCTTTTCGGAAGGAAAACCGCCCAGACCGGTTTGCCGGTTGGCACTTCCCAGCATGGCAGCGATGGTGGCGGGGTCCAGGTGGTAAGCAGCAGTACGCACAGGATCGAGGTGGACTACCACCTGTCTCGGGTACCCTCCGATGATGGTGCTTACCGAGACGTTGTCCTGGCGTTTGGCAATATCTTCTACTTCAGCCGCCAACCGGCGCAAGGTGTAGTGGTCCGCACCTTCTCCCCAGAAAGTAAGGGTGAGGATGGGCACATCGTCTATGTAGCGCGGCTTGACCAGCGGTGGTGAAGCACCCTGAGGTATGCGGTCAAAATTGGCCAACAGTTTAGACTGGAGGCGAACGATTGCCTTCTCTTCATCCTCACCTACATAGAAGCGGACCACTACCATGGACAAACCGGGGCTGGAGGTGGAGTAGATGTACTCCACCCCAGGAATATCCCAGAGAAGCTTCTCCATGGGTTTGGTTACTCTATCCTCCACCTCCTTGGAACTGGCTCCCTCCATACGCACGAAGATATCGATCATTGGCACAATGATCTGCGGTTCCTCCTCTCGGGGCAGTGCGTAGATCGCTCCTACGCCCAAAATGAGTGAGGCCAGGATAATCAGGGGTGTGAGCTTGGAATCGATGAAGAAATGGGCAATTTTCCCCGCCAGGCCGAGATGTCGAGTCATGAGGATTCCTCCACCCTGGCGCCGTCGACCAATGGTTCTGGCGGCTCGACTACATATCGATCACCCGGGTGGAGTCCGGAGAGAACTTCCACCTGTCCATCAAAGACTCGGCCCAACCGGATAAGACGAAAATGGGCAACAGACTCCTGATCAACCACAAAGATACCGGTGAGCTGTCCAGGCCTCATCACAGCAGTCAGCGGCACCAGGAGCTGGTTGCCGGTCTTGAGAGGAATCTCGCCCCGGGCGAACATGCCCGATTTGACCGGCACACCTTCAGGGAGGGAAACCTTTACCAAAAAGGATCTGCTGCCAGGATCAGCGGCAGGGACGATGGTACTCACAGTTCCTGCCAGACCCGCAAGATTAAGGGCTGGAACACCTGCCAACACGGTCTGGCCCAAGTAGACGTTGTCGATATAGGTTTCCGGCACTACCAGGTCCAGACGGTAGCCACCGGTTGTCTCCAGGATCAACAAGGTGCGTCCGGGGGTGGCAAGGTCGCCCTCGTCCACCAGCTTGGCAGTTATTATCCCCCCTTGAGGAGCAGTGATCAGGGTGTCATTGAGCGTGGCTCGGGCGGCTGCGACCGCAGCCCCTGCCTGCTTTACCCTGGATTCGGCGGCCGAGACCATTGCCTCGGCCTGTCGCTGACGGGCCGCCACCTCGTCAAACTCCTGGTGGCTTACCGAATTTTCTCTTTTCAGCGATAGGTAGCGCTCGTAAGTGGCTGTGGCCAGTTCCGCAGCAGCCAGGGCGGCTGCTAAAGCCTGCTTTGCCTCTGCCAGTGAAGCTTGGGCCTCCCGCAATCCCGCCTTGGCCTGACTCTGATCGAGGGTGATGAGAATATCACCTTTCTTGACCTGATCGCCTTCACGGACACCAATGTTTTCCACGGCTCCTATGTTCTTGGCCGCAAGGTTACTGGTGATGCCAGCTTGCACCGTGCCAACCGCCTCGTAGACGAGTGGCTGGTTGGCTAGACGAGCTGTCTGGAGCCGCACACCGGCTACCACCGGCCTGGAAATCTTCGCAGTGCCAGGCTCAATCTCATTGCCGCATCCGAAGGCGAGTAGCAGCAAGACGAGAAAACTGCTATAGCGTAAGTTCATAAGGCAACTCCGGCTGCGCTGACGGACCGCAGCGTCAGGATAGTCTCTTGACCAGCAATTCCCTGGCAGGAGAGGTGGTTGGATATGCATTGAGTATACCTTGAGGTTTTTAAACTTATCAAAAGAATTTTGACCGTTATAGATTGTGGATTAATCTGTCCGGTAAGGTAACACCAGCCGCAGCAAGATCTCTTTTTCATCAGCCCGGTCGCTGCAGGTTGAGATTTCCGCTACCTGAAATTTTCGTCCACCATGAAATGTTCATCCAGAATACCTGCCGCCAGCGCCAGTTGCGTGGTAGCCACTTTATAATCGTGTAATGCACGAAGGTAGTTGGTACGGGCCTGCTGCACAGCAAGCTCTGCATCGAGGAGGTTAACAATAGTGTACAGCCCGTTTTCGTAACGGTTTCGAACAATGCGCAATCCCTCCTCCGCCTGGGCTACGGCCCCTTGTGCCACCCCGATACGGTGCCAAGAACTCCCGGCTTGCAGAAAAGCCTGTTTGACTTGGACGGCAACTGCAAGTGCCAGTTGCTGGCGGGCAGCCCGCACTTGGCGGAGTCTGGCATTGGCTTCTGATATCCTCGACTGGACGTTATAGCCACTAAACAGATTAACCCGTAGCATGGCGCCCACAGTATAGTTGTCATTTGATCCACTGAAATCCTCAGAGTTGATCTCGTAGTTCCCCACCAAGTGGACACTGGGTAGATGCGCGGCCTTGGACTTACTGACCTCTTTTTCTTCCATCATCTCCTGTAATTTCAGTTGAGTTAGGTCAGGTCTGTGCTCCATGGCCTTGTCTGTCCAATCCGTCAAAGAACCTCTCAGTTCGGAACCGCGTTCAAGGGGTGTGGTCAGGCAGAATACTCGATTGACCTCGAGGCCCATGGTGGCATTCAGGGAAGCCCGGGAAATCTCGAGTTGACTTTGAGCTTGCAGCTTTTCTTGCTCCAGCTCGGCTACCCGAACCTCGGCCCGGAGAAGGTCGCTTTTCACCACCAACCCACTGCGCAGGCGAGAGCTGACCAGATCGAGATGAGCTTGGGCAGTTCTTAACGCCTTTTCCACCACGGTAAGGTTTTCCCTGGCCAGAAGCACTCCTATATAAGAAGTCGCTGTCTGCGCTAAGACCTGCTGCCTGGTTTGGAACGACGCCATGTGTACAGCCTGGTGATCTATCTTGGCCTGACTGAGGCCGATCCAGTTTTGCCCGCCGTTGAAGACAGGAAGGGTGACCGAGAAGACACTGGCGAAGTTGTTTCGAGGGTTGGGGCTATTGAGTCTGTTCAGGTCAAAATCCTGCTGAGTGAATTCTCCCTGGTTTAATTTGGCGCTGAAAACTCCTGTGGGGCTGTTGGTTCGACTGAAGTTTTCACTGAAATTTAGCTGTGGCAGCAGGCTGGAGCGTGCCCGGCTTATGCGCGCCCCTGAAGCCTCTAGCTGAGATTGGGCCGCTGCAATCCTGGGATTTTCGCTCAGAGCCATCTGCATGGCTTTCTCAAGGCTGAGATGGGTTTTATTCCCGCAGAATTCCCGGGACTGATATGCCCATGCCGGAACGCAGATGCTGAGATGCAACAAGAAGAGTGCTAGATAAAAAGGGAACCGTGACATAGGATACTCCCCTAGCGAAGGTAAAAGGTTAGTAACAGTAAAATATTTTATCAGATCGCCCTATCCAGGTGATCAGTGCCCGCCGGCTGAAGGAGTTTGAACAGGGTCGGGCCGAGAAGGCAGGTGAGAAGAGCGAGAAGGATGATTGAATCTTTCAGGGCCGACGAAATCAACCCTTCCCGCAGGCCAATTTCCGCAGCGGCCATGATGAGACTCAGACGAGCGGAGAGCAGAATACCCGCCTTCATAGCTGCCCTCAATGGGATGCGCTGCAGGGTGAATATCAGGCTCGGAACCACTTTGACCATGATGGCAAGAAAGAGAAGCTTGAGGGTGAACTGCAGTTGTCCGGGGCCTAGCACGTTGGTCAAGTCGAACTCCACCCCCACGTTGATAAAAAAGATTGGGATGAGAAAACCGAAGCCCAGGGCCGATAGTTTGCTCTCCAACTGCCCCTTCTCACGGAACACGAAGGAGAGGACACAACCACCCAGAAAGGCACCCAAAACCGGTTCGAGACGGACTAGTTCGGATACGGCCACAAAGAGGAAGAGAAGGGCCAGAGAAAGCCTGACCCCGAGTTCTTCTGTGTCCTGTGCCCCGAGAAATCGCTCCGCTCGCTCCGGATTCCACCAGACCCAAAGCCGCCCCGCCCACAGCAGGATGCCGAAGCCGATGAAGAGGGGAAGGGGTGAGATGAAATGCCATCCTAGCCCGTAGTCTCGCCAGAGGATAAAGAAAGTGATACCAAAGAGGGTAAGAAAATCAGCCAACGAGGCCGCTATGAGGATGCTTTGTCCAAAAGGAGATTTCTGTATGCCCATTTCTTTTATGGTGGGCATTACTAGTCCGAGAGAAGTTGTAGTCAGTACCAGAGCCATGAACATTCCACTTTTGAGGTGGAGAGTGAAGAGGAGCGACAGACCCAGGGTGACTCCGAAAAGAAGTATCTGAAAGGAGAGTTGGCTCCGGCTTTGTTTCAGCAGCATACCAAAGTCGATTTCCATGCCTGCATGAAACATCAGAAGAAGAAAACCCAGGTGGGCGAGAAACTGGAGCCACTCGCCGCTGAACTGCACGTGGAGGAAACTTTTACCCAGAATCACTCCGAAAAGAATCTCCATTACCGGTGCCGGGAGTCGTAACAGCCGGCTGAGGCTGGGCAGAACGGCTGCGGCCAGGGAGACAAGGAGAAGAGATTCAGCCTGATTGAGGATCATACCAGTCTGCCAAAGAAGTCGTAAGGTATTTGGAAGATCCCCCATAATCGCCCTTTACGAAAGGGGGACTTGAGAAATGCTTTTAAATACTTCCCCCCTTTTTTAAAGGGGGGACCGAGGGGGGATTTTAAATGTGAGTTACTTACTTAACAACGATGAGCACGGAACACGGGACATCTTGGGCCATGCGTTCTCCTACATGGGGCGAGAACAGCCCCTTTTCCCTGGTTGTGCTGCCCATGACCATTAGATTGAAATCCTTGGCTAGGGCTGCAACCTCTTTTACGGGGTTACCCTTCTTGATGATCACCTCGAAGTCGAATTTATGAATGTGGGCCAGTTCCAAAACCCGTTTTGAAACGGACTCGGTCCATTCCTCTTCCTGGACACCCCTGATAAACTCAGGTTCTTCCACCACGGCCACCGCAACCTCAGCCCCAAACTGGCGAGCCAGGTCCACCGCCACTCCCAAGGCCACCTCGGCCTTGTTGGTTGCATTGAAAGGCACCAGAATTCGCTCGTAGGGATAACTTTGCCGGGCCACGAGTAGTGGGCAGGATATGGAATGAGCCAGGGAGATGAGGGTGGGTTTGGCAAGGGATACTAGGAAGGAAGCCTCAAAAGGATGGAGCACCATTACCCCGTAATTCTCTCTACTGCCCATCTCCTTCAGGTGGTCTTCAAAATTACCTTCTATGGTCACTACCTTGAGGTCAATGGTCTGTGTCCAAGCTCCGAGCGTCTGCTGGATGTCACCTTCTTCCTTGGAGGACAAAACGGTCAGTGACTTTGCCTTGGTGTTCTGGGCAAGATGCATGGTCTCTTTAATAAGCTCTCCATGATTGCTCCCTGGAAGCAGGGCTAAAAGCAGATCTGGGCCGTAACCAAGGGGAAAGTGGGGTATGCCGCACTCTAGATGGGTACAAAGTGCCTTGAAGGAGTCAGGCTGTCCCACTATCACCAGCCGATCACCCTCCTCGATAAAAGTATCCGAGTCTGGGAAGAACATTTGGTTTTGTCGCAAGATGGCCACCAACCTCCAGTCCTCACCGGTCAGCGATGCAGCCCTCTTGCCGACCACCTGGAAGTAGCTTGCTACATCCATTTCCATGATTTCGGCCTGTCCCAAGGTGAGGGACAGCAAGTTGATCCGCGGGTCTTGCAGGTAATGGTGTATGGACTTGGCCAACATGGTACTGCCAAGCACCGGGCGGGCTCCAATTTTTTGGAATTTTTCCTTGTTTTCCTCCTCGTTTACTAAGGCAAGAAGATGGCTCACCCCCTGAGAGCCGGCATAGTCGCAGACTGCCAGGTTGACCTTGTCGTTCTCTGTAAGGGCCAGAACGTAGTCAAAGTCGGCCACGCCCACATCGTCAAGAGTGACTGGACTGGAAGCATCGGCTGCAATAACTTTCTCCACGTTTTGAAACTTGGCAATAATCTGCTGGAGCTTGCCCTCGGACTTGTCAATCAGCGTGACATGCCATCTTTCGCCAAGCCTAGCAAGCAAGTGTCTTGCAACCCTGCCAGCTCCGCAGATGAGCACCTTCATCTGACTCTCCCCGTGCTTAATAGCCCTATGAGATGTTTCCAGTCATCATTAGGTATTGTCCATCTGGGAACTACTCAAGGTCATTCTGAGCCCTTCGCCGAGCTCCCCAGGACTATGCCCGGGACAAGCAGCGCAAGCTCCGCGAAGAATCTCAGCTGACGGCTTTAAACATAAGAATCTTCGTCGTCCCGCTCTTAGCGGGACTCTTCAGAATGACAGCAGAAAGCGCCGTTGCCGGATGGACAATACCTAGACTTTTCATCCTGGGAAATTGACGCTAGAGGATTATCCCATACCAGACGATGGGCCTCAAGAAATTATGTTAGCATCTCTGCAAGAATGTTGAAAGATAGAAGGACGTTCATATTCAGATCAATGGGGACAGAGTCTGCCTTCCTGGGTCAAGAATCATACATTGATCTATCGTGCAGCCAGAAGAATGTGGTAGTATCCCTCGGAACGTAACTAAGAAACAACCTGAAAGATTTCCGTAAGTATTTCTTTCTTCAGAGAAAAAGACCATCTTCGTAATGGATTTTGACTAGGCTTTGCATCTTTAGTTTGGAGGGAAGATATGAAAATCGATGAGTTCATGACGACGAGAATAGAGTCAATAGATGCTGATCGCTCGGTGTATGATGCAATCGAAAAAATGGTCGACAGAAGAATTCGCTCGTTACTTGTTGTGTTTTCTGGAAAGGATAAAGATCACGGGGTTATCACAGCCCGTGACATAGTATTCAAAGTTCTGTCCAAAAAAAGCGACCCCAAAGGCATCAAGGTAGCATCAATAGCATCTAAGCCCATCGTTTGTATAGATCGGGCTATGGCCATACATGATGCTGCTGCGCTGATGGAGGATTCTGTTATTGCCAGGGTATTCGTATGTGAAGAAGGAAAAATTGTGGGTGTACTGTCTTTGTTGGATGTCATGGCGGCCTCACTTATATTGAGGGCACGAGGTAATTATGTTCCTTAAGAAAATATTGTCTTACGGCAAAAAGGAAGATCAAGTAATAAAAAATGTCAAGGAGCATCTCCGACTTCTTTGCCTTGCCTTTGAATCCTTTTACAGCGGGATAAAAAATGATGATACCAGTAAGATGCGCGAGGTCATAGACCTCGAGCGTGAAGGCGATTCTGTTAGGCGAGAAATAATCTCAACCATCTACGCGGGAGCGTTTCTGCCCTATCTGCGTCCGGATCTGTGCAGGTTTGTTGAAGCACTTGATAGGGTATTAGATTCCCTCGAAGATACGGCCTTCAACTACTCGGATGTGGCGCTTCCTGAAGAGATAAAAGAGGAGTGTGTGAGGGTTGCCTCAATGAACACCAACATGTGTGAAATGCTTGCCATAAGTTTCGATGCCATGGTGAAGGGTGAGGATTTGCGCGAGAAAGCCCTTGCCATCAGGATTTACGAGAAAAGAATAGATGATATCAAGTTCAGCGTACTGAAAGAAATGAGAACAATACCAGTAGAAAACTTTTGGCAGGGAAGAACTCTAGCTGAATTTGTCTCCGATCTCACCACCATCAGTGACATGATTGAAGATGCCAGTGATTATCTTCAGATCATCAACATCAGTATGCGATAACCCAATTATCCCAAAGCAATGGCAGACCTTATCCCGCTTATTGGCTCCATCTTCATATCCTTTGTCATCGGCTCAAATGATGCCTCCAATGCCCTGAGTATTTGCATAGGAAGTAACGTCGTAAAATTTAACAAGGCTGTGGTTGTCTTTGGCTTGTTTGTTTTTCTCGGCATGATCGCCCAGGGTGAGAGGGTAATGAGAACGGTTGGTAAAGACCTGTTGGCAGTGAATGTCTCCATCTTGGGGGTATCGCTGATTGTCTCCGCGTTGCTCATTGCTATATCCAACTGGAAAAGATTGCCCTTGTCCAGCCATCAAGTGATCATCGGCAGTCTTGCAGGTTCGGGCTATGCAACAAACATAGCAGTGAATATGTCTTCCCTGGTTAAAATCTTGTTCTCCTGGATTATCTCCCCCGCAGGTGCATTCATCTTTGCCTTGATTCTCTACAAGATCATGGAAAAAACTCTTTCTGGGATGCCTTTATTTCGCCTTGAAATGATATTGAGAATTCTGCTTTTATCTAGCGGTATGTTGCTCGCCTATAATACTGGGGCCAATGAACTTGCCACCGTTTTAGGGGGGCCTTTGTACGCTGGACTGATAACTACACGACAAGCCTCCCTGGTAGGACCTTTGCTGGTATTTTTGGGGGCCCTGCTTCTGAGTTCCAGAGTAATAGAAACCGTGGGCAAGGGTATAACCGTGCTTGATCCCTTCTCAGGTTTCGCAGCACAGTTCGGGGCGGCCACATCGGTTCTAGTTTTCACCACCCTTGGCATGCCCATATCGACGACTTATTGCATCATCGGTGGCATTGTGGGGGTCGGGGTGCTGAAAGGAATGGGTACGGTAAGATTCGAACTTATCAAAAAGATGTTGATAAGTTGGGTATTGACGCCCCTTTCAGCTTTTGCCCTTTGTTTCGCCCTGACCAAGGCTCTTCAATACCTCCCGAAATTATCCACCTGGATGTAGAGACATTTGTCGTCGGCCCAAGAGAAGGAAGCAGCAGAAATAAGGATTCGATCCTGTCAATTAGCGGTCGGCGTAACCTATGCTTAATTTGACAGGCTGGAGTAAAGATCATTCTTGCCGCGATTGCTTTGGGCTAACCAGGAGTAAGCCGTGTTCTACAATCCCTTCACCGCACTAATTTTTTTCCTTTTTGTTGGTGTATTTTTCGTTCTCTTCTTTTTCGTTCAGATTGGAGCCCTTACCCTTGCCTTCAGCAAAATAGGAATTAGCCCGCAATATATGCTTTCCCTATTTTTCCTCACCCTGGTTGGCAGTGCGATCAATATCCCCATCAAGAGATTTAAAGAAGATGAGCTTTGTGATGAAAGGGTTATTCCCTTCTATGGCATGCGTTATCGTCTACCCTCACCTCGACAGCCATGCACCACTACTTTGGCTATAAACGTCGGGGGCGCGGTGATCCCGATCCTCATGTCCCTATACATTTTGCTCACTTGCCAGGTGCCGGTTCGGGCTCTCCTGGCAACGGGCCTAATGAGTGTGGTGGTTTTCAGATTGGCCAGACCCATAAGGGGGGTGGGTATAGGTGTGCCGCTGCTGGTCCCGCCTCTTTTAGCTGCCCTGATTGCTTTTGTGGTCTCACCGTCAAATGCTCCACCTGTGGCTTACATTGCCGGGACCCTGGGGACGCTCATCGGTGCGGACCTGATGAACCTGAAGAAGATCACCGGCCTGGGGGCGCCAGTGGCCTCAATTGGTGGAGCAGGCACCTTCGATGGCATTTTTCTCACCGGCATTATTGCCGTGCTTTTAACTTGAAGTGGACTATCGAGGAGAGGAAAGAAGATGATGGTCAGGGGTAAAAAACAAGCTCAGAGCAGCTGATCTTGCGCTGGTTATGTCTTTGGTCTCACCTTGACCCTCACCTCAACTTCGGGCCATTTCTTGCCTTTAGGTCGCACGTTGGCCGGCGCTATAACCTTACGCAACAAGGCCTCATTCTTATTTATGCTTTCCAAATATATCGGTTCGGTAACGATGGTAATTCTTTGACTGGCATCAGTTGGTGGAGCAAAAACCTGCAACTGTTTGGGATTTACTTCCACCGAGACCAATTCCAGACCTTGGGGGAGGGTACCCACCAACTGCGGTTGTACCTCTACTTCAAACTCGGCAATCTCCTCCAGTGACAGTGATATGCTGGAAGGGCTTGCATTCACAAGCTTTATCCCCCTTGGAAGGGGGATATCTTCCTTTGAGACAACAAAAACTTGCCCGCCGGCTTTGGCCTGAGACAAATCAATCTTTACACTCAAATTTGCTGGATTGATCTTGTCGAGATCCGACTTGGGACCGGCTAATTGTAGTTTAACCTCCGTGGGATTGTCACCTGTCAGCGCAAGGTTATCCGGCGCGGCAATGTATTCCACCGGAACTGTAACCGCCTTCTCTCGAATTTCCATCTTGCCGACAATTACCGTGGAGTAGAAAAGGAGAGCCAAGACAAGACTTACCGCCATCTGGGGGATTGACTTCCTTTAAAATGCCATTAAAAAAAGTTTTTACCGTACCTCTCTCCTCTGAGACCAATATTACCAAGGTATCTGTTACCTCGGAAAGCCCCATGGCGGCGTGATGGCGGGTGCCCAAGTCCTCGGGCAGGCGACCCGTCTTGGATATGGGCAAGCGCACGCCGAAATATGCGAGTTTGCCGTTTCTGAATACCAGAGCGCCGTCGTGGCCGGGTGAGTTAGGGTCGAAAATGCTGAGGATAAGAGGAAGGCTTGGTTCTGCATAGAGGTCAAAGCCTCCAGAGAGCCATCTCTTAACCGGTTCCTTTCCAGGAAGGGCAATCAATGCCCCCCGCCTCTTATTAGCCAACAGAAAGGCAGCCTCGCTAAAGAGAGCAGCCAGAGCTGGGCCGGATTTGTCCAACTTTTTACCGCCGAAAGAGGCGGCTCGCTCAAAGATTTTTCTAAGCTCCGGCTGGAAAATGACAATGAGAGCAATAACTGCTACCCCACTGAGATTGGAGTAGATCCAGTTTATGCCTTTGAGGTCGAGAACGTTGGCAACGACAAAGATCACCATGGCGAGAAATATGCCGGTGACGATTTTCCAGGTCCCTAGTCTAAGGAGGGTGCGGTATAAGAAGAACAGGGCCGCCGAAATTAGGAGGACATCGAGAATCACCCTCCAATCAAGGAAGGCCCTGAGCAGTCTGAGCAAGGAAACTAGGGTGTCCAATAGTCATGTCCTTCCTGAAGAGCTCTTCGAAAAAATTTCTGTGGGGGAAAATCAGACTCCGGAGAAGATGATCATGGGAATAATGGCGGCAATTTTGATCCTTCTCCAATCATTTGTCAACATCATCAATGTGGTCAAAAATCCGAGATCCGAGAGCCAAAATCCGAGATCGAAGCCGCACCGTACCTAAACGGTACGTCTTACGGCCCAATTTGGCTGAAGAAAGGTCGAGTTTCACCAGAAGGTTCCTGGAATCTTATGTTGGCGATCATAGCCAGGGAATTCATTAGGCTCATGTGGCTTCAGAAATCAACAGATTTGAGATCAATGGTCAATTCCAATTCGCCTGGTTCACCAGATCTAGACACTTCAAAGCCCAGTTTGCGGGCCAGTGCCTGCATGCCGGTGTTTTCCTGCAAAACCATTCCCCAAACGGTTTCGAGACCACGCTCCTTGGCGATGGCAAGGCATCTTTCCAAAAGTATGGCTCCCACTCCTTTGCCCTGCCAGGGATCTCCTACCAGAATGGCAAACTCAGCTCTTTTGCCGTCAGGATCTGACATCACCCTGGCCGTGGCCACCATGCGCTCTTTGCCATCCTCAGCTTGTTCCAGGGCTATCAAGTCAATCTCGCGATCGTAGTCTACTTGGGTAAAAAGCACCAGCATGGAATGGGGCAGCGCCTTGAGGGGGCCAAAAAAACGATAATAGATGCTGGTGGGAGACAGAGTGTCAAAAAGCTCCACTAGGAGTGGGGCGTCTTCGGGCTTGATGGGGCGGATCATTATAGGCAGGCCGCTGGGGGTAAGTTCTCGTGATTCGTACTGTTCAGGGTAAGGGCTGATGACCAGATGGAGAGGGGAGAGGCGAACTGCGGGCTCCAGCACTATCCGCGCATCCACGGCAACAAACTCTCCCTTGCTCACAATAACGGGGTTCATGTCCAGCTCCACAATTTCAGGAAAATCAATTACCAATTGAGACAACCGCAGGATTATCTCTTCCAGGTGCTGGATGTTTGCCGGAGGTCGCTTGCGGTATCCTTTCAGTAGGGTGTATACCCTGGTTCCCTCCATAATTTGCCGCGCCAGCGAAAGGTTAAGAGGTGGCAGGCCTATGTTTCTGTCCTTTACAACCTCAGTGAAAATTCCGCCCATGCCGAAAAGGATGACGGGACCAAAGTTTGGATCCATTTTGGCCCCGAGAAGAATCTCGTAATCAGACTGCATGATCATCGGCTGCAAGGTGACCCCCAGAATATTTGCCTCTGGGTCATACTCCCTGGCTTTTGCGGTGAGGGCACGAAAGGCCTCGAAAACCTCGTTTTCCGTACGGAGGTCAAGCTTGATGCCATTGGCTTCTGTCTTATGGACAATTTCCGGAGAAAGGATTTTCATAGCGAGGGGGAAGCCCATATCCCGGGCAAGCTGGACTGCCTCTTCCGCCGATGTGGCAATTTCAGTGCGGTTTACCGGGAGACCATAAGCAGCCAGTACCTCTTTTGACTGCAGTTCTGTTAAAGTCGACTTCTCTCGCTCAGACCCCTGTCGGATGATATCTTGGGCGCGATTCCGATCAAATTTCAGAGTCTTGGAAAGCTTTGGAGGAATCTGTTGAAGCATCTCAAGATTGCGGGAATATTCGTGCATGTACATAAATGCCTTGATTGCCTGTTCGGGAGTACCATAGGTGGGAATTTCCGCCAGGTTTAAAATCTCCGCTCCTTTTTCCACATCTACACCTCCCATCCAGGAAGCAAAGAGAGGGTACCGTCTGCTTTTAGAGATCCGGGCCAGCCCCTTGGCCACAGCCGTGGGATCAGTCATGGCTTGTGGGGTGAGCACTACCAGTACCCCGTCTAATTCCTGCGCGCCGATGCAGATCTTGACAACCTCCGTATACTTGTCAGGAGACGCGTCTCCTAGGATGTCTATGGGGTTTGCATGACTCCAGGCAGCCGGCAACACCGAGTCCAGTTTCTCGAGGGTGTCGGCTTGCAGGGGTGTCGGTTCCAGACCGTAATAGGAAAGGGCATCAGCCGCCATAACCCCAGGTCCCCCAGCATTGGTTACAATGGCCAAACGAGACCCTGAAGGACGAGGCTGCTTTGCCATTAGCTCGGCACAGTCGAAAAGCTCTCCAATAGTGTTGACCCGGACAATGCCGGCCCTTTTAAAAGCGGCATCATAAACAGCATCTTCGCCGGCCATTGCCCCAGTATGGGACGCAGCCGCTCTGGTACCTGCTGGGCTTCTTCCTGATTTAAGAACCACAACGGGCTTCACCCTGGAGGCGGCACGGGCAGCACTCATGAATTTTCTGAAATTGGACAAACCCTCCATATAAAGCAAGATGCTGCTCACCTGTGGATCCGCTGCCAGGTAGTCGATCAAATCACCAAAGTCAACGTCCACCATGGATCCTATGCTGACAAAGTGGCTGAAACCGATTTTTGCTTTGGGAGACAGATCAAGAATTGCCGAGCAGATGGCGCCACTTTGAGAGATAAAGGCAAGTTTACCTTTCTGGGGAATGCGGGAAACAAAGCTGGCATTAAGATTCCTCTCAGGGCAGATGATACCGAGACAGTTGGGCCCAATTATTCGGAGACCTCCTTTCCAGGCTTCCCACACTATCTTTTTCTCTATTTCCTCGCCTTGGGCTCCAACTTCCTTGCCCCCGGCGGAGATAATGATTGCTCCGCCAACATTTTTGGCAACACATTGGGTGACGATCTCCGGAACCGTGGCAATGGGAGTGGCAATGATAGCAAGATCAACCGGACTGTCCACCTCCAAGATAGAAGGATAAGCTTTGAGAGCATGGAGAGTGCGATACTTAGGGTTTACTGGGTAAATTTTGCCCTGGAAGGCGCCCTGAACAAGATTTTGCACCAGAATACTGCCGATGCTGTCCTTTTTTTCGCTGGCACCAATGACTGCTATGGACTCAGGCTTGAAGATTTTGTCCAGATTGTAGACACCCATATGTCCTCCCATTACTGTAAAAGTTAGCCGGGCTATAATAAATCACAGCCACAGAGGTTTCACTGTTCATATTTTAGGTTTTAGCCTTGGTCTTTCCCCTGACACCTGAGACCATGGAATTTGCTGCAAGGATAGCAACTGTGGCATAAGTAATCAAATCCCCGGGCTAGCGGACTCAGTTTGAGGAGAGAGGAATCAGTAAACCTTTCTTGATCCGTGCCGTTTTCCAAGGACCTCCAGAGTGTTATTTACCACCACGAAAGCCTCCGGATCGATGGCAAATATGACCTCCTTCAGCTTGGGAAGTTCCGTGAGGGTGGTGACGGTAAAGATGACATCTCTTTCTCTCCCCGTATAAGCCCCCCTTCCTTTGAGAAAAGTGACGCCCCGATTCACCTTCTTGAAAATTTCTTTGGCCATCTCAGCTGTCTTTTCCGAGATAACCATGGTAGACATGCGCTGGTTGAATCCGCTGAGGACGGCATCGAGCACCCGGCTGCTGGTGAACACATAGATGAGGGTGTAGAGTGCTATTTCCAGCCCAAAAAAATAAGCTCCCATCATGAGCACTGTAGTGTTAAACAGCAAACTGACCGAGCCGGGACGGAAACCGAATTTCTGGTTTGCATACACTGCCAGAATATCAACGCCACCTGTCGAGCCTATAGAGCGCAGAATGACTCCGACTCCTGCGCCGCAGATAATGCCGGCAAACAAGGCGGCGAGAATAGGATCCTCGATAACGGCGGCAGGAGGTTTGACAAAAGCGGCAGTGAGAGAAAAAAAGCCCATTCCATACAAGGTGTAGAGGAGAAATCTGCGACTGATGGAGAAAAATCCAAGGAGCATTAGCGGTATATTCAGCAAAAAATAGGCAAGCCCCACGTTCAACCTGGGAAAAAGATAGTGCAGCATGAGGGCTATACCCGTAACTCCCGCACTCAAGAGTTTACTGGGAATCAAAACGGAGTTCATCCCTAGGACGAAAATGAGACTTCCAGCAGAGATAAGCAAAAGATTATAGAGGACATTTTTCCAAGATTTGGCGATTATGTCGAGGTGAAGGTCTTTCGCCTGAAGTTTTATCTCCATGGGAGTTCTCCTTATGGTCACAGACACTCAGTCTAGAAAGATAGTCGCACGATTTGGCGATCAGCGCATAGCGAAACCAAGGCCGGGATCGTTATTGGGGAAAAGGTTGCCATTTCGAAGTATTACCACACCATGGGAGGGATCTCCCAGCAGCCCCATGTGGCCGTCGAGGTCGGCATACACCACATTTCGGCGGGCGAGGGCAAAGTGGAGCCCGGCAGAGATTCCCAAGGCGGCTTCATCCATACAGCCAACCATGGCTTCGAGACCTGCCGCCCTAGCCACGGAATTGATCTGCAAGGCCTCAGAAATGCCGCCGACTTTCATGAGCTTGACGTTTACCATGTCAGCCAGACCACGGCGGGCGATGCGGAATGCATCCCTCAGGGAAGTGAGACTTTCGTCGGCCATGACCGGTATGGCCACGGTATTACTCACCTGGCGCAACATTTCCGGCTGCCCTTTGGGGGTGGGTTGCTCAAACAACTCCAGCCGAGCCTTGCGCGTCTTCTCCACAAAGGTGAGTGAATCCTCCACCGAAAATCCTTGATTGGCGTCGAAACGCAATTCGATGTGCCGGCCCACCGCCTCCCTCACTTGTAAAACCCTGGAGATGTCTGATTCAAGGTCGATTCCTCCTTTGAGCTTGAGGCACTTGAATCCTTGAGCTACGTGTTCCTGGGCCCGTTCAACCGTTTCCTTTTCCGGGAGTATGCCTATGGTGATGCTGGTTCGAATCCGGTCTCGGAACCCCCCTAAAAGCCGCCACAGAGGAAGGTTGCACACCTTTCCCATGATATCAAACAGAGCCATGTCTACTGCGGCAAGGACTGAGGGCTGGGTTTGCAGCAGGGGTTTGAGTCTTTCGAGAAGCATAATTGGACGTAGAGGATCCGATCCTTTGATAGTGGGAGTAACTATATGGTCCAGTGCTTTCAGTACACTTTCAGGCTCCTCACCGGTAACGTGCTCGTCCGGCGCAGCGCAACCGTAGCCTATTATCCCGCTACTGCTCTCGATTCGGAGAAATATGTTGGTAGCTACCTCGACCCTCTCGTAAGCAATGACATAAGGCTCGGCCAGTTGCATGGTAACCGGCCAGCCCTCTACCTGAGTAATTTTCATAGTGTAATCCTAGTGTTCCATGCCTATGCCGAGGAAAACGTACAAGAGTAAGTTATACGTGGCTGCGCCCAGTCCGCCTGTGGCGGAGTATTTGACTGTAGGTGCAGGCCTGTACGAGGCGAACAGAGTGTTGCGCGAGCGCAGCGGTTTTTACCGGTGTGAGTTGGTAACATTAGGGTTAATACCGCCTCTGATAAATCTCGTCCAGGGTCAACCCTTTGAGGTCTTCCACAAATTCAACCAGATTTCTGATCATCAAATCCCAAATTCGTTTGCCTTTGTCGCGACTTGCTTTGGTGGGATCGCCGAGGACACCTTCAGGTGAAATTCTGGCGGTGTGGGCATACCAGTTGACCCTTCTCTTGGAGGTGAAATTCAAATAATGACTCGAAAACCGGGGTATGAAAGTACGGGCCTTCTCCATCCTCACCTCATCAGGCCGAACCGCCAAAGTCGTGCTGGTTTCGATCTCGCCTGCATGGACGTCGTTTGGAGTCTCAGCCAGAACCTCGACGTCTGGATCGCTGGTTTCACCTGTATCCACACAGGTGAAGATGTGAGCATCCCGATTGATCATCTGGGCAGCGAAATTCAAGGCCGGGCTGTTGCCCCCGTGCCCGTTGATAATCACTAGCTTGGTTATCCCCTGGCGCGCCGCACCCATACCTATTTCGTACACCAGTTGGGAGAGGGTGTCAGGGCTGATGCTGAGAGTGCCGGGAAAACCTTCGTGGTGGTAGGATACCCCATAGGGAATCAAGGGGAGAACCAACGGTTTGGGATCTGAACATGCCTCCGCCACCTTGTGGGCCAGGTGCTCGGCATCAAAGGCGTCAGTGTCCAAGGGTAAGTGGGGGCCATGCTGTTCGATAGAGCCAACGGGCAGCAGGGCTACATCCACCTCTTCAAGACGTTTCTCCGCCTCAGGCCAGGTCAGCTCTCTCAGTAGATAAGATTTCGCGGGATCGCCTGACGAGGAAGATGGCGCTCCTGCTCGTACACGGTGAGATTCAAAGGGATAGGGCCTGGTCATGGCCGGATCGTCTAGAGGATCAATGTCGATCCACACTCTCCCCTTTCTTTTCACTGCTCCATCACTATGCTCCAGATAGAGCCAGTAGAGAGATTCGCGCAAGTCTATGGGGATGTCGTCTAAAGGAGATTTTTCAGGGTCGAAACGTAACTTCATTATTTCAGGTCGCCGGCGAGGTTTTACCGCACCTATGGACGAGTCAGTCAGAAGGCCCTTTTCCCGCAAAATAAAGCCCAAATGCTGGAGGCCCGGACTCTCCTGATGAATTCCCTCGGCAGGGAGTTTTTCCAAGCACGTTGTAATCTGCTCTCTTTTATAACCGCAGCGGGCAGGGTCGGCCCCTAAAGCCATGAGCATAGAGACGATGCGCCTGCATTTTTCACAGCGACCACACGGATAGACGCGGTCTCCCTCCTTGTGGGTGGCGTGGCAGGAGACCTGAAGACTTTGCAGATCAGGATAGCGTTCTACCAGGATTTTTTGAATCAACAGTTCTGAAAGGGGTCTGAGAAGGGAAAATTGGCTGATTGCCCAGCCCTTGCCATTGAAGTAACGGGTCAGTGCGTGGTCGAAAAAACGGCTTTGGTCGTAGAGTCCATCATAATGCGTTATGCCGGCATGGGACAATCTACAGGTGGTGTCGAATTCATCCCCGATGAGCAGTCGTCCGACACCTCTCTTTTTCAATATGGGTAGAGCCCCGAAGAGAAAGACTGCCACGGTCCACAGTCGAATCGGGTATTGGTCGGAACGTATTCTGGAAAAATCCTGGCGCACAAAGAACAAATGTTTGAGCATCCAGCTGAACAACCTGTCTGCATTGGTCCAAACCCGCGCGGTGTTTTTAATATTGGCAGCGAAATATCGGTAAGCATTGAGAGCGGTGAACCAATGCCTGCCTGATTCGTTGACAAAGATGGGATGGACCTCATGGCCGCACTCCTTCATCAAACCGAAAGTGAGAAGACTGTCTTTGCCGCCGCTGGAAAGAACAGCGTGTCGATTCCGTTGCCCTTTCCAGTCCTCCTTCCACTTGGTGTCTTTCCTGGCTTTGCTCAGCTCTTGATCTGGAAAGAGTACTTTAGCCCTGAGGTAGCTTTCCAGTTTGACGGGGGGAAGTTCGGTTGCAATTCCGCGCAGAAAGGGATTCGGCTCAAGAAACTTTTTTACCAATATCTCCCGGGCGGTATTTTGGGCCATTTCTTCGATGAACCCCCGGTCATGTTTGTCGAACCAGCCGTGGAAGACCAACTCATCGCAAAAGAGCCCGTAATTCAGAGCAACCTGTGCGGCCATAATGCTCGCAAGGTTGAGGGAGGCAGGTTCACCGGGCACAAACACATCTTCTTCGAACCGGTAAATCAGCTCGTTTTCGTGAACTTCACCTTCTTTGGTCACCCGGTAAGGAGCTGTCATACCCCGTGGTTTCATCTGCACCGGGCCCACTTCCAGGCGACCAATGACCCCGAGAACCTTTAAAGGATCTTTCTTTGGAATACCTTTACTCATAATGTTCCCCGGAAAATCACAAATCACGATCAATAAGGTTTCAGTGTTCAGTGTTCCCCGCTGCCGCTTCGCTTCAAACGGGATTTCCGCTTCGCTCCAACAGGTTTCAGCATTTATAGTTTCGAATTTCGAAATATTTGTACCCTATGCTCCATGCCCTATGCCCTTAAAAGTTTCCTCTGGCTGGCAGATAGTCACTTCTTATTCTCAAGATAAGGTTTCAGTGCGGCAAGTAGCGGTCCCGCCCCGGTCAAAAGAGGGTCACAGGTGGGAAGACCGATCTTTCTGCTTACTCCTTGGCACACTTCTGCCATCTTACTTTTATCCAGATTTTCGTGGTTGACGGATATTGCCACCACCGGTTTGCCAGAGAGTAATTCGATGACCTGAATTTGTGTCTCAAGGGGATGAATAGGGTAGCCGGGGAAACCGTCATATTCCTCTCGCCCAGGAGCGTGCTGAAGCACCACCACATCAGGCCTGCCGGCAGCCAAGATCTCGAAACCGCCAGGGTAGGCGGGGTTCATCAAGCTCCCCTGGCCCTCGATGACAATTACCTGGGGCTGGGCCTCTTTCCAGGCAGTCCACACGGCGTGTTCTATCTCGCCGGCGACGAAATCGTTGATGAGGGAGTCGAGGATAATAGAATAACTAGCCCCTTGCATCCAGGCGGTTTGCCCGGTGCCGATTAACTCTGCACCATAACCTGCCTCACGGAGACCATCAAGGAGAATCCACGCGGTGGTGCGCTTGCCGATGGCCGAATCCGTGCCCAGAACTGCCACTATTAGCGAGGTCACCTCTTCGATCTTGCCGCTGAAAAAGTGAAGGTTTTTCCGGTGTGGCGGTTTGCGGATGTCACGCAATAGTACTCCTTTTTGGGCGGCCAGCTGGGCAATCTCATTGTCTTCAGAGAGAAAATCGTGAAGGCCGCAGTCTACATTGAGTCCGAGCGTTATGGCCCTCACCACGTCGCTGCGGGCTTCACCGGTGAGGCGCCCGCCATCCGGTGCCAGACCAATGACCAGGTGGGTAGGGGGATTTCTTCGTGAGAGGGCCCCATCCACCGCCAAGCCCAGTTCTTGGTAAATAGGTATGTCCCTGGCTTTGCCATCCAAAACCATTCCCGCATCTTTGCCGGCATGGCGAGAATCCACCACCGAAAGGACTCGGTAGCGTCGGGTGCGGCGCACCAGGCCGTGGGCGGTTTTGCCGTTGGGGGTTGCAAAGGCACCCTGGCAGTAAACAATTGCATTACCTTCTGGAAGGGAATTCACGATTTTCTCCCTGTGAGAATAACCACATAGCGATCTCCCGGCAGTTGTTCCTTACCATGGCGTTCTAACAGTACGCTCAAGCCGGCAGTGGAAGCCGGCAGTATGCTCAACCCCTCTTTCTCTCTTAGAAGTCGCGAATGGATAAGCATACTCTTATCACTGGCATATGATGACCAACCACCACTCTTTCTAACTGCTTCCAGGGCTTGATCGCCATCAAAAGAATGCCAGTTGATCAGGGGCTCGTTAACGGCGGTTTCGCGAATTTGCTCTGGTTTCAGGTCCTCGCACGCCGGAGTGTTTTTGAGGAAGGCCCTGATAATCGGATTCTTGCCATGAGAGGAACCCGCCACCATTCGGGGTATGCGCGAGGTCTTGCCTCTGCGATAAAGGCTCAAGAAGCCTTTGTAAATGCCGACCAGGGTGCTGCCGTTGGAAACGGGTACAGCTACGGCGGCGGGGGCATCTCGAAGTTCATCGTAAATCTCGTAGGCTATCTCACCATAGGCTTTTAGTTGCAGTGCAGAGTTGGCTCCTCCTGGATTTGCGTCATAGATGTCCTCGGCTTCTGCCCGCTTGCGTGAGATTACCACCGCCTGCTCATAGTCTCCGGCGGCGCGAACTATCTGGGCCCCGAGATCGGTCATCTCTTGGACCCTCTTTGTGTGGTATCCCTCGGGAATGTAAATGAGGCATTGCAAACCGGCCATGGAAGCGGCAAGGGCTAGAGCTACTCCATAGTTGCCGCAGGTGGCCACAGTGATGGCCTCAAAACCCCGCCGCAGGGCGTCCACTACCTGGGCGAAGGCAATGCGGTCTTTCTGGGTTCCTGTGGGATTGCCCCCCTCAAACTTGAGATAGATCTGCCGCAAGCCCATCTCACGCTCAACATTCCGGGCTCGCACCAAAGTGGTATCGCCTACTTCAGAATCCATGATGTCTTCATAGGCTTCCAAACGCTCAGGTAAGGGAAGCGAGATGTCAGCCGCCACTTGCCGCTGAGTCTCCAGTTCAGGAGCAACAATGGGCATCTGCGAGCTTGCCCCATCCACAAGCAGCAAGTCATTTCCGTTTGCTTCCTGCTGCGGCTGACCAGGGCTCAACGTGCTATGCTCTGTTGGTGGGGTCTCTTCGCTGGTGGAAAGAGCCGAAGAGCTTTTACTCGATGGTTGGTTTGTGTCCGACATGCCTACTCCAATAGTCTTTCCTTGTAATCTTAGATCCTATCCCTGTATTCGGCAATCCATCTTTTCGAAAACAAAAAAGGCGACATTCAGCAGAACTCGTGCCAAGTATGTAATATATTGAATTCAATGGTAATGTGTCCACCGAATAGATACATGCCTGAACTCTCAGTTCCGATAAGGGGGAGAGGGAAAGGCAGGCAATGGAGATGAAGCAGTGACATTTAAATAATATTAAATGATCTCAAATAGTTAATTAGTTGGTATGTAGATTGCTGAAGAAGACTTCATGACAAAATCCAGGCCGTGGGATGAACACGGCTACAACTTTAACCAAGAAAGGGAAGGTCAGATGAAAAAGCATGTTTTCGTTTTTGCTACAGCCGTCGCTGTGATTATGCTCCTCAGCGGACTCCTTCCGGCGCAGACTCAGGGACCCTCTCCAACCCAGGAGACTACCCCAGCCAAAGAGGCTGCGACTGTTCAGGAACCCGCTCATCTGCAGGTGGAAGTGGCCGCTATATGCAAGGATGTAATCGATCGTGCCCCTGAGGATGCGGGGACCAGTTTCCCTGCCTCCGTAGGCAAGCTTTTCTGTTTCACCAAAATCACCGGGGCGTTAAACCCCACTCACATTGCCCACGTGTGGTCTTTTGAAGGCACCGAACGAGCCAGGGTGGAACTTGCGGTAAATTCTCCCAGCTGGCGCACCTACAGCTCAAAAAACATCGAGAGTCAAGAGGTGGGTACCTGGCGGGTTGAGGTGGTTGATGCCGCAGGCAACGTATTGCAGACCTTGAATTTCGAAGTCACCCCCTCTTAAACTCTGGGGAGCAAACGATAAAAGAGCCAAGGTGCGTGTCCCTCAGACTAACAAAATCAGCCGGGCGTTGAGTATCTTGGCGCCTAATTTGAGGAAAGCAGAACAAACAATTCCCATGATTTCATAGTCGGATACGGGAGTTCTGCTTTCCAAAATTATTTGGTAATTTAACTAGTTATTCGACTTAAAGTTTCCCCTTTTGCAGTGGAGTCTACATTTTCTCGCCAAGATCGGAACTTCTAGTTCCGACGGGTCTGGACTGATCAAAAAAACATATGTAATATCGGTACGTTATATAGATGGAACATTGTTTGCCATCTTGGAGTCGGCCCCAGTCATAATTTGTGGCTTGAAGGGTGACTTGTTTTCTAAAATCCGGCGCGATGCATTTTCATTGTGGCCGTGCCTAGTAAAAGGAGGCGAGGAGAGATGAGTACGGGAATTCCTTGTTCAGACGAAGTTGAACCGTTGGGTAGCCTGCCCAGTCATGGGCAGGTGGAGGAGAATTCCTCGAATGAGCAAATATTTGTTGAGTACAAGAAATCCGGGTCCGGCAAGAAAACCTACGGTATTTCAAGATTTCCCGTAAGTTTACATTCTTCAACCTTCCGCAAACGTTCCTTTCCTGAAGCAACCAGTGCCGAGTGGAACCATTGGCGCTGGCAAATAGCAAACCGCATCAGCAGTCTTCATCAACTGGAGCGCATCCTTAGGCTCAGCGACGATGAGCGCCAGGCTATCGGCCGAAATGGTAATACACTTCCCCTGGCCATAACGCCGTACTATGCAAGCCTCCTGGACGGGAACAATCCGTCTCAGCCCCTGCGCCGTACCGTGGTGCCGGTAAGTGGGGAGTACCTGTACTCCCAGGGCGAAGCGGAAGATCCGCTGGAAGAAGATCATCATAGCCCGGTGCCGGGGATAGTCCACCGCTATCCTGACAGGGTCCTTTTTCTGGTTACGGACTTCTGCTCCACTTACTGCCGGTATTGCACTCGTTCTCGCCTGGTTGGTCACAACAAAGGTTTTAGGTCCGAGAGATGGCAACAGGGCATCGACTACATTAAAGCTACGCCAATGGTCAGGGATGTGCTCCTGTCCGGCGGCGACCCATTGACCCTGCCGGAGGAGAAACTAGAATGGCTCCTGTCACGGCTTAGGAAGATTCCCCATGTGGAACTGTTGCGCATTGGCAGCAAAGTGCCTGTAGTTTTGCCCCAGCGGATTACGCCATCCCTCACCAGGATGCTCAAGCGCTACCACCCCCTGTGGATGAGTATTCATTTCACCCACCCGGATGAACTTACTCCCGAGGCGAGTCAGGCCTGTGAACGACTGGCGGATGCCGGCATTCCTTTGGGCAGTCAGACCGTGTTACTGGCCGGAATAAATGATGATGTGGAAACGATGAAAACCTTGGTGCACGGTCTGCTGAAGATCCGGGTGAAGCCCTACTACCTCTATCAGTGTGATCCTATTCTGGGATCGGCTCATTTCCGTACACCTGTTAGCAAGGGCCTTGAGATCATTCAGGGTTTACGTGGTCACACCAGCGGTTACGCAGTGCCCACTTATGCCATCGACGCCCCGGGAGGCGGGGGCAAGATTCCCTTGCTTCCCGAGTACGTTGTCGGTCGGGAAGGTGACGACCTTGTACTGAAAAATTATGAAGGCCGGATATTTCGCTATCCTGACCTCTGTCGACCCCAAAGTCACTCCGCTTACAGCCCTTTGAGACCGGAAGCCAGATAGAGGAGAACTTGCTGATGAAGATAGGCATTACCTACGACCTTCGAAAAGATTACCTGGCAGCGGGCTTTGGTGAGGAAGAGACTGCCGAGTTTGACTCGGAGGAAACCATTGCTGACATTGACCGGGCTTTGCAAGAGTTGGGGTACCAAACAGACCGCATAGGGAACATCAGGAGTCTCAGCCGACGACTTGCTGCGGGGAATAGTTGGGATCTGGTTTTCAATATTGCCGAGGGTCTAAAGGGATTCGGCCGTGAGGCTCAAGTCCCGGCTCTGTTGGAAGCCTACGAGATACCGTATACCTTCTCCGATCCCCTGGTACTGTCCCTCACTCTGCATAAAGGGATGGCTAAGCGCGTCATCCGAGATCTGGGCGTTCCCACGCCTGATTTCTTCCTGGTGGAAAATGAATCCGACCTGGCCTCTATCGATCTGCCTTTTCCACTCTTCGCCAAACCGGTGGCCGAAGGCACCGGCAAGGGAGTTGATGCTGCCTCGAAAATTACCAATAGCAGAGAATTGCAATCCGTGTGCAGTCTCCTTTTGTCAAGGTACAAACAGCCTGTGCTTGTTGAAACCTTTCTTCCTGGCCGTGAAGTTACCGTAGGAATTTTGGGAACAGGAAAGGATGCAAAGGTCATTGGAGCCATGGAAGTTGTTCTCCTAGAGAAGGCTGAATCTGAAGTCTACTCCTACCGGAACAAGGAGAAGTGTGAGGATTTGGTGGAGTATCGTCCGGTCGATGGCCCTTTGCTAAAAGAGGCGAGCGAGGTGGCCCTGCTTGCCTGGAGAGGTCTTGGCTGCCGGGATGCAGGCCGCCTCGATCTGCGGCAGGACAAGGACTCCACTCTAATGTTCATGGAGGTCAATCCCCTGGCGGGGCTGCATCCTACCCATTCGGATCTGTGCATCATCGCATCTCAGGTGGGAATCCCTTACAACGACTTGATCCAGGCGATTGTTTCTTCGGCTTCAGCCCGCCAAGGATCGAGGGAGAAAGGCTTTGAGGAGAAAAAAGGTCGGTATAGTTCACAACCAACCAGCCTCCCGAGGGCACGAAAACTGGGAAGCGTCCGTTGACGTTGTTGCCCAGGTGGAAGCCATTGAGAAGGCTCTCAAGGATTTGGGTCACTCGTCGGCGAGGATTCCCTTTACCCGTGATCTCCATGGCTTCACTCAGAGATTCAAAGAACGAGGGGTGGATATCGTCTTCAACCTCTGTGAAACCGTGGATGAAGATCCCCACCTTGTCTGGCATGCAGCAGCCGTGTTTGAGCTCCTGGGCGCATCCTTCACCGGTTCTCCTTCCGCAGCCATGATGCTCACCACGGACAAGCTTATCAGCAAACGGCTACTGAAAGGGAGGCAAATTAAAACACCCGATTATCTAGTCTGCAATGGCTCGCGGGAATTCAACACTGCCTTACTCAAGTTTCCGGTAATCGTCAAGCCGAGATTTGAGGATGCAAGTATCGGTATTGACCAAGAGTCGATATTCGAAAATGACCGGGAACTTCGGGAAGGAGTGAGACAGTTCCTGGACCGTTTCGGCCAGCTACTGATAGAAGAATACATCCCGGGCAGGGAGTTCAATATCACTCTTTTGGGTTATCCAACAGCACGTATACTTCCCATAGGAGAGATCGATTTTTCCGCTTTTCCAGAGAATCTTTACCCCATTGTCGGCTACCGGGCCAAATGGGATAAAAATTCTTTCGAATACCACCATAGCCCCAGCAGGTTTCCAGAAGATCTAACCCGGTTGCTGTCAAGGAAAATGGAGAGAATAGCCCTCGAGTGTTTTCATCTGTTTATGGTGAGGGATTACGGCCGAGTGGATGTGCGGGTTGATGACCACGGCAGGATATATGTTCTCGAGGTGAACGCCAATCCCTGTCTGAGCCCTGATGCCGGTTTTGCCGCCTCGACGCGCCAGGCAGGACTGAGCTATGGGGATATGATAGGCATGATCGTTGATTTTGCTATTCAAAGGGAAAAAGGCAGCACTGTATAATAGGAAAATCTTCAACCTCTCACCGGGCAAGAGCAAGGGCTTGAGTCTCCCTCGACATCAATGGCCTCGAAGACATTTTGTGATACACTGCCTGAGGTTACCACAGACACACTTTCGGGCCAGGGGGAAAAATGTTTCGAATTCGCCGGATCTACGATGACACCTTGCCTGTGGATAAGGATGCCATTGAGCAGGTTCAGAAGATCTTGCTGGAACAGTTTCCATTGTTGTGGAAGGAAAAGATCACCGAACTGCCAGAGCAACTCCGTAATCCACTGAAATACCGGTTCAGGTCTATTCTTCTTGTTGCCGAGGGAGCACGGGGGCGAGTCAAAGGTTTTGCTCTCCTGCAACACGCTCCGGACTTGCAATTTTGCTATTTGGACTTCATGGCAGCCGGCAGGCTGCAGACGGGAGGGGGAATCGGCAGCGCTCTTTATGAGAGGGTACGGGAGGAAGCCTCCGCCATGAAGGCGATTGGCCTCTTCTTCGAGTGTTTGCCCGATGAGCAAACACTGTGCTGTGATCCGGAGATGTTGAAACAAAATGCTGCCAGGCTCCGCTTCTATGAAAAATATGGAGCGCGGCCCATTGTGAATACGGTGTACGAGACACCACTCAGCCAGGAGGATGACTGCCCACCCTATCTGGTCTACGACAATCTCGGCAGAGACAAACCGTTGCGCCGTAACAAAATGAAACCCATTGCTCAGGCGATTCTCCGAAGAAAATACGGCGACTTGTGCCCCCCAGAATATATCGAGATGGTGGTGAGGTCCTTTCAAGACGACCCGGTGCGAGTCAGAGATCCCAGGTATGTAAAAAAAGAAGCTCCCATTGCGGTAAGGCCTATCAGGTCCATTGAAAAGAGCATCGCTCTGGTGGTGAATGACAAGCACGCCATTCACCACGTCCACAACCGTGGCTATGTGGAGTCTCCCGTGCGCATAAGGGCTATTTTGCGGGAAATTGAGCCCACTGGACTGTTTGAGAGGATCCAAGTTCAACACTTCTCCGAGAGATACCTCAAAGCTGTCCATGACGGCCACTTTGTCGAATACCTAAAA
>JARRNM010000047.1:0-25699 GCA_037384945.1 Deltaproteobacteria bacterium
GTTATCATGTGGTCCAGGGCAGTAGTCATCTAGAGGTAACACTGGCTGACGGAAGCCGGTGGCAGGCCACCGTGGTTGGCACTTCTCCGGGTAACGATTTGGCAGTGATAAAAATCGAGGTGCCGCCGGAACAACTCAAGCCTCTGCAACTGGGCTCCTCGAGAGGTCTGCGGGTTGGGCAGAAAGTCTTGGCAGTTGGTAACCCCTTTGGCTTGGGACAGACGTTGACCACCGGGACTATCAGCTCTCTGGGGCGTGATGTTCGGATAAGCCAAGATGTGGTAATCGAAAATGTCATTCAGGCTGACGCTGCGATTAACCCAGGGAATTCTGGGGGTCCGCTGATAAATTCTGATGGTGAGATAATCGGCATTAATACCGCCATCTTCAGCCCAACCGGCACCAGTGTAGGAATCAGTTTCGCTATTCCAGTGGACACGGTCCGGAGGATTCTACCGGGCATGGTTTCCCTGTGGCCCAAACTGGTGGCCTGGGCCTTGGCCGTGCTTTTGGTGGCATTCTTCTTGAGGTGGTTCTGGCGACGCCTCCAACCCCGTTGAAAGCAGGCAGCAGAGATCAATAAACTAAGTATTGGAGCATTGTAAAGTCGCAAATCCCAGAGATTAAATCTCATGGTGTTAGTGCTTTGGGGTTCAGGTGTCAGGTTTCAGGTGTCAGAAATGAAAAACAAAATGCTGAAACCTGAACACTGAAACCTGAAACCTTATCTAGATAACTAGGAGGAATAACAGGGTGAGATTTGCCAGAGTAATTTTCGTTGGTTTGCTCCTGGGCTTATTGCTTGGTCAACTGAATATCAGTATGGCTGGCACTGAAGATGAGCAGAACAACATTGACGTCTATAAAGCAGCGGCACCCGGGGTGGTGAACATAACTACTATTTCAGTGGAGCGGGATTTTTTCTTCAATATCGTTCCCCGTCAGGGAGCGGGCTCGGGTTCCATAATTGACCAGGATGGCTATATCCTGACCAACTACCATGTAATCCAGGAAGCTCGGCGCCTTGAAGTGACCCTGACGGATGGCAGCAGATGGCAGGGTAAGCTCATAGGAACGGATCCGGACAACGACTTGGCTGTGATCAAGATAGATGCCCCTCCCAGCAAGCTAACCGTTATCCCAATGGGTGATTCCGACCATTTGCTGGTGGGACAAAAAGTTCTGGCCATCGGTAACCCCTTCGGTCTGGGGCAGACGCTGACAACCGGGGTGATTAGTTCTTTGGGGAGAACTTTACGGGCTGACAGCGGCACCCTCATTGAAGACATCATCCAGACCGATGCCTCCATCAATCCGGGAAACTCCGGCGGACCACTGCTGGACTCGAGCGGCAACTTAATCGGGGTAAATACCGCTATTTTTAGCCCTACAGGGGCTTCGGTGGGAATTGGCTTTGCTGTGCCGGCCGACACTGCCAGGCGTATCATCCCCGAACTTATCGCTCGAGGCTATTACGCCTACCCCTGGATAGGGGCAAATGTGACTACTTTACTTACGGGAGACGCCAAAGCCTTGGATTTCGCCGCAGAGCGTGGGGCCCTCATTGTGGAAGTTGTCCGCGGAGGACCGGCCTACAGGGCTGGATTGCATGGCGGGAACCAGAGGGTGCGACTGGGCAACCGGATAGTGACTGTTGGGGGCGATGTGGTGGTAGGGGTTGATGGCAAACCGGTTGATTCTGCCGATGGTCTTATCCGAATCATAAGGGAAAAACGTCCGGGCGATGTCCTCAACCTGGATGTGTACCGAGGAGGTCTATATCGTCAAGAAGTCCCGGTGAAGCTTGAGGAACGCCCCAGAAGGCGCTGAAGAGCGAGAGGGGAAGTCGAGCGAGACGAGCGAGAAGGGGATTAGAGCTAAGAAGTCAGAGGTCGGAAGTCAGAAGTCAGAAGATAGAGGCAAAGCAATCAAAACTGAGATCATCTCAACTACGGCCTTTTTGAACCGCAGAATGTCGAACAAGGAATTTCGAATATCGAAGTGATTACTTCATCATTCTGCGGTTTCTTGTTCTGCTGTTCGATATTCACTGCATTGAACCATCTGGTTCTGATCTCTGATTTCTTACCTTATGCTCTATTCTTCGCGCGAAAGGATACAGGTTGCCTGAACTACCTGAGGTTGAAACGATCCGCCGTGGTCTGATCCCCCGCCTCGTGGGCTGCACCATTGAGCGGGTGGTGCTCAGTAATCGTAGGCTCCGACTGCCCGTGCCCCGAGCAAAACTCAAAGGCTGGGTTCAGGGGAGCAAGGTGGAAAGTGTCGACCGCCGGGCCAAGTACTTGCTGGCAAAAATGAACAGCGGGGCAGTTTTGGTGCTGCACCTAGGGATGACCGGCCGACTGGCGTTTTTTACGAACGGGACGCCGAGAAGCCCTCACGACCATCTTCGTCTCCTCCTGGACAGCGGGTTGGAACTGCGCTTCAATGATGTGCGTCGATTCGGTTCAATTCAGGTACTTGCTCCCGACGAGGAAGAATCGCCCCAGATCTTTGCCGGCCTGGGAGTCGAACCACTAGGACCTGATTTTTCAACCCCTTACTTGATGAAATCGGCTCTTAGCAGAACCAAGCCCATTAAGAACTTCCTTATGGATGCAGGAGTGGTAGTAGGCATTGGCAACATTTATGCAAATGAAATACTCTTTGTTGCGGGCGTCAAACCAACGCGAGCCGTAGGCACCCTGGGGAGGGCGGCCTGGGATAGGGTGGTTGGGGCCACTAGGCAGGTGCTTGAACGGGCCATAGCCTGTGGTGGTACCACCATTTCAGACTATGTGAACAGCAGCGGCGAAGCAGGACTTTTCCAGTGTGAGCTCAAAGTGTATGGACGTGGTGGGGAAAGGTGTCAGAGCTGCGGTAGCGAGATTTCCCGGATAGTCCTCTCCGGTCGGGCTAGCTTTTATTGTCCCTCGTGCCAGAAGTAGTGCCTTTTGCTGTAGCAAAGGGTTCCCTCTCCCCTTGGAGAGGAGAGGGAGATTAAATAGTTGGGTATCAAAAGGATAAATGGGCAAGAGAGAGTAGGATGAAAACCCGACGACCCTGGAGAAAACGTACTGTAATCCTTACAGCCCTGATTCTTCTGGCAGGGATTGTTTGCGGCGCTGCAACTGGGGCTTTTTTGACCCTCACCCACGACCTTCCGCGGGTTCAGGAGCTGGAGGATTTTCGCCCGAGTTCTGTAACCACGGTACTGTCTGCGGAAGGCAACATTTTGGGTGAATTTTTTGTGGAAAAGCGTGTACCCGTGGATCTGGAAGAAATTCCCCCCTACCTCAGGCAGGCGGTCGTGGCCACGGAGGACCGACGTTTCTACGAGCATGCCGGACTGGACTGGCGGGGTATCGGTCGAGCCATCTTAAAAGACATCCTCGCAGGTCGCTTTAAAGAGGGGGGCAGCACCATCACCCAGCAATTGGCCAAGGTATTGTTCCTCAATCCGGAAAAGACTATTCAGCGAAAGCTGAAAGAGGCCATATTGGCTCTGCAAATAGAGAAACGCTACCGCAAGGACGAAATCCTTAGCTTATATCTAAACCAAATATACCTGGGCGGTGGTGCCTATGGAGTAGAGGCTGCGGCCAACCGGTATTTTGATAAACATGTCTGGGAACTTGACTTGGCTGAGTGTGCTCTTATTGCCGGATTGCCCAGAGGTCCCAACCTTTACTCACCACTGGTCAACCCGGACAAAGCTCTTGCTCGCCGGGCAACGGTGCTCAAGAATTTGCGGGAGACGGGATATATTACCGATGAACAATACCATGAGGCGCTGGATGAGCCCCTGCAGGTAAAGGCAGGCTCGGATTTGGGGGCCCTCGCTCCTTACTTTATCGCCTATATCCGACCACAACTGGAGCAAATCCTGGGCGAAAATTTGCTGTATAGAGGTGGCCTCACTATCCAGACTACCATTAAGGAAGGTTGGCAGCGGGTAGCTCAAACAGAACTAGAAAAAGGACTCTTGGCACTTGAGAGCCGCCACCGGAGTCAAGCCTCTGGGGATGAGCAACCTCAAGGGGCGGTGATAATTTTGGACGTTCGTACTGGAATGATTCTGGCAATGGTGGGGGGACGGGACTTCGAGAACAGCCAATTCAATCGTGCGACCATGGCCTACAGGCAGCCGGGTTCGGCTTTCAAGCCAATAATCTATGCCTACGCATTAGAGACGGGTTACACCCAAGCGGATCGGATTTGGGATGCACCAGTGGTTTATCACCAGGCGGGCGGGACGGTATGGGAGCCGCAAAATTACTCCGGCGGCTTTGAAGGAGAAATCACCTTGAGAAAAGCACTGGAGATTTCTCAAAACATTGTAACTATCAAACTTCTCGAACGGTTGGGACCTAGTCCGGTGGTTGACTTTGCCCATCATTTGGGCATAGGGAGTATCCTCCGTTCCAATCTTTCCTTGGCCTTGGGGACTTCGGAAATGACCTTGTTGGAATTGGGTTCTGCCTATCAAGTCTTTGCCAATGGGGGCATATGGGCCGAGCCTTCTGGTATAGTGGAGGTGCTTGACCACAACGGCAGGTCTTTGTGGAAAGCTGCGCCGGCCAGTAGGCTCGTTCTCAGCCAGGAGACCGCCTACATCATGACCAATATGCTCGAAGGGGTGATAAAAAAAGGAACCGGCAGAGCAGCCAGTTCCCTTCCTTACCCCTTGGCAGGAAAAACTGGCACCACTGAAGATAACAGAGATGCGCTGTTTGTTGGTTATTCCCCAACTGTAGTCACTGCTGTCTGGGTGGGCAAAGACAGCGGTGATTCCCTTGGTGAGAAAGAGACAGGAGCAAGGGCAGCATTACCAATATGGCGCGAGATTATGAGAAAAGTGCTGCAGGAGACGGCCGCCAATGATTTTGAAATTCCTGATAACATTACCATAGTCAGGATGGATGAACGAAGCGGCATGTTGGCAGATGGAAAGTGCGCGGAAGTTGCAGAGGCGGCTTTTATCAAGGGTACGGAACCCGCCGAACAATGCTCGGATGGTGGAGATCGACAGCTGGAAAAATTCCGCTAGTAAAGGATCTTCAAGTGGAGTCGGGGGAATGAAGACCATCAGTTGGGAGGATTTTGACAAGGTTGAGTTGAGAGTTGGCACTGTTATGGATGTGAGGGACTTTCCAGAAGCAAGAAAGCCTTCCTATGTAGTCTGGGTGGACTTCGGTGAAGATATAGGGATAAAGAAATCCAGCGCCCAGATAACTCACCTTTACACAAAGGAGTCCCTTAGAGGCAAACAAGTTGTCGGCGTAGTGAATTTTCCCCCGAAACAGATAGGACCGATAAGATCAGAGTTCTTGATTACGGGTTTTGTACTCGACACAGGGAAAGTCGTACTTGCTGTACCGGATAAGAACGTACCCAACGGGCTTAAACTAGCATGAAGAAAGTTTGAATTTCACGGATGCCCTCGATTTCTAGATGAAAGAAAAAAGGTTTCAAATTTATGGTCTCGGACAGTGCTGTCTGGACTATATTGGAAAAGTGGACACTTATCCTCCACCTGATGTGAAGTGCGAGTTTACCGATATGGTGATAGAGGGTGGAGGTCCAGTGGCCACAGCCCTCGCCGCTTTGGCGAGATGGGGCGTTTCCTGCACTTTTGTGGGCCTTTTAGGAGATGATAAGTTCGCTAGTGTTGTCCATGGAACTCTTGCAAAAGAAGGAGTGGATACCAGCGGAATCATTTTCAGAGATGGATCTGCATCTCAGTTCGCTTTCATTTTGGCCGAGCCTGGTGTGGGCAGACGGACAATTTTTTGGCGCAGAGCCACAGGCGCTCCTCCCAGTCCTGATGAGCTCGATTTCAGCACCATTCGGCAGGCTGAAGTCTTTTACACAGACGGTCATTTTGTCGAGGCATCTTTGGCTGCGGCCAGGACTGCCAGGGAGGCGGGGGTCAAGGTTGTTGTGGATGCAGGCTCCTTGAGGGAGGGAATGCTCGACTTGGCTCGAGTGAGCGATTATTTTCTGGCGTCTGAAACCTTCTCCCGGGGTCTGGTAGGCGAAGGCCAACCATTGGATGCTTGTCGTAGACTGGCCGAGTTCGGTCCCAGCGTCGTTGCTGTGACTCTGGGAGCAAGAGGATATGTTGCTCTCACCGGGGATAGGATAATAGAAGGGCCTGCCTATCAGGTGGATGCAGTTGACACGACCGGCTGTGGAGATGTGTTTCATGCCGGCTTTACCTATGGGTTAATCAAAAACTGGCAAGTGGACAAATGTCTCGATTTTGCTGCTTGGGCTGCTGCCAAGGTCAGTCTTGAGTTGGGCGGGCGAGCCGGTATCCCGCCAATTGCTCGGATTATGGACGAGGGTTGGTAAGATGTCCAGAGAGCGTGACTTCCTTCTTCCCGGCAATTACGAAAACCATGATGGCATAACTATCCGCAGGGCCAGGCAAGAGGACAAAGGAGCTCTGTGGCACATTCATACGAGGGCAATCAGAGAGGTATGTAAGAGCCATTATTCTGAGAGGGAACTTCAAATCTGGACTGATGTTCTCAGACCGGCCCGATATCAAGAGCCGATTAAAAAAGGACCATTTTATGTAGCGATAGAAGGTGGAAGTATTATTGGCTTCGGCAACCTCAACCAAAAAAGCGGTGAAATAGAGGCCTTATATGTTGACCCTGACTATGTGGGGCGAGGTGTAGGCATGCGTATCCTGAAGGCCCTAGAAAATGCGGCCGTGGGTTCAGGCTTGAAACTGCTCTGCTTATCATCGTCTCTGAATGCAGTTAAATTTTATGAGATGGCGGGATACAAGCGACAAAAACAAAAGAGATGTCTGCTGCCCTTCGAAATGGTAAGCTGCGTGCCTATGATTAAAGAGCTTTGAGTAGAGATTTCGAGCAGAACTGTTTTGAGGGGAGGTGAGGTTAGGAAAGACAATCTATGCTCGAGGAACTCGAAACATTTCTTGCCGGGTGGGAAGACGACCCTTTACAGGTTAAAAAGACTTTCCGCTTGCTCAAGGACTATCTTGCTGACAAGGCCGACCTCAGCTTTGTTTTCAAAGCAAGGCCGGGCGTGAGCTACTCCCTGAGGGCAAAACACCTTCAGCAAACCAAAAGGGAGCTTTTCGTGATTTTGGATGTAATCGACGAGCCAGAAAACAGATGGCTCTCCATCTGCTTCTACCCAGATATGATTACCGATCCCCAGGACAAAGGAGTTCTTATTCCCCTGGGACTCTTGGGGGAGGATGGCTATTGCTTTGACCTTGAAGAGTGGGATGAAGAGTATGGGCGGTACTTGCTGGGAAGGCTTGATGAGGCGCACGACAATGCATCAAGGGAAGCGGGCTAGGGAATGAAAATATGTGGGATTCGGCATAGGGCATAGAGCATGGAGCATTGGGTCAGAGGTCAGAGATCAGAAGTCGGAGGTAGGAAGTGAGACGACAGATGACAGACGACAGACGACAGAAAAGGGCTGAATTAGTGGAAGAGTGGAGCATAATATCGGATTTCGGATTAGTCAAAAAACTTTGAACGTGGAACTTGGAACCTCATTTAGCCGACTGCTGTCCGCTGCCTGCAGGTTCCTGACACCTGACACCTGAATCCTGACACCTATCTCCATCCCTCCACTACTCCAGAACTTTAATTATGAATTTCAAAGACTTCTTCTCGACACAGGCATCTGAGTATACCAGGTACAGACCACACTATCCTGCAGCACTATTTAAATATCTAGCTGAGCTCACCACTGATCATCAACTGGCCTGGGATTGTGCCACCGGCAATGGTCAGGCGGCCCTGGGGTTAACAAATTATTTTGAAAAAGTTATAGCCACTGATGCGAGCCCTAAACAGATCGCTAATGCCACAACCCACGAGAGAATCACCTATATTGTGGCTCCGGCTGAAGGGACGGAAATTATCTCCGGCTCGGTAGACTTGATCGTGGTGGCGCAAGCCCTGCACTGGTTCAACTTCGACAAGTTTTATGCAGAAGCAAGAAGGGTTTCTAAACCCGGAGGAGTGCTGGCTGTGTGGTCCTATAGCCTGCTCCGGATAACTCCTGCCATCGATCGACTGGTGGACAAGTTCTACACCGAGGTGGTTGGTCCTTTTTGGCCTGCCGAGAGGAAGTTTGTTGATCATAAGTACCAGTCCATCAGCTTCCCCTTTGAGGAGTCTACCTCACCAACATTCAATATGGAGGTCAATTGGAGCATTGAACATTTGCTTGGCTATGTTGGTACGTGGTCGTCAGTACTTAAATTCAAGGAACAGAATAAAGCTGATCCCCTTGAGGACTTTGCGAGAGATTTGAAAAAAATATGGGGCCGGCCTGAGGCAGAACGAATGATTCGTTGGCCGATTAATATGAGGGTAGGGCGTGTTCGCTAACAGCTGGCAACTGGCAGCGGGCAGCAGGCAGTAAGCAAAGCGAGACGAGCGAGACGTGAAAGGTAAAAGTCTTTATTTTTTTCTCGTCTTCTCGTCTCGCCCGACCTCACGTCTCGCCATTGCACCCCAAGATAAATGACAAAGCGGAGCTAGTAAAAAGAGATCACTTATGGTTGAACCTTCTCTCAGGCTTGCAATATTCGACATTGATGGGACTTTACGAAGGGTGCGAGATCCCTGGATTCATCTCCACAAACATCTGGGAGTGGCTGATATAGCCAAAGACTTTCCTGGACGCTGGCAAAGAGGAGAGATCAGCTACGCCGAGTGGGCAGAACTCGACGCAGCTTTATGGCGCGGTTATTCCCGGGAAGAGATAGTTGGTGCCCTGGCGCTTAACCCATTACGTGCCGGTGCCAGAAAACTAGTAGACTGGTTCAACGCACGCTCTATCCCCTGCGTGGGCATAAGCTCCGGTCTGGCAATTTTCAACGAGATAACCGCTGAAGAGCTGAACATCAAGAAGATCATCAGCAATGAACTGGAGTTCGAGGGCAATGTCTGCAATGGTAAGGTTGCCATCCAGGTAAACGAAGAAAATAAGGGACAGGTGATGGACAAAATCCTGCGATACTATAGTACTGCGGAGGAACAGGTGGTTGCCTTCGGAGACGGCACGGCTGACATTCCTCTGTTAACCAAGGCTGGCCTGGGGGTGGCCATCTGCCCTGCAAACGAATCGGTTCTATTTAGTGCGGATCATGTTGTAGGAGAAGAACCTATTGATCGGGCAATAATGCTGGTGGAGAAGTATTTCAGGATGGGGTGATCGCTGAAGCCCGCTGATTTTTTCACCACGGAGGCACAGAGGTCACAGAGGAGATTCTGTTTTCCCTGGCCGGGAGACGACGGCCAGGGAAAAGAGGCATCGCCTGAGGGCGAAAGGCTTTTTCCTTCCGAGCCGGCCGGCATTTTAGGATCCAACGCCGAAAGAAGATTGGCCGGAGGGCGGAGTTCTTGCCCGATCGCCGTCTCCCGATCGGGCAAAAGTAAAGTTTGCTCTGTGATCTCTGTGTCTCTGTGGTTAACCCATACCGACATTGTCGCCTAAAACATAAGTCTCCGACAAAAGAAAGGGAGTTCAAGCGTGGAAGCACTCATGAGTCGTGCCCTAGATCTGGCCCAGGCCACTGGGACTCAGTACGCGGATATTAGGGTGGTAGAGAATCGTACAGAAAGCATGCAAGTCAAAAACGGAGTTGTTGAATCGCTCAATTTCGCTGAATCTATGGGCTTCGGCGTCCGTGTTTTACTGAACGGCGCCTGGGGTTTCTCCTCCAGTCATGAGCTGACCGCAGAGGAAATCGACCGGGTCACCAGACATGCAGTGGAGATCGCCCGTTCCTCTGCATTAGTTGGCGGTGAGAGGGTGGATCTTGGCCCCCCGATAACCAGCAGGGGAAGTTATGTGACCCCGGTGGAAATAGATCCTTTCACCATCTCTTTAGAGGATAGGTTGGGGATTTTATTGGCGGCAGACAGTGAGATGGCGAGAGTAGAAGGAGTGCGGGTGCGACAAAGTAACTTGCTAATCATTCGAGAAAAGAAGTGGTTCGCCAATACAGAGTCCGCCTTCACCGAGCAGACTATCATCGAAACAGGCGGGGGAATTGTTGCCACCGCCGTGGGTGATGGTGAAGTTCAGTCCCGTTCTTATCCCAATTCCTTTGGCCGTCAGCAGGTCACCGGTGGCTGGGAGGTGGTGCTCAAATGGGACCTGCCCGGCAACAGCGAGCGCGTTGGCAGTGAAGCTGTTGCCTTGCTCACCGCAGAGCCCTGTCCAGCCGATACAACCACCACGGTGATCTTAGGTGGTGACCAGGTTGCTCTTCAGGTTCACGAGTCCTGCGGGCACCCAATTGAGCTTGATCGGGTTTTCGGCAGTGAGGCTGCTTATGCCGGCACTTCCTTTCTGACTCCAGAGAAGTTGGGAAATTTCCGCTACGGCTCTGAGGTGGTAAATATCACTGCCGACAGTTTGAGCCCCCTTGGTTTAGGCACCTTTGGTTGGGATGATGAGGGGGTGCCAGCCCAGTCCACTCCCATTGTTCGACAGGGTGACTTTGTCGGCTATCTCATGTCCCGGGAGACTGCCTCAAAACTGGGCAAGATCTCAAATGGTTGCATGCGGGCGTCCTCTTGGAACCGAATCCCCCTTATTCGCATGACCAATGTTAGCTTGGCGCCTGGCGAGTGGGATTTAGAAGATTTGATTGGTGATACTGATCAAGGCATTTACATGATGACCAATCGTTCTTGGTCCATAGACGACAGGCGATATAATTTTCAGTTCGGTACCGAGATGGGGTATGAGATTAAAAAAGGTAAACTGGACCGGATGCTGAGAAACTGCACCTACACTGGGATTACTCCCGAATTTTGGCAAGGTTGCGATGCCATATGCAACCAAAATCACTGGACCATGTGGGGAACGCCCAACTGCGGCAAAGGTCAGCCCTCACAGATTGCCCATACAGGCCATGGTGCGGCGCCGGCCCGATTCCGGAATGTGAGAGTCGGGGTGTATAAGAAGGATTAACCACCAGACACTATACACCAGGAACTAGGCACAAGAGGATTGCGAGACGGGCGAGACTGGCGAGACGGGGCAAGAAAGCATCTATTTTATAGGTTTGTGGTCGATTATCTCACCTCTCGACCGACCTCCCGACCTCGCGTCTCGCAGTCAGCAAGAGATGACATCGAGGAACAAAAATGCTTGGTCGAAAAGATCTTAAAAAAATATCCGATGGAGTTCTGAAGAGAGCCAAGAGTGATCCTGCCGAGGTCTTGCTTTTTTCCGAAGCTCAAAGCTTGACACGTTTCGCCAATAACTGCATCCATCAGAATGTTGCTGAACGCAATGTCACCCTGATCATGCGTTTACTCCGGGGCAAACGTATTGGCTTGGCGACTACCAACAGACTGGATGCAGAGGGGCTGGACAGGCTGGCGGAGCAAGCTCGTACCAATGCGGAGGTGAGCCCGGAGGACCCTGATTACCCGGGATTGCCCGAACGAGAAGTCTATTCAGCGGTAGAGGGGTTTGATCAGCAAACTGCCGACTTTTCCCCCCAGGATCGGGCCAAAGCGGTGGGGGAGTTGTGCCGACAAACTTCGGAGAAAAGCTTGAGCGGTTCGGGACTTTTTTCCACCGGCACCAGCGAGATTGTCGTTGCCAATACTCGAGGAGTCTTCGCCTACCATGCCGGTACTAATGCCGACTTTCAGATATTAGTCGCCGCGGAAGACTCTACAGGCAGAGAACAGGGTTCGGGATGGCAGGCGAGTAGTATTCCGGTAGAATCGTTGGGTCAGAGGGCAATTAAAACGGCAGAGGATGGGAGACATCCCCGAAACATAGATTCAGGTGAGTACGCCGTTGTCTTGACCCCTTATGCAACAGAAGATCTTCTGAATATGCTCAACTATTACGGCATGGGGGCCCAGGCAGTCCTTGAGGCCCGCTCGTGGATGTGTGATCGTATCGGAGAGAAGGTCATGAGCGATTTGGTTGATATCTGGGACGACGGGGTTGATTCAGCCGGTGTACCCGTGCCTTTCGACTGCGAGGGTGTACCCAAGAGGCGGGTGTATATTGTTGAGAAAGGTGTGGTGAAAAGCCCCGTGTTCGATCGCATCACCGCCAAGAAAATGGGGAAGGAAACAACCGGCCACGCTCTGCCTCCGACAATGCGCTCTTTTGGGCCCATAGCCACTAATCTTTTTATGGCTCCCGGTACGGCTAGCATTGAAGAGATGATTAAGTCCACCGAACGGGGCCTTTATGTCAGCCGCTTTTGGTATACGCGGCTGGTACACCCGCGCGATTGCGTTATAACCGGGATGACTCGCGACGGAGTGTTCCTGATCGAAAATGGAGAACTGAGCTATCCGGTCAAGGATCTTCGTTTTACCCAATCTTATGTGGAAGCCTTGGCTGATGTCGAAGGTGTGAGCAGCGATGCACGCTTGCTCATGAGTGAATCTAGTGGTCAGGCGACTCGAGTACCTGGTCTCAAGATTAGCAAGTTTACCTTTACCGGACTGACCGTGTGAATGGGTGGGATTGAGAATCAATAATCGAAAAAAATGCCCCCACCGACCCGGCGCACTGGGTCGGTGGGGGCTAGGGGCACCGGGCGAGAAGATGAAGGACTTCATCTGGAATCTCGCCCGGTTATTTATCTATCATAGGTGGATAAAAGATGTCAACAAGTTAAGATAAGAGTTGCCCTTCACTACTTTGAGTGAATCTCGCGCCCTAAAAATCCGCGAAGATTAGCGTATACAGTTTTTGGAAAGGGGATAGAGAAGCAGAGCTATCAATGACTGTCCAGCGCTACCAGATCCGTCAATGTGAGGAAACAGAATGTCGCTTCCGTTTCCCCATTGTCGATGGGACCGGTTCGGGATATAAGTGTCCAGAATGTGGCGGTGAAACCAGACTGGTAGATGCTCCTTACACCTCCAACCAAGTGGAAATAAGGAAATTCGTCCCTGAAGGAGCTGAGGTCGAGGCTCTGCTGGACAACATCCGCAGTGTGTTCAACGTGGGTAACATGCTCAGAACGGCGGACGGGGCGGGTATCAGGCACATACACTTGTGTGGCATAACCCCTACGCCCAATAATCCGAAATTGGCTAAGACTGCCTTGGGTGCTGAGCGTTCTGTTCCTTGGACTCAACACCGGGACGGCCTGGCAGCGGCACTTTCCCTCAGGAAACAGGGTTTGCGTCTATGGGCCCTTGAAGGAGGTTCACGGGCGGAGTCACTATTTGATGCCAGGGCTGCCCGAAAGGGTCCGCCCATAGTGCTTGTGGTGGGCAGCGAGATCTCCGGCGTCGACCCTGGCATTCTTGAACATTGTGAAAGGGTGTTCTGTTTGCCTATGCAGGGGGCGAAAAATACCCTTAACGTTGCGGTAGCTTTTGGGATTGCCGCTTATTTCTTGCGGTTTGCTCTGCCTTGAGGACCTGAGAGGAGCATCTCAAGGATAAAAAAGTTTTGGTGCCAATCGCTGATGGCACCGAAGAAATCGAAGCGGTGTGTATCATTGATGTCTTGCGGCGAGCAGGGGCAGCCGTGACTGTAGCCTCCACAGGTGAGTTGCAGGTCATCGCCTCGAGGAGGGTGAAGCTGGTTGCTGATAAGCTGATCGCTGACTGTATGGATGAGACCTACGACTTAGTCGTCTTGCCTGGCGGTATGCCGGGGGCGACCCATCTCCGTGACTCAAAGGAACTGGTAAGCATACTGACACAGCAAAAGAACCAGGGCAGATTATACGGGGCGATATGTGCCGCTCCAGCTGTAGTGCTTCAGCACCATGGTCTCTTGGGTAAGCGCCAAGCAACCTGTCATCCAGGATTCGTCAGTCATCTAGAGAACATGGACTCGGTAGAATCGAGAGTTGTAGTTGATGGAAACTGTGTTACCAGCCGGGGTCCGGGAACCGCTCTGGAATTTGCCCTGAAACTTGTGGAGCTACTTTATGATGAGGAGAAGGCCAAAGAAGTTGCGGATCCCATGGTCATCTAGAGGCATAGAGCATAGAGCATAGAACATAGGGTAAGAAGTCAGAGATCAGAGGCAGATGGTTCAAAGCAGTGAATATCGAACAGCAGAACAATGAACCGCAGAATGATGAAGTAATCACTTCGATATTCGAAATTCCTTGTTCGACATTCTGCGGTTCAAAAAGGCCGAAGCCAAGATGATGTCAGTTTTGATTGCTTTGCCTCTGCATTCTGACTTCTGGCTTTTGGCTTCTTAGGCTTTCTTTTTCTCTTCCTCCTTGATGAGCCTTTTGATTTGGCCGATGGATTTGGTTATGGGGATACCCTTCGGGCAGACATTCGTACACCACCACATGGTCTTGCATCCCCAAGCCCCGTCCTCAGTATCGAGTTCAGCCAAGCGACTTTCGGTGGCCCTGTCGCGCGAATCCGCAATATATCTGAAGGCTCGCAGCAAGGCTGCCGGACCCAGATATTTTTCATTGGCCCGATTTATTGGACACGCCGCCGTGCAGGAAGCACAGAGAATGCAGCGAAGGGCGGGTTCAAAGAACTTCTGGTTCTCCGCATCTTGCAGTCGCTCTTTTTCCGGGGGTTTTTCATCATTGATCAAATATGGTCTGACTGCTCGATGTTTCTCAAAGAATGGATCCAGGTCTACCACCAAGTCTTTTATTACTTTAAAAAGCGGGAGCGGTTCGATGACGAAATTGTTGGCTGTCTTGAAATCCCTGACAAGCTTTTGGCAAGCCAGCTCGATCCTGCCGTTTATCATCAGAGCGTCCGAGCCGCAGATACCGTGGGCGCAGGAATAGCGGTAAGTGAGGGTTGGATCTTGGGTCCACCTTATCTTGTTTAGACAGTCGAGGATCTTGTCCGTGGGCTCCGCTTCAATGGTGTACTCTTGATATCTGGGCTTTTTATCCACCGCCGGGTCAAAGCGATAAACTACAAAGGTGCATTTCATCTCAGTATTTCCTTTCCTTGGGCTGGAATCTGGTTATGGTGACAGGTTTAAAAAACTCCAGCACCCCTTCATCGGCAGAGTATTTGAACATGGAGTGAACCAACCACTTGTCGTCGTCGCGCTTGGGAAAATCTTCCCGGGAGTGCGCGCCACGACTTTCCTCGCGGTTGAGGGCTCCGAGGGTAATAACTTCCGCCAGGTCCAGCATGTGACCAAGTTCGATGGCGTCCAAAAGTTCCCGGTTGAAACAGTTTCCCTTATCCTGCAAACTGATTTGTTGGTAGCGTTCTTTCAGTTTCCTGACTTTTTCCAGTGCTTCAACCAGTCCCTCTTTGTGACGAAATACCGAGACGTCAGCCATCATCACTTCCTGCATCTCAGCTCTGATTGGGCCGATGCTCTCTTTGCCTTTGCTTTGCATCAAGGTAGTGATCTGGTCGGCAACTACTTTTTCAGGACTAGGGGGAAGTTTGAGCGATTTTACCGTGGGAATAAAGCGGTGCATCTCTTTTCCCGCCCGCCGGCCGAAGACCAAGATGTCAAGGAGGGAATTACAACCCAACCTATTGGCGCCGTGCACGGAAACGCAGGCGCACTCCCCGGCAGCATACAAGCCCGGAAACACCGTACCTTCGCTGTCGGTGATCACATGCCCGTCCACATCGGCGGCGATCCCCCCCATCATGTAGTGGCAGGTGGGCTGCACCGGAATGGGCTCTTTCACCGGCTCTACCCCAGCGTAAGTCCGGGCGAAACCGGTGATTTCTGCCAGCTTTGTATCGAGTACTTCCTTGCCAAGATGAGTTAGATCCAAGTGTACGTAGTCTTTTCCATCTATGGCTCACCATGTCTCGGGGAGCCAGATCTTTGATTACCGGAGCATACTGCTCCATAAACCGTTTACCCTCATTGTTGCGCAGAATGCCACCCTCACCTCGGGCCGCCTCGCTGATCAAAATGCCCAGTTGGTTGATACCCGTAGGATGAAACTGGACAAACTCCATATCTTCCAAGGGGGCCCCAGCACGAAAAGCGATGGCCAGACCGTCTCCAGTAGAGGCAAAGGCATTGGAAGTGGTTTTGAAAACTTTGCCGTAGCCGCCGGTAGCCAGCATAACCGCCTTGCTTTGGAAGGTATGCAGTTTTCCAGTGGCAATCTCGTAGGCGATCAAACCACAGCACTGCCCGTCATTGACTATCAGAGACATCAACTGAAACTCATCAAAAAATCTTATGCCTCGTTGCAAACACTTTTCCCAAAGGGTGTCGAGGATGACCCTGCCGGTGCGGTCGGCGGCATAGCAGGCCCGCTTAACCGGCGCCTCACCAAAGTTGCGAGTATGGCCACCAAAGGCTCGCTGGGCAATCTTGCCTTCTGGGGTGCGATTGAAGGGGACACCTAAGTGTTCCAATTCGTAGATGGTTCGGGGAGCATCCCGGGCGAGGATCTCAATGGCATCTTGGTCGCCCAGGTAATCGCTGCCCTTTACCGTGTCGAACATGTGCCACTCCCAGTTGTCCTCCTCTTCATTGCCAAGGGCGGCGCCTATTCCTCCCTGGGCAGCACCGGAATGAGAACGGGTGGCGAAGACCTTGCTGAGCACGGCAACGCTGGAATCCTCTTCGAGTTCAATGGCCGCCCTTAAACCGGCCAATCCAGAACCAACAATAACCACGTCGAACTGATGTTTCATCGCATACCTCTTCTCGCTCGGATGTTTGGTGTGGGAATCTAAAAACAAATTGTTTCTAAGTAATAACGACTTAGGGAGATCGGTCGGTCAGCCTTACATATGAAAACAGTTTAACACAGGAAACACACCCATTCTAGCCCTGTTTCCAATGACACGAGCCACAATTATATAACTGGTTAAATACACATCTCAAAACAAAAGATTACCCATTTGTTACCCGGTAACATTTGGGTAAATTTGCATGATTGACCTTTCATCATTACACGATATAATTTAATAATCTAACTGTGGAGGTGGTGGTATGGTAGAAGAACTGGAGCAGCTAAACAAGGCGAGCCATGTTTCAGTGGAGCCGATGAGTCTGGACCGTCCGTTGCTGCCGGAGGAGAGTGCGGCAGAGTTGGAGGCGCTGTTCAAAATGTTGGGTAATCGCACCCGGCTGCGGATGATCTATGCCCTTACCAGAGCTGGCGAGATGTGCGTCACTGAGTTGGCCGAAGCGCTGGAAATGAAACCGCAGGCGGTTTCCAACCAACTGCAGCGATTGACCGATCGAGGCATCCTTGCATCCAAACGCACCGGCATTAACATTTATTATCGGGTGGTGGATAGGTGCGTGGTGAGCTTACTGGACCGGGGTATCTATCTTAAGGAGGTATAGACAGATGACGGATGCTGAGCCCGAGAGGGCCTTAAAGACTGACGAGGAAGAGCAGATGCTGCCCCTGGTTATTGAGATCATGCCGGGCCAAGCAGGGGAAGGGTTGGTGGATATATACCAACCGGGGAGTTACGAGGGTAAACCTCTTCGAAAATTATGTCAAAACACCCTCGACAAGAAAAATTTGACCATAGAAGAGCGACTAATTCTGGAAGATATCAAAAGGCAACTCGACGGAGGGAAATTCCTTTCAAGGGGACAGGAAATTGACAGTATGGCCCCGGCTTACGCAGTAGTGGAAGAAACCGAAGCGGGTGAGAAATACCTGTATGTGCCGATCCGGGCCATCAAACCCCAAGAGGGAGGTTCCTGGCTCAGAAGGATGGCTGATGCGGCGGTTGCTTGAATCTGGCATTGATTTCCTAATTGAATCAGGGTTTCTTTATTTGCCCCTGTTGTTCGATCCTTCCGTGGAGAAAGAAGTTCAAACCACTCTAGATACATCCAGCCCACGACCAGCGAGAGAATCTTTGATCAAGACTGATGGTAAGCACTTTGTCAGGACTCTTAGCCTAACATCCCTGGTGGTGAATTATGGGAAGATCAACCAAAGGTTTTACGATCAAGTAAGGAGCACCGTTGTCCAGAAAGTCCCAGTGAAGTTAGATGGGGGCAGCACGCCTTTTAGTTGGAAACTGATTACCATCATCTTCGAGATAATGCCATATTTCATTAGAAAAAACAGGGGATTGGAAAGGAAGAAATTCGGCAGGCAAGAAATCCTCAAGCTGATTGCTGAAAAGGCGGGTATTCCTCCAAGATATTACCAGAGGAACAACACCTTTTTTGATTTACGACCCCTTCGAGAAGCACTAAGAGAGTTTGAAAGGCTGGGCTCTAAATTTGTACTGCCAGAGGATGGAATAATCTCATGCAGTGAACTGAACAATTGGCTTAAGGAGGCGCTGGAATCTCAGATAATAGCTGAAGAGAGAAATCGACTCAGGGAGGAAGTGCTCAAGCGAGAGCAATTGGTGGAAGCGGTCAAGGAGGATTCGGACGTCCTGTTGTTTATTGCAGAGAAAGGCTCATTGGAGATAAACGGCTTCGGTTTCGTCAGGGTTGGTAAAGGCGACGACTATCTCATCTACAAACGTTCAGGAGAATATATTCTGAAAGATTACTATGGTCGTTCCTATCTTTTTCCTGACTGCAGAGTAGCTGTTCCAAGCTTCAATCCCTTCAAGCCTGTGGTAATCGAAAAATACAAGCATCCGTTTCTATACGCTCACGACTCGGGCCAAGAGATCTGCCTGACAGGGTTCAGTCCACCACAAGAGTTCAGTGCAAGAAATATTATTCGGGCCTTGGAGGAGGGTTTCACTGCCTTGCTTCACGGCTACGACGCCAGGCGACGAAGGGGATATCATAGCCTTGATGATCCAAGTCGTTACGTCAAGACCGTGGAATTCGACGATTATCGAATCTGAGGTCAAAGACAAGCTGGTTGACTTTGAGTAATAAGAAGAAGTTACCACGGAAAGACACGGAATATCACCAAACTTCCTCCCCTCCCTTGGGGGGAGGAGTTTACTTGGTTTGGGGAGCTAAGTAACTAGGCGTTGAGACAAAAAAGAAGATTACAAAGCAAGATGAAGCCCAACTGATCAACTATCTGAAGACGACCGGCTTGAAAATAGGATTACTATTCAACTATGGAGCACAGATCTTCGAAATGATAAGAAGAATATTCTAAAAGTTTGCTTTGAATCTGTGTAAATCCGTGAAAATCAGTGGTGTAAGGAATTAATGGATATATTAGAGCAGATAAAAACTGACAGGGCACAAAAGAAGAAAAAACAGCCTTTCAGCCCAACTCTTTTCGATCGAATAAGCGGCCTGGTAAAGGAGTATGGTTTGGGAGAGAGCTTCCTCGAAAAACTTGAAAGCCCCGCGAATTTTTTGCTGGAGAAGGAAGCAGAGTTTGCCCGGGTAAGGCAAAAACAGCCATTTATGATTCCCCTATTCTCACTAACAGAACAGAAGGAATATGTCTTAACCCTGGCAATTATCGAAAAGGTTGATAACCCTTACCTGGAATTTGCCCAGTCACCGGAAGAAATAGCCCTAAGCAAACTTTTATTTGAGCTGAACCCTGCTCTCGGTGCGGAGAAACTGAAGAGGTACCACTTTGAAACGTTAGTGCTCTATGAGGAGGCAAAGACCACTGTAAAAGAACTGGCCAAGGACATTGGCAGGAAAGTGAGTCCAGGTTCAGAGGATGAATCTATCGAAAAGGAGCGGTTACCACAGGATTCACCAAAAAAGCGAATGGTCCGGCTGCAGAACTTTATGGCACAGGTTGAAGCGAGCCAAGTGAGATAGAGGGGGTCAAAATGTTCGACCGGGTATCAGACAACAGTCGCCAGCGCATCGAAACGAAGATGGAAGAGATGCGGGATCAGCAGACAAGGGAGGCAGTGCAGGAAGTCATTGAGTTCAACCGGACTCCCTCTGATCTTAAGGCACTGATAGACCAGTTTGTCATTGGCCAAGAGAAGGGAAAGAGAGTTATCTCTACGGCAATTGCCTTTCACTACAGGAGGCTGGGAAAAGCCCTCAAAGAGGCCCTTGTTGAAGACGGGAATGATATCGACGCCGCCCTGAGAAAGACCATTACCCCAAAGGCAAATATCTTGATTATAGGTCCCACTGGCTGCGGGAAGACCTACACCAGTGAGATAGCTTCGCAACTGGTGGGGGTGTCCTTTGTCCACGAGGATATGACCAGGTTCAGTGAGGTGGGCTATGTGGGTAGGAACGCCACCGATATCCTGGTGGATCTCTTGGTTGCAGCTGGGGGAAATTCCCATGTGGCCCAGATGGGAGTGGTCTATTTGGATGAAGTTGACAAGGTGGCGTCGGAGCTGGTCTCCTACAAAGACGTGTCCGGTAAGGGTGTCCAGAAAGGGCTCCTGCACCTGGTGGATGGGGTAGAGAACGTAGTTGACCTGGGTAAAGAGAAAATCTCTTTATCGACCAGGCATGTCTTGTTCATTGCCGGTGGGGCTTTTGAGAATCTGGACACTATCGTCAAAGCTCGGATGTTGAGGCAAGGTATGGAAGGCAACTGGAAGGACTATCTCATGACGGAAGACTTAGCAGCCTTCGGCATGGAGAGGCAGCTCATGGGGCGATTTCCCGTAAAGGTTGTCTACGATGGGCTTACCACTCAGGACCTGAAGGACATACTGAGTAAGAGCGCAGGGAGCCCCTTATTGGCCTACGTGAGCGACCTCGAGGCTTGGGACATCGATTTGGAGTTCAGGGATGAGGCCCTTGCCGAAGTGGCATTGCGCGCCCAGAGGGAGGGGACAGGAGCACGGGGTTTGGTAAGTATCCTTCACCGGGTATTGTTGGAAGATATGTACAGGCTGCCCGGAAGCTATACCGGTAAATTCGTGGTGGACGGTGATTATGTGAGGTCAAGGTTGCAATGAGATTCAGAAGTCTTTCAGAGCTTGATCGGCCGGAACCTAAGGAAGTGATCCTCGCGACCTTGCCGCAGGAAATCTCCATGGCTCTCTATGCCAAGGCAAAGGCTTTCAAGATAAACGAGCTGGTGCGGGAGATTCACCAGGAAAGTTATGAGTGGTATGGGTTCACACTTGCGGACAAGGAGAATCCTGGATTCATAGCGGATATTGGTTTGCCTAAAAACGATCAGAACCTCAAAGACTCTACCACCCTTAGCCCTGAAAGGATAGCTGAGTATCATGAATCCCTCCCCGACGATATACTTATAAACGGATGGATACATTCCCACGGTGCTCTCAAATACAAACATTTCTCCCACACTGATGAGGAAAACCAGGCCACGGTTCTGGATTTTGTCACCGCCCGTCTGAGATGGGTCGTAGCCAAAAAGGAGGTTCCCATCGAGGATCTAAATTTTTTGGTGAAGGGCGAGTTCGAAGAGAAAGAGCTGGAAAAAGGCAGTATTTCGCTGATAACCGATAGGGTCATCTCTGAAGCAACTATCATGGAAACAATACACGGTGGCTTTTGTTACAGCATCGTCATTGACGATGAAGGTTGGCACGAGCAAGAGATCCACTACAAGGAACGGGGAGTGCTCTCAGGGTATAGTACGGTAAACAAGAAGAGCTCAGCGATTGTTTTCATAGACACCGGAAAGCCTTTCACTGAGGCTGACATACTGCTACTCAGCAAAGAGGTTGAGGACAAGGTCCAGCCCAACACCAATCCGTTGCCAGAGCTCATCGAGAGAATGTAGAGAGCATAGGACAGATGCCAACTGGCAGCAGGGAGCAGACAGCGGGCAGCAGCAAGGAAGAGGCGAAAAATCCATGTATTCTGTGGATGATGAAATAACCCCGGTGTATCCGGTGACCGAAATGAAATTTCCGGTTGAAGAGCGGTTTGATCGGCAGTTACGAATTCGGGGCTGGGATCAAAGGGCAATAGATGAGGCAAAGATAGGTGTGGTGGGCGATGATGATCTGCTGGCATCCTTGTATATCATGTCTGCTGCAGCACTTGGTATCAACAATATAGCTGCCATAGCACCGGTACTGGACGACAGCCTCATCAACACCGCAAAAAGAATAAATCCTCGACTCAGTTTGACCCACCTGGAAGGGTTTTACACCCATCCTCTCCTTGACGATATCTTCAATAACTGTGGACTACTGGTAGACTTGTGTCACTACGGCCTGGCAAACAAACTTCTGCTGGAAAAGGGCTACAGGGAAAGCATTCCCATCATCCGGGGTTTCTCCTATGAGGAGAACGGACAGGAAGGCTTCAAGATATTCACTTTTTTGAAGGGACGTGAGTGGCGGGAGCTACACCAGCTAATCTCTGCCAACAACCTACCCGAGGGTCATTTTGATGATGGTGTTTTCGACATCATCCTCTCTGGAATAGTACTGGAAGAGACCAAGAATATCCTAATGCGAGGCAAGGTATCGGGGAGTATAATCTCGTATGAGAGAAGCAGGCTTGAAGTTGAGACCAAAGACCAAAGAATACTGGTGACCGGCTCAGGGGCTTTGGGAGTTTTCCTGGGTCTCGGGCTTGCTTATAGTGGATTTGAGCAAAGCACCTTCATGGACCCTGATGTGGCTGAAGCGACAAATTTGAACAGGCAGGTCTTATTCTACGACGCTGTTGGGAAGAGCAAAGCTGCAACCCTGGCGAGGAGACTGAAGAATTCGTTTGGGATGAACGCCAGTTATTCTAAAGAGTACTTCAAAAGACACACGGATATTTCGCCCTACGAGGTTATATTCGATTGCGTTGACAATTTTGAAACAAGAATCGTTATGAGTGAGAAATGCAAAGAAGAGAAAAAGACAATGATCAGTGGTGGTACCAGCGTGGATTCGGGCCAGGTTGTTACATATGATCCAGCAAAAGAGATGAAGACTCCTGCTGAACTACTGGGATTGTACGATATTGTTGATGAGCGAAATGTCGACTCGCCAGAAAGGGTCAGAGCTTCGTGTAAATACCGACCTGACCCTTCTGTTATCATGACTAATCAGATTATCGCAGGATTTATGGTTGATTTCTACCGGATGCTTCTGGCTGGCCAGAAGCCCAATAACATCTTCTACGACTCCAAAAGGGAGAGGAGGATCTAGAGGCGACTCGATTTGGTTGTCGGTTAGTCCGGCCATTTCGTGAGGTGAACAATCCAACCAGTGTTCGGGAGGTTATTCATGAAAAAATCTTTAGGTGCCAAGACCATTCTTTATCCAACTCCGATTTTAATTGTGGGTACTTACGACGGCGACGGCAAGCCTAACGTAATGATTACAGTTGCCTGGTGGAACAGCAGGCATTCACCATTAGCTTACCGTCTGAAAATTACGTCAAGGAGGTTGATTATTTTGGCATGGTTTCAGGGCGGGATATGGACAAATTTGCTGCCACCGGCTTGACTCCAGTTAAAAGTGATTTGGTAAATGCACCTTACATAGAAGAATTTCCCCTGGTTATCGAGTGCAAGCTGATCCACACTTTCGAGCTTGGTCTTCACACTCAGTTCATTGGTGAGATACTCGATGTCAAAGTGGATGAGAAGGTGCTTGGAGAGGACAAGCTGCCAGATCTAGCCAAGGTCAAGCCAATCTTTTTTGCTCCGGAAAACCGTGCTTACCACGGTATTGGAGGTTCCCTGGGTAAGGCCTGCTCCTTGGGGAGAGAGATTAAAGGGTGATGAGGGCAGCATTTAACATTTCGCATTTACTATTGCCCATTTCACATTAAACCTGTGTCATTGTGAGATGGGCCGTCTCCAAAGACGAGGACGCATTACTAGAGGAATTTTAAGGCTTTTAGCAACTGGGATTTGTCTTTCAGAGGTTGAGGCTTTGAGATCTCCCTTGGTAAAGGGGGCAAACCTTGAAGTCCCCCTTTATAAAGGGGGGCTTACAGATGGGTTTCTTTGATCTACCCACTGAAAAGTCCGAAGGACCTTTAGAAAAGGGGGGCTTAGAGATAAAGAAACATCTTCACAAGGGATTCAGGTGAAACAGAGAGAACGGCGCAGAGCTAAAGGATGGAGAACAGATGACAGATAAGAAATGATAGATGTGAAAGGAGAAATTTAGACTTTTTTAGAAACCTTGCGGAAGTGATAGCCGAAGACCATTAGTTTTATCGCGTCAGGAAACAAACTTCGGTAGAATATTAAAGACTTGCATAGCATCTTCCAAAAGTACCACTGAGATATGCCGTTTCCCACAATGCCTAAATAAAATATTGATTTAAAGAAGGCTTTGATATCATGGCGCTGCATCGCCCACCTTCGACGGGGTTGATACTGTTCTAGAAAGTTGCAGACCCGCCGGTAATAATAACGCGGGCTATAAATGGTTCGAACGATAGAACGATAGCCGTTGATGAGCATATTTTGATCCATTTTGGGAACAAAATTGATGGTACCGTCGGTATTATTGCCGGTGGTGTCGATTTGCAGACGATTTTCCGCCATGAGTCGTTTCCACAGCTTGGTCTTTGGTAGAGCATTCAACAGTCCGACCATTGCTGTGACCACCCCGGATTCTTGAATGAATTTGATTTGCCGAGTGAAGATGCCTTCATCATCACTGTCGAATCCGACTATATAGCCACCAAGAACCTGGATGCCTGCTGCCTGAAGTTTTTTTATGGCGGCAACCATGTCAACGCCGCGGTTCTGAATCTTGGCACACTCCAGCAAGCTTTCCTCGTTGGGAGTTTCCAAACCGATAAAAACGGTGTCAAAACCTGCTTCGGCCATCAACTCTATAAGTTCGTCATCATCAGCCAGATTAATGGATGCTTCAGTGGTAAATTGGAAAGGATACTGGTGTGCCTCCATCCATTTGATCAAAGCGGGAAGTATCTTTTTGATCTTCACCTTGTTGCCGATGAAATTGTCATCAACGATGAACACGGTACCCCGCCAGCCCAAGTCGTAAATCTCCTGTAGTTCACCAATCAGCTGCCCGGCCTCCTTTACCCGCGGTCTGCGGCCATACAGTCTAGTAATATCACAGAATTCACAGTCGTACGGACATCCTCGTGAACACTGAATCATCAGGGTGGCATACTTTTTTATCTTGATCAGGTCCCAACGGGGGGTGGGTGTTAAACTCAGCTCAGGGTAAGTGTCGGCGCGATACACCTTCTGGGGCGTTCCCTTTTCGAGGTCGGCTAGAAAAAGTGGCAGGGTAATCTCTGCTTCGTTTAAGATCAAGTGATCCACCAGGTCGAGATATTCTTCGTGGGTGCCGTTGAAGAGGGGTCCTCCGGCAACAACCTTCTTTTCGAAGGAACGGCATCTCTGCAAAACAGAGTGTACTGATTCTTTCTGGATCAACATGGCGCTGATCATCACACAGTCAGCCCACTGCAGATCACTGTCCAGCAGTTTCTCCACGTTCATATCGATCAGTCTGACCTCCCAGTCAGCAGGGAGCATCGCAGCAACGGTAATTAGTCCCAGGGGTGGATAGGCGGCCTTCTTGGAGATAAACTTGAGGGCGTAGTCAAAGCTCCAGAATGTGAGAGGATATTCGGGATATACCAACAGGATATTCATGACATTGTATCCATTTATAGATTATAGAGAGGTATTCGCACGAGAGGGCCGCTGGAGCAGAAGAGCGGGGAATTGAGTTCTATAAAATTATAGATTCAAGCTTGAGGGAAAATAAAACATACCATCTCGGTGTTTGTCAAGTACTCTTGCCATTTGAGAAACAAATATCCGGGCTAGCCGTCTAGACTTATGACAAAAGCTTTGAGTTGATATTTTTTGGCAAGGCGATCTGCCAGGGCCGTGGCCTCATCACGGCTCGAAAGCCGGCCAACTTGCACCCTATACCAG
>JARRNM010000048.1:0-16972 GCA_037384945.1 Deltaproteobacteria bacterium
AAGGACAGCCCTTGCAACTAGGCACTGAGCACCAGGGACTAGGCACCAAGTCTTGAGGTTTCAGGTGTCAGGTTTCGGGTGTCAGGGAGGACAAACAAAAAGGCTGAAACCTGAACACTGAAACCTTAGTCCTTGCACTATGCGCTTTCCTGCCACGGACGACGGACAACTGACATCGCCGTAAATTTGGTCGTATTATGGATAAGGTTAAGGATGAAGTGCTGAACTACTCAGATAAGAGGATAATTGCGTGATAGATCGGCGAGTGATCCAAAACTTCGATTGGCTTCTGTTGCTGCTGACTTTCGCCATAATGACAGTGGGTCTGGCAACTCTCTACAGCGCTCTGGTCTCTGGAGGTGAAGTGAACACCGTCGTTATGGAACGACAGCTGTACTGGCTCGGGACTGGGGCAGTGGTGATGATTTTGGCTTTCAGTATAGACTACCAGTGGTTCGAACGTGTTGCTTACCCCGCCTATGTGATTGGCTTGCTTCTCCTTCTGGCAGTGCTGATCTTCGGCAAGACTGTTTCTGGGTCTAAACGATGGCTGGATTTTGGACTAGTGATTGCCCAACCCTCTGAACTGATGAAGGTTTTTCTGGTAATAGCCTTGGCCCGCTTCTTTGCCAGGCAGGAGAAGAAGGGGGGTTATAGGCTCCGTGAGCTATGGCTGCCGGCAATTATAGTTCTTCTGCCCGTGGCCTTGATCGTCATGGAGCCGGATCTGGGAACCGCAGCTTTGCTGCTGGCAATTTCAGTTTCGGTAATCCTTTTCGTAGGAGTGAGTCCTTCTTCACTTATGGTCCTTGGGGGGTTTGCCCTTGGCAGTCTTCCCGTCTTTTGGTTTCTGATGAAAGGTTATCAGAGACAAAGAATTTTAACCTTGCTGGATCCAGGCAGAGATCCACTGGGGGCCGGCTACCACATAATTCAGTCGAAGATTGCCGTTGGCTCAGGTGAGTTTTGGGGAAAGGGCTTCCTCCAGGGGACTCAAGGTCAGCTCCGTTTTATCCCAGAGCACCACACGGATTTTATTTTCACCGTTTTGGCAGAGGAGTGGGGTTTCGTGGGTAGCTTGCTGCTTTTAGCTCTTTTTCTCTGCCTTCTCTTACGAGGCTTGAATGTGGCCCGTCGCTCCAGAGACCAATTCGGTACTCTCCTTGCTTTAGGAACCACTGCCATTATCTTCTGGCAGGTGACGATTAACGTGGCCATGGTTCTGGGTATGTTGCCGGTGGTGGGCATTCCCCTTCCTCTGGTGAGCTACGGTGGGTCGTCGGCAGTGGTCACCCTGGCCGGTGTAGGCATTCTTCTAAATGTGGCCATGCGCAAATTTGTCTTTCAGAAATAAGTGAAATTTCGCACCAGAATCACTCTTTACGACTAAAGTCTTCTTTGAACAATTTTGGTGGTTTTGGATTGGGGAAGGGGCTGCGGTGGGTGATATTGGACAGCGGCCAACCCTAACAAGGACTTTTCAAGGCACTAAGATTGTTAAGATTTTAACAAAGATACATTCGCCCCGGGTCTGAGGTGCGCGAAGCATTTCGGAGAGCGAGACTATGATCAATCCGGATATTACCCTCATTATTCAGATGATCAATTTCTTGATCCTGCTTTTTCTTCTCAACTTGATCCTCTTTCGCCCCATCCGCAATATCATGAAAGAACGAAATCAAGTCATCCAAAAGTTCAACTCGGACATTACCTCTTTGACAGACGAGGCCGAGGATTCCATGGAGCGCTTCGAACAAAAGGTTCTGGAAGCCAAGAAAGAGGGAATGGCCCAAATCAACAAGAGCAAGGGTGAGGGCGAGGAGGCAGAGGCAGAGCTTATCGCAGCTACCAATACGGAGGTCCAGGCCAAGATCCAGGAGGCCCGGCACAAGGTGGCGTCGGACATCCAGGAGGCCCGGACCCAACTGCAGGCGCAAGTGCAGGCCTTTTCTGTGGCCGTGACCGAAAAAGTCCTGGGGAGGAGCATCCAATGAACTGGTTGAGGCTTAAAAGGTCCGGCACGATTGTTGTTCTTTTTGGCTGTTGTAGCCTCACGGTATTTCTGTCCGCGGGAATGGCTTGGGCATCCGGAGAAAGTGGCCATTCAATGTGGCCCGATTTCTTCTACCGACTGCTCAATTTCACTATCATGGTAGCCGTGCTTGTGTTCATCTTTAAGAAATTGAATCTCAAGAGCTACTTCACCAAACGGACCGAAACCATCTCCAACACCCTCAGGGATCTTGAAGAAAAGAAGAAGGAAGCGGAGAAAACATACGAGGAATACAAGCAGAAGCTGGCGCGGCTGGATGAGGAAACCGATCGCATACTGAAAGAATATATCGAGCAGGGCGAGAGGGAGAAGGCCAAGATTATTGCCAACGCTGAAAAGGCTGCGGCGGAGATCCGCAAACAAACGGATATTGCCATTGAACAGGAGATTAAAAGTGCCAAGGAGGGGTTGCAGCGGGAGATCGCTGAACTCTCCGTAACTGCTGCAGAAACGCTTCTCAAAGAGAAAATCGGGGACGCAGATCAGACAAAACTGGTTGATGACTTTATGACAAAAGTGGTGGAGGCCAAGTGACCAATCAGATCTTAGCCAAAAGGTATGCCAAGGCGCTCCTGACTCTAGGTCGCGAAGACGGCAATTACGAGAAATACGGAGAAGAGCTGGACCAATTCGTGGCCTTTTGGGAGGGGACGCCGGAATTTGCAGATGCTGCTTCCAATCCCATGTACGCCAAAGAAAGCCGCAAGATCATCTGCAATGGGGTGGTCGAGAAGATGGGATTTTCCCCAGTCTTCCGGAGCTTGATCGATTTGATGCTGGAGAAGAACCGACTGGCCATTATCTTGGACGTTTGCAGCTTCTATGAAAAGCTTCTGGACGAAATGGCAAACATCAGCAGGGCCAAGGTAAGGAGTGCCACACCTCTAACTGAGGAGACGGTGGAATCCATAAAGGCTTCCTTGGAAAAAACAGTTGGCCAGAGCATCGTTGTCGAGACGGAAGTCGATCCCGAGCTCATTGGTGGAGTTGTAGCTCAGGTGGGAGATCTGGTTTTAGATGGCAGCGTCAGGACTCAACTGGCGAGTATCAAAGAAACTCTAATAAAGGGGTGAGACGAGCCGATGGAAATCAGGGCCGAAGAAATCAGTCAGATTATTAGGGAACAGATCAAGGACTACGACAAGAAGGTTGAACTGAGCGAGACCGGTACCGTTCTTACTGTGGGTGACGGTATTGCCCGGGTCTACGGGGTGGAGAAATGTATGCTCATGGAACTCCTGGAGTTTCCCACCGAGCACGGCGCTGTCTATGGCCTCGCCCTCAACCTGGAAGAAGACAATGTGGGTTGCGCCATTATGGGCGAGGTTACCCACATTAAAGAGGGCGCTGAGGTCAAGCGCACCGGGCGCATCGCCGAGGTGCCGGTTGGAGATGCGGTCGTCGGTCGGGTGGTGGATCCGGTGGGCCAGCCTCTGGATGGCAAGGGCCCGATTGAGGCCACCGAGTTTTCCCGAATCGAGCGGATCGCCCCCGGGGTTATTCAACGCCAACCGGTGGACGAGCCCATGTACACCGGGCTCAAGGCCATAGATGCCATGACCCCGGTTGGACGGGGTCAGCGGGAGTTGATCATCGGCGACCGCCAGATCGGCAAGACCGCCATCGGGGTGGATGCCATCATCAATCAGAAGGGCCAGGATGTCATTTGCATCTACGTTGCCTGCGGCCAGAAAAAGTCCACGGTGGCCCAGGTGGTGGAGACCCTGAGAAAGCATGGGGCCATGGACTACACCATTGTAGTTTCGGCCTGCGCCAGTGATCCGGCTTCTCTGCAGTATATCGCTCCTTTCGCGGGATGCGCCATGGGGGAGTATTACCGGGACCGCGGCCAACACGCGCTGATCATTTATGACGACCTCTCCAAGCAGGCGGTTGCCTACCGGCAGATTTCCCTGCTGCTCCGACGGCCACCGGCCCGCGAAGCTTTTCCGGGTGACATCTTCTATAACCACTCCCGTTTACTGGAGAGGGCGGCAAAGCTATCGGACAAAGCCCCCGAATTGGATTCCCAGTTCGTGAAAGGCGGAGGCTCCTTGACGGCCTTGCCCATCATTGAAACTCAGGCGGGCGACGTCTCCGCTTACATCCCCACTAACGTTATTTCCATCACCGACGGCCAGATCTACCTGGAGCCAGGCCTTTTCTTCGCCGGTGTACGGCCTGCTATCAATGTGGGTCTTTCCGTATCCCGGGTGGGCGGTGCTGCCCAGGTCAAGGCGATGAAACAGGTTGCCGGCCGTTTACGTCTTGATTTGGCCCAGTATCGCGAACTCGAGGCCTTCGCCAAGTTCGGCAGTGACCTGGACAAGTCGACCCAGCAGCAGCTGAATCGAGGCGTACGGTTGGTCGAGCTTTTGAAGCAGCCCCAATATGTGCCCATGTCCATGGCCAAGCAAGTTACGTCCATCTACGCCGGTACCCGCGGCTTCCTGGACAAGTATCCGGTAGATAAGTTAGCGGAATACGAGCCGCAAATGCTGGAATTCATCGAGCAAAAACATTCTTTCATTTTCGAGGAGTTGCAGGAGAAGAAAGAGATCAGCGAAGAACTGGACGGGAAAATGAAAAAAGCTCTCAGCGAGTTCGACGAGATCTTCCAGGCCGCCGTTTAGATCCAGACAAAGGGAGTGAGACAAGCGACCTATGGCAACCCAACGTGATATTAAAAGAAAAATTGACGCGGTCAAAAAGACCCAGCAGATCACCCGGGCCATGAACATGGTTGCTGCTGCCAAGCTTCGCACTACCCAACAGAAATTGGACCAGTTTATCCCCTATGCCAAGCAGCTTAAGGAAATTATGAACCGGGTGGCGGCCGGGGTTGAAACCGAGGGTTTTCCTCTGCTAATGGAGCACGAGGAAGTGGTCAAGGTGGAGCTGATCTCCATCACTGCTGATCGAGGTCTGTGCGGAGCTTTCAATACCAACCTCATCTCTGCCGCGGAGAAGTTTATCGCAGGAAGGGAGCAGGAAGGTTTGGAGGTTTCCCTCAGCCTTATCGGCCGCAAGGGCAGGGACTATTTTCGCCGGCGGAAGCGTCCCACCCGTGTTTTTCATGAGGGGATGCTCAACAATCCCAACATGGGTGATGCCAGCGCCATCGGCCAGGAAGCAATCGAGCTGTTCCTCACCCATGAGGTTGATGAAGTCCATCTTTGCTACGCTGAGTTCATCAATATGGCCACCCAGAGGCCGGTGATCAAGAAGCTGTTGCCTATCGCGCCAGTAGCGATGGAAGAAGAGGAACAGGAACTTTTGGAATATATCTTTGAACCCTCAAGAGAGGGAGTCCTCAATGATCTCTTGCCCAACTATATCAATTTGCAGATTCTTGAGGCCTTTTTCCAGACCGCGGTGAGCGAGCACGCCGCCCGGATGGCCGCCATGGATAACGCGGTGAGTAACTGCAAGGAAATGGTGCGGGATCTTACCCTTGTTTACAACAAAGCCAGGCAGGCAGGCATCACCAAGGAGCTGATGGACATAGTCGGCGGCGTGGAAGCTTTGAAGAAATAAGAGTTTTCAGCACTTTGTGAGGAGAATCTATGAATATCGGAAAAATCGTTCAGGTCATCGGCAATGTGGTGGACGTGGAGTTCGCTGAGGGGAAGCTGCCGGAGATTTTGTCGGCAATTGCCATCAGCAACCCCAGCATCAGTGATGAGGAAGACAATCTTATCGTGGAGGTGGCTCAGCATCTGGGGGACAACGTGGTGCGCTGCGTGGGCATGGATACCACTGACGGTCTGGTCAGGGGTATGGCTGCCAAGGACACCGGTGCGCCAATTCAGATGCCCGTGGGCAAGCCCAGCCTCGGCCGGGTGCTCAATGTGGTTGGCCGCCCGGTTGACGGGCTTGGGCCGGTTGAGGCCGAAAAGTACGCCGCCATCCATCGGGCGGCACCGAACTTCACCGAGCAGGATACCTCGGTAAGAGTTTTGGAGACGGGGGTAAAAGTCATCGATCTCTTGGTGCCATTTCCCCGGGGCGGCAAGATGGGGATGTTCGGCGGTGCCGGCGTGGGCAAGACGGTTATCATGATGGAGATGATTCACAACATCGCCATGCAGCACAAGGGCATCTCGGTATTCGCTGGAGTGGGGGAGCGCACCCGGGAGGGTAACGACCTTTACCTGGAGATGAAGGAATCAGGCGTGCTTCCCATGGCAGCCTTGGTTTACGGCCAGATGACCGAGCCTCCCGGAGCCCGGGCGCGGGTGGCCCTTTCCGCTCTTACCCAGGCTGAGTATTTTCGGGATGAGGAGGGCCAGGACGTGCTCCTTTTCATTGACAATATTTTCCGCTTCACCCAGGCCGGTGCGGAGGTTTCGGCCCTTCTGGGCCGCATGCCCTCAGCCGTGGGTTACCAGCCCACCTTGGGAACTGACTTGGGAGAACTCCAGGAGCGCATCACCTCCACTACCAAGGGTTCGGTCACAGCAGTCCAGTGTGTGTACGTGCCGGCAGACGACCTCACCGACCCGGCCCCGGCGACTACCTTTGCTCATTTGGATGGCACCGTGGTGCTCAATCGGCAGATTGTCGAACTGGGGATCTATCCGGCAGTGGACCCTCTGGATTCCACCTCTCGCATCCTGGATCCCAACGTTCTTGGTGAGGATCATTATAAGACCGCTCGAGATGTGCAGATGATCCTGCAAAAATACAAAGACCTCCAGGACATCATCGCCATTCTCGGGATGGACGAACTTTCTGAAGAAGACAAGGTTGTTGTGGCCCGGGCTCGGAGAATTCAGCGTTTCCTGAGTCAGCCTTTCTTTGTGGCTTCGCAGTTCACGGGTACGGACGGTAAATACGTTAAGGTTGAAGACACGGTTCGCGCCTTCCGCGAGATCGTTGACGGCAAGCATGACGAGGTTCCAGAACAGGCCTTTTACATGGTTGGCGGTATTGAAGAGGTTTTGGAGAAAGCCAAAACCATGGCGGCCGAATAACGGGCTGTTAGAAATCTAGCTCTGAAGATGGTGATTCTATGGCAGAGAAAACCGTGCATCTGGATGTGGTAACTCCAGAGAAGACCGTAGTTAGCGACGAGGTAGATATAGTGATGGCGCCAGGGTACTTTGGTGAATTCGGCGCCCTGGCCAATCACATTCCTTTCCTGGCCCAACTTCAGCCCGGAGAGGTAAAGTATCGTAAGGGCGGCACGCTCGAATCCGTGGCGGTTAGCGGAGGTTATGCTGAAGTGCTGCCGACAAAAGTTATTGTCCTGGCCACAACCGCTGAACGGGCTCAAGAAGTTGATTTGGAGAGGGCGCTAGCCGCAAAGGAGCGGGCCGAGCAGCGTTTGAAAGAGCGCCAGGAAGGAATAGATTTCGCCAAGGCGGAAGCCGCCCTGCAAAGGGCAATCGCTCGCATCAGAGCTGCGGAGAGAGCAAAGTTGTAGCCGAGACCGACATCAGATATAAACTAGGCGGATCCCTTAGGGGGTCCGCCTTTTTTTGCACAGAGCGCAAAGCGCATGGCGCTAGGCGCTCTGTGCCACGAGACGTGATGTCGGGCGAGACGTGAGGTCGTGTATAATTAAAAAACCCCGTCTCGCCCGTCTCGCTGGTGAATAGCACCGTGAGCCGTTGCTATTTTCCCTTGGATGCAGTAAAAGAGAAATCATGAGAAATGTTGCTGCCTTGGTTTTGGCCGCAGGTAAAGGGACTAGGATGTATTCAGATCTTGCTAAGGTCCTGCACCCGATTTGCGGTCGGCCTATGCTGTCATATGTTCTGGCTGCTCTTGAGGAATTGAGATTAGGTCAAGTGCTTGTAGTGGTGGGCCACCAGGCTAAGAGCATTCAGGAGATTTTCGCAGAAGCGCCGGTGGAATGGGTATTGCAAGACGAACAACTGGGAACCGGCCATGCGGTCCTTTGTGCGCTGCCTCATTTGTCTGATTTTGCTGGCTCAGTGCTGATCTGCTGTGGCGATACTCCTTTGCTCACTGCAGATACCTTGCGCATGTTTTTGACTGCTCATGCAAACAGTGAAAAAGATCTGAGTGTCTTGAGCATATTGTTAGAGGAGCCGGGAAGTTATGGGCGAATTGTGCGGAATTCTGCTGGTGAGGTATCAGGAATAGTTGAAGCCAAGGATGCTACTGGGGAAGAGAGCCATATCCGGGAGGTGAACACAGGAATCTATTGTGTGGGCGGGGCTTTGTTGCATGATGTGATCCCAGAAATCAGAGATGCTAATGCCCAGGGTGAGTACTACCTTACGGATATGATACAGCTGGCTGCAGCGCGTGGCTGGAGGGTACAAGCCGTTAGCGGTTCCGATGCCACCGAATTTATGGGTGTCAATACTAATGAAGAGCTCGCAGAAGCCGAAAAAATCATTGCAGCAAGGCATAGAGCATAGGGCAAAAGCGAGTAAACGATAAATGGCAAGGGGTATACAGTTGCAGAACAGATCCGTTTACTGTTCACCAAACGCTATGCGCTTAGCGCTCTGCGTTTTGCTGCAACGGACTACGGACAGCTGGAAAGAGATGAGAACTGCAAAGATTGCTGAAGTGTGTAAAGGATCTCATTGGAATGAATAGAGGAATAAAATGTGTGGGATAATTGGATATATTGGCCAGAAGGACTGCGTATCGCTGCTGGTAGACGGGTTGAGACGGTTGGAATATCGTGGCTATGACAGTGCCGGTGTAGCCGTAATCAGCGGTGACCGAATCGAAGTGCGACGTTGTCAGGGGAAACTATCGCAACTCGAAACGCTCCTGACAAAACAACCGGTGAGGGGCTCTGTGGGTATAGGCCACACTCGCTGGGCAACCCACGGCCCCCCCTCGGACATCAATGCACATCCGCACAAAGTGGGGTCCATTGCGGTGGTTCACAATGGGATCATCGAAAACTATCTCCCCCTAAAAAAAGAGCTTTTAGAGTCGGGCTGTAAGATCAACTCGGAGACAGACACCGAGATTGTGGCTCAACTGATCAACAAAGAGGTGGAAGGCGGAGCCTCTTTCGAGGAAGCAGTGAGCAGGAGCCTTAAGCGCATAGAGGGTGCTTATGCTCTGGTCATTCTCAACGAACGGGAGCCAGACAAGCTAATTGCCGTGAGGAAAGAAAGTCCGCTGGTTTTGGGTCTGGCTGCCGATGCCCTGCTGGTAGCCTCAGATATTCCGGCAATTTTGGGTCACACCAGAGAAGTTGTCTTTCTGGATGACGGCGAGACGGTAATCCTTAGCGGAAATCGGTTTGAAGTAAAAAGCGAGGACGGCACTTCTCGTGAAAAAGAGGTGGCCCACGTCACCTGGAACCCAGTGATGGCTGAGAAAGCTGGATATACCCACTTTATGGAAAAGGAGATTTACGAGCAACCCCGGGCAGTTATCGATACTTTTCGCGGACGAATTAGCGAGTCTGCCGGTGAGGTTTTTCTCGATGATTTAAACTTGGACGATAAATTGATTAAATCCCTTGACAAGATCTTCATAGTGGCGTGCGGCACCTCCTACCATGCCGGTCTGGTGGGTAAATTTTTACTGGAGTCTCTCTGCGGTCTGCCGGTGGAAGTGGAACTTGGTTCTGAATTTCGCTACCGCGATCCCATAATCGATTCAAAGACCCTACAAATTCTCATATCACAGTCCGGCGAGACAGCTGATACCCTGGCGGGTTTAAAAGAAGGTCGCAAGAAAGGTGCCTTTCTGCTGGCAATTGTAAATGTGGTAGGCAGTAGTTTGGTCCGGCAATCAGACGGGGTTCTTTACACCCACGCCGGTCCAGAAATCGGTGTAGCGTCCACCAAGGCCTTCACCACTCAATTGGTTGCTCTCTATCTGCTGGGCCTTTATCTGGGAGTCAAACTGGGTAGGCTCACTCAGCGGCAGAGTCAAGAGCATATATTGGAATTGGTTAAACTCCCAAAGAAAATGGAGGCCACTCTGGATCAAGACGAGTGGATTAAAGCTATTGCCCGTGAATACGCCAATGCGCGGGATTTCCTCTACCTAGGGCGTGGTATCAACTATCCTATAGCTTTGGAAGGAGCGCTAAAGCTCAAGGAGATCTCATATATCCATGCCGAGGGCTACGCGGCCGGTGAATTGAAACATGGCCCTATTGCCCTTATTGATGAGCATATGCCAGTGGTTGCAGTGGTAAGCCGTGGCCGCTCCTTTGAGAAGATGCTTTCCAATATAGAAGAGGTCAAAGCTCGTCGGGGGAAGATAATTGCAGTATGCGACGACTCGGAAGGGGAGCTGGTTGGCAAAGTGGACGCCTATGTTCAAGTGCCGGCCACTGAACCACTCTTGACCCCCATTCTTTTCACCCTACCAATGCAACTGCTGGCGTACCATGTGGCGGTATTCCGCGGGACCGACGTGGATCAGCCAAGAAACTTGGCAAAGAGTGTCACGGTAGAATAGCGCAAAGCGCAGAGCGCTCTGCGCTGCGAGACGAGCGAGACGGGCAAGACGAGCGAGACGAGTTGCATTCTGTAATTATCAAACTCGACCTCACGTCTCGCGCGACTTCCAGCCTCGCCGCGCGACGCCGGAGGCGACGGGCGATTGGCCGCCGACTTGACTAGAAATCGACAGGAATATTACAATACCCTAGGAAATAGGGGCTCAAGGGAGGGGGAGATAGCCAAATGGCAGAGGAAAACACCACTATCGGAAACGCGACCATCCCTGTAGAAGAGGCGAGAACAGAGCAAGAGACGCCGTTCGATCGCTTGGAATCCCGCATTGACGCGCTCATAGAAAGGTATGAGATACTCCTTGGTGAGCACAATCAGTGTGGCACAAGGCTGGCGGAACAAGAGGGGCGCATCAGGGAGTTGGAGACCAAGCTGGAGAGGTCTGAGAAGCAGAGGTCGGAGATTCGTGCTCGTCTGGATACGCTGATAGAGAAACTGAACCGTTTTTCTTAAGGGAGGCGGGAATTTGGTCCAACAGGTGAAGGTAGGGATCCTGGGTCAGGAATACACCATTCACACCAAAGCCGACAGGGCGTATGTGGAAAAGGTGGCCCAACATCTGACCTCCAAATGCCAGGAGGCTCAGAACAGGCTCCACTCTTCTTCACTAGCAACCATTGCTCTATTAGCCGCTCTGAATATTACGAGCGACTACCTCCAAATGAAGGAGGCTTACGAGCAACTGGTCGATCGGATCGAGAGTAAACAGGAAAAGCTCTCATCCATGTTGCCCTAAAGTCATTGATACCCCTGCGGTGTTGGTGATTGGCAGCTCTCTTACGGGCCCAACACTCCCATAAATGAGGGGCAGTTAAACAAGGGTTGCGAAGATGTGTTCGGCCGTATTGGTGATAGGGAGGAAAGTTTAAAGTTTATTGCTATAATGTTTTTAACCCACCCCTGCGGTGTTGGTGATTGGCAGCAAGTTCTTGAGCCAACATTGATAGAACGGGGACCCTTCCTTGGCACGGTGTGTCGCATCGGTGCTTCCGAAGCGCCTAAAGTGCCAACAGGGACCCCACCTGGTTGAACCAGGTTCATAACAACCTGCCAACACGGCATGCTCGCGGGGGATTTTTTTGGCTAAGGCCCGGGAATCATTTTTATCTTGCTTAAATCGTTATTTTTCGATATTTTCGGTATTACCGCTCGAGAGGTTTCCCAGGCGGATACCTTTGACGGCGGAGTGATGGTACATATCCGGTGTTGTAAGACTAAAGGGGTCGGGAAGGGGTCCCTGCCCGAGATTTAGGAAGGGTAACTCGTAACCATCGCCGTTAAATGTAAAAAGGTTTTTCGAGCCTCCTATCAGGGGGGGCGTGAAAATAGGCCGGCGATTCAGCGGCTTGCCCAAATTCTTTTCAACAGCTATCTGCTGAGATAAGCTGTTAAAATAAAATGTTTTTCGTGGACCCACTTGCAGAGGTATCTATATAACCAAGAAAAGGAGGAGCTGTAGCTGATTCAGGCAGGAATGCCTATTTAGGTTGTCCCCCCATGGGAAGAAGTGTGCTGAGAAAGGTGCAGTTCTGCCGACAACAATACCCCACCCCGAATATCTCGCCGGAATGTTTTAAGCCCCCCATCAACTCTCCCACGAATCCGTCTGATGACCAGATACGAGCGGTACTCCTGTAGCGGTAAGGAGTTAATTTCTCTCTCTTTTGAGAAACTAGTAGAGTTCCTAAGAATGTGGGGGAGCTATGACCATGACAGTAACAACCATGTTGTTGATCATATCTGCGGCTCTTTTTGGTGCATTGATAGGAGCTTTCATTGTCAGAAAAAGCATGGAAGCCCGGATGAGGTCCACCACAAACGCAGCCCAGAAGATCATCGATGAAGCCAGAAAAGAAGCTGAAACAGTTAAGAAAGAGGCGATGCTCCAGGCCAAAGATAGCCTCTATCAAATGAAGGTGGAATTCGAGCGAGAGACCAAAGATACTCGTAGGGAATTGCAAAATTTGGAGCGCCGGCTACTGCAAAAAGAGGATAACCTAGAAAAGAAAGGAGAGTTGTTCGACAAACGTGAGACAAATCTGTCCCGTAAGGAAAAAGCCCTTCTTCAACGAGACAATGAGTTGGGCGAAAAGTCAGAGACTTTAGATAAGCTTATTCAGGAACAACGTGCCCAACTGGAGCGCATCGCAGGAATCCCATCCTCTGAGGCGAAAGATTTACTTATAAGGTCCATGGAAGCTGAGGCAAAACATGATGCGGCCAAACTCATCAAGAGGATAGAGACTGGTGCTCGAGAAAGTGCCAGCAAGAAAGCTAAAGAAATCATTTCCTTGGCAATAAAACGCTACGCTGGGGACTATGTGGCGGAGAAGGCTATCTCGGTTGTCGCCCTTCCCAACGAAGAGATGAAAGGAAGGATAATCGGGCGTGAGGGGCGGAATATCAGGGCCATTGAGGCTGCAACCGGTGTTGATCTAATCATAGACGACACGCCAGAGGCTGTAATTCTTTCTGGATTTAATCCCGTTCGCCGCGAGGTAGCTCGATTATCTTTGGAGAGGTTGATCAGTGATGGCAGAATACACCCGGCTCGAATAGAGGAGATTGTTGAAAAGGTCAATCAGGAAGTTGACATTGCCACCCGTGAAGCTGGTGAACAGGCAGCTTTTGATGTGGGCGGGCACGGCATTCACCCTGAGCTGATAAAGTTATTGGGTAAGTTGAAGTATCGAACCAGTTACGGCCAAAATGTATTGCAACATTCATTAGAAGTCTCTTTTCTTTGCGGTATCATGGCCGCTGAGCTGGGGCTGAATGAAAAGAGGGCCAAACGAGCCGGCTTACTCCACGATATAGGCAAGGCGGTGGATCACGAGGTGGAGGGGCCGCATGCCACCATAGGCGCCGAACTTGCCAAGAAGCACGGAGAATCGGCCAAGATTATTCACGCCATTGCTGCTCACCACGAGGACATAGAGCCGGAGTCCGTGCTGGCGGTACTGGTGCAGGCCGCGGACACCCTCTCAGGAGCGCGCCCCGGTGCTCGCAAGGAGCTGATGGAGACCTACGTAAAGAGACTGGAAGAGCTTGAGAAAATTGCCAATTCCTTCAGGGGTGTGAGCAAATCCTACGCTATCCAGGCCGGTCGAGAACTGCGCATTATAGTGGAAAACGACAAGATTTCGGATGAAGAATCGGTGATGTTGTGTCGCGACATCGTCAAACAAATTGAGAACGAACTCAGTTATCCCGGACAGATTAAAGTGACGGTTATCCGTGAAACCAGGGCCGTGGACTACGCGAAGTAAGGCCAGGTCAGTTAGGCAGTTATGCCGGATTATAGATCTAATAGATGTGTTCAGTTTATGTTTTAGCAGCTAATAATCAAACCGACCAAGCCGAATTAACCGGCATAACCGAAAGACAATTTCCCATGCGAGAGAAAGTTCCTGGTTTGATCCGGATTCTTTTTATCGGAGACATTGTCGGTAAGCCAGGCAGGTTGGCGGTGAGGACGCTTCTGCCTCGCCTAGTGGGTGGTGAGGAAATAGATTTTGTCATAGCTAATGGGGAAAACGGTGCCGGGGTGGCTGGTTTAACTCCGAAGGTGGCCGATGAGTTGCTGGAAAACGGCGTTGATCTACTTACCTCGGGAAACCACATTTGGCGGAAAAAGGAAATTGAACCCTATTTGCAAGAGAGCCCGAGGGTGCTGCGACCGGCCAATTATCCGGCCGGAGTAGTGGGGAAAGGGCACGCAATACTTAAAACTGCAGGGGGCACTCCAGTTGGCGTCATTAATCTCGAAGGGCGGGTCTTCATGAGCCCCTTGGAGTCCCCCTTTAAAGTCGGGGATGAACTCCTCAGCCGCCTATCCGCAAAGACCAAGATAATCGTAGTCGACTTCCATGCCGAAGCTACCTCGGAGAAACAGGCCCTTGGATGGTATTTCGATGGCAGAGTGAGTGCGGTTTTGGGCACTCACACTCATGTGCAAACGGCAGATGAGCAGATCCGCGCCTCCGGCACAGCCTACATCACTGATGTGGGAATGACAGGGGCGACGGATTCGGTCATCGGCATAAGAAAAGAGGAAGCAATAGCCCAGCTCATCAGCCAGACTCCGAAGAAATTCTCTCCGGCCAAAGGAGGACTTCAATTACAGGCGGTTTTGATTGATGTCTCAGCAAAGACGGGCCGCAGCGAGGCAATCCAACGAATCCGTTTGGACTTAGATAATTAACCAAACTAGGCACTAAGGACTATGCACTAGGCAGCAAGGCTTAAAAGGCGGAATTTGGAACGCGGAACGCGAAATTACCTGATAAAGCTAATCTATTTTTATGCTTATTATAATTCCGGGATCCCCGTTCGCCGTTCCGAGTTGTAGTGCTTAGTGCTTACTGCCTAGTGCCCAGTAGATAGATGGGGGACAAAGGATTGAAAAACGTTTTTGATGTACTGGAGGAGCGGGGTTTTATTGAGCAGTGCACCGACGCTGTCGCCAGCCGCCAGGCGTTGGAAAAACCGGTTACCTGTTACATAGGCTTCGACCCCACTGCTACAAGTCTGCATGTAGGCAGCCTCCTGCCCATAATGTCTTTAGCTCACATGCAGCGCTGCGGACATCGGCCCATAGCCTTAGTGGGTGGCGGCACCGCCCTTGTAGGAGACCCCAGCGGCAAGACAGAAATGCGCCAGATGCTCAGCCGCGAGGAAATTAATGAAAATGCAGAAAAATTAAAAGTGCAGTTGGGGCAGTTCATCGATTTTAGCTCAGACCGGGCCTTGCTTGTCAATAACGCAGAGTGGTTGGCGCCACTGAATTACATCGAGTTCCTGCGAGATATAGGCCGCCACTTTAGCGTTAATCGAATGCTCACTGCGGAGAGCTACAAGATGAGATTGGAAACCGGGCTGAGCTTCATAGAATTTAACTACATGTTACTCCAGGCTTACGATTTTCTCGTCCTCTTTGATGAATACGACTGCAGCCTTCAGATGGGTGGCAGCGACCAGTGGGGAAATATAGTCGCCGGGGTTGATCTGGTCCGGCGGATGGGACAGAAAACCGTTTACGGGATAACCTTTCCCCTCATTACCACCGCCAGCGGCGAGAAGATGGGAAAGACCGCACAAGGCGCTGTCTGGCTGGACGGTACCTTGACGTCACCCTACGAGTATTACCAGTATTGGGTTAACACCGAAGACCAGGACGTGGCTCGATTCCTCGCATATTTTACTTTCCTCCCTATGGAAGAAATTCGTGCGGTTGAGGGGATGCAAGGAGCAGATCTCAACCAGGTGAAGAGTGTGCTTGCGTATGAAGTAACCAAGATCACCCACGGGCATGCTGCCGCCAGTGCTGCTAGGAGCCAGTCTGAGAACATATTCGGAGAACGACAAATTAGTGAAGACGTTCTTCCAAGTAGCACTATAAATGTGGATGTTAGTGATGTGGTATCTGTGACCGCTGTCTCAAGTGTTGACATTTCTGCTACTTCAATCCCTACAACGATTATCGCAGAGAGTAGTCTGAGCAGTGGAATTCCTGCCTTCGAACTTTTCGCGAAAATAGGTCTTTGTTCTTCCAAGGGAGAAGCGAGGCGTCTCATCCAACAGGGGGGAGGTTATATAAACGGCAGGAGGATTCAAAAGTTTGATGAGCGGGCCACTCTGGACCATCTGGAAAAAGGGGAAATGCTTCTACGGGCAGGGAAGAAGAAATACCATCGGATCCAGGTGGACGAAAGCGGTTAGAGGCACAACCGGAAGGATGGAATGTTGGAATGATGGGGCTTGGAAATGATGAGCCAATATTGCATTATCCCACCATTCCATTATTCTAATTTTTTCTGACTTTTTTACTTGACAAGGAGACATCGTTCTTTGTATAAAGGTGAGCTGTTGCCCACCGGAAAACTATTCTTTAGATCTTGACAATCCGGGGGTTTCATAATATAAAATAAAGAGCGTGAGTGGCTCTTGATCTTTGAAAACTAAATAGCGTGTAAATCTCGTGGGTCCTAAATTCTTGATGAGAGAGCCAAGATTACTTGGCTTCACAATTTAAGTGGCGAGTTTGATCCTGGCTCAGAATGAACGCTGGCGGCGTGCCTAACACATGCAAGTCGTACGAGAAATCCCGAGCTTGCTTGGGAAAGTAAAGTGGCGCACGGGTGAGTAACGCGTGGGTAACCTACCCTCGAATCGGGGATAACTCCGCGAAAGCGGTGCTAATACCCGATAAGACCACGTTCCGTTCGCGGGAAGGGGTAAAAGCTGACCTATCCATGGAAGTTAGCGTTTGAGGACGGGCCCGCGTCCTATCAGCTTGTTGGTAGGGTAAAAGCCTACCAAGGCTACGACGGGTAGCTGGTCTGAGAGGATGATCAGCCACACTGGAACTGGAACACGGTCCAGACTCCTACGGGAGGCAGCAGTGAGGAATTTTGCGCAATGGGCGAAAGCCTGACGCAGCAAC